>NZ_JARANT010000029.1 GCF_029889805.1 Halorubrum sp. Boch-26 | reverse complement strand
ACCCCTGCGGCGAGGTCGAGCGTGCCGTTCGAGCCGATCCCGGCCGCGACGACCTCCGTCGGGTCGATCTCGGCGTCGGCGCACGCGCCGCGGACGACGCCGAGCACGGCCTCGGTCACGGCGATCCCGTTCGGTCCGCGGGGGGTCCCCCGCTCGTCGGATCCGAGGATTTCCGCCGTGCCGTCGCCGACGACCGCCCGGACGTTCGTCGCCCCGAGGTCGACGCCAACGTAGTACATTGGCTAAAAGCGCGGACCGGTATTACTTAAGAGGGACGCTTCCCGAAGTGGTTCGCCGCGATCGGACACGGGGACGGGGATTCACTGCGACCGGCGACGGGAGGGCGCGCTGATCGCTCAGGCGGCGGCGTCCCGCACGAAGGTCACCGGGCACGGCGACGAGAGGATGACCTCCTGCGCGACGCTGCCGAAGACGGCCTTGCCGGTCGGCGACCGGCGTCGCCCCCCGACCACCACGCGATCGGCCTCGACGGCCGAGGCGATCCCGACGACCTCGTCGGCGTGGTCGCCGACTGCGCCGCGGATCGAGTAGTCGACACCGGCCTCGTCGAGCGCCTTCGCGAGCGCCCGCGTCGTCGTGTGTCGCTCGGCGACCGCGTCCGGGGTCGACCCCTCGCTCGACTCGTCGACGCCGAGCTTCGAGCGGACGCCGTCGAACTCCTCGTCGGTGAACACGTGGGTCAACACGACCTCCGCGCCCGTGGGCTCGGCGACCGCGATCGCCTCCCGCGCGATCTGTTCGGTTTGCGTCTCGTCTTCGGTTCCGACCGCCAGTAACACAGTTTCTATGCTCATACCTCCTCTTCGCGCCCCGCCGGGATAAGGCTGTCGAAGTTTTAACTCAATTCTGAATTAATTTTCATGAGATCGATCCTGAGGGTTCTCGCTCGCGTCCGGGTCGGTTTCAGCCGGGTCGCTCGCGTTCGGGTCGGACTCGGACGGCTCCGACTCCCCCGGCGGATCGACGAACAGCGGGTCGCCGGCCGGTCGGCCGTAGTCGACGACCCAGTACCGGCCGCGGTAGGCGCCGACGTTCTCCGGCTTGAACTCGTCGAAGTGGAACCGGTCGCGGTGCGGCGCCAGCGCGGCCCGCACGCGGTCGAGCGCCTCCTCCCGCACGGACTCGTCCGGGGGCACGTCCGCCCGGGGCATGGCGATCCAGTCTCCACCGGACCCGCCGTCGAGAACCGGGAGGAACGGGTGCGACTCGACCGCCGCCCAGATCCGTCGCTCCCGGCGGTTCTGCGGGCGCCCGTCGCCCATCTCGGCCGAGGGGCCGTACCGCGCCAACTTCGCGACGAGGGGGTCGCCGTCGGTCGGTTCGGACCCTCCGTCGGTCGGTTCGGACTCGCCCTCGCGAGCCGACCCCGGAATCGCGACGGCGACGCGGCCCGTCCCGGTCCCGATGACCTCGGCTCCCGAGTCCGCCACGGCGCCGTCCGCGCTCCCCGCCTCGCCGAGGTCGTCGAGCTCCGCGACCAGCCCGTCGAGGACCTCGCGCTCGCCCGGCGCGAGCTCGCGGAAGTAGGTCATCGCCTCGCCGGCCGGCCACGACCACGTCCGGCCCGCGTACTCCCACTCCGTCTCCTCGACGGCGACGCGGTCGAGGGCGGCCCGCCGGGCCGCCCGCAGGTGACGGGCCGCGGTCGACAGCCGGTCGGCGACCGCGGACGGAATCGAGTCCTGACGCATTCGGTCACAGTACCCGGTCCGCGGTCAATAGGCTGTCGTCGACCGGCACCCGTCGGGTTACGCCCGTCTCTCGTCGAAATCTCCTTGGCGCGCGCTCTCGACGTTCGACCGTGAGCACGCTGTTCGTCAGACACGGGACGACCGAGTGGAACGAGACGGGGCGGATCCAGGGGTGGGCGCCCGTCGGGCTCTCCGACGCCGGATGCGAGGAGGCCGCGGCGGTCGCCGACGCCCTCGCCGAGCGCCACGCGGTCGACGCGGTCGTCGCCTCCGATCTCGCGCGGACCGTCGAGACCGCCGAACCGATCGCCGCGGCGGCCGGGGTCGACGTGGAGACCGACCCGCGGCTCCGCGAGCGCGACTTCGGCGTCTTCCAGGGGCTCACTTCCGGCGACTTCTTCGAGCGCTTCCCCGCGTTCGACCTGCTGGAGAACGGGCGGGCGGCGGCCGAGCGCGCGCCCGACAGCGGCGAGAACTGGCTCGCCGTCCGCGAGCGCGTCCTCGACGCGGTCGCGGACCTACGCGCCCGCGAGGGGACCGTCGTCGCCGTCACGCACGTGAACCCGATCCGGCTCGCCGTCGGCGAGCGCCGAGGCCTCTCGGTGGTGCGGTCGCTCACGGAGCTGTCGGCCGACAACTGTTCGGTGACCGAGGTCGACGAGGGCGGCGCGCTCGTCCGCGCGGACGACCGGTCGTACAAGTAGCGTCGGCGGGCGGAACTCGTCTCAGTAGTCGGGCGCCTCGTCCTCGACCTCGCGCTTCAGCGAGTCGCGGCGGGACTTCGCGTCGCGACCGGTCGCCTCCAGTAAGAACTCGTTTTTCGCGTCGACCGCGTCGGCGGCGGCGTCGGCGTTCCCCTCGGCGATGACGTCCTCGGCCGGGCGCTCCTCGAAGTGGACCGCGAGCTTGTCCTTCTTGCTCCCGTACTCGGCGGCACCGGCCACGATCCGCTCGAAGACCGGATTGTCAGGGTCCCCGACGACGTACAGCTCGTGTCCCTGCCACTCCTCCGTATCGGTGATCTCACCGAAGTACTCCTCGACAGAACCCTTCAGATCGGGCATGCGGTCGTCCAGATGCTCGCCGCGGCGCATCTTGTACTCCTTCATGCCGCGACCGTTCGACAGGGGGGCGTAAACCAGTTTCGTCACGGGGTCTTCAGCCCGCTGAAGAAGCCTCGGGGACCGATCAGATCGGGCGCTCGGTGACGTAGCCGCGCTTGCACTCGGGGCAGATGTCGCCCGCGCGCATGGAGTTGCCGTCGGCGTCGCGGGTCATCCCGCACTCGGGGCAGTAGTACTCCGTCGCCGCCTCCGAAGTCGACGTCGAGAGGTCGGGGCTCTCGGCGCGAGTGATTCCCGTTCCCGTGTCGGCCGCCTCCGCTTCGTCGTCCCGCGGCTCGACCGTCCCGTCGACCCCGTCGGCGTCCCGCTCCGGCGCCTCGACGTACTCCGCGTCTTCGTCCGCCGCGGCCGGCTCGGCCGCCTCGGGGGTGAGGCCGCCGCCGAACTCGACGGCGTCGCCCGCGCCGCCCTCGCCGATCTCCGCGCTGAACCCCTCGTCCTCCCCGCGCTGTTCGGGCCACGGAGTCGTCGCCGCTCCCGCGTCGTCCCCCTCGTCGACCTCCGGCCACGCCCCGCGCTCGCGGTCGGTCGCCGGCTCGTCCTCCTCGTCGAGGATCACGCCGTCGTCCGTCTCCGCGTCCTCCTCGTCGGCCGCCGGCGGCTCCGCGGTCTCGGCGTCGGGGTACTCCGCGTACTCCTCACCGCCCCCGAGCGAGCCCGCCTCGCCGTTCGCTCCCGATTCGAGGAGCTCCGCGCCCTCGTCCGCGTCCGCCGCGGCGCCGTCCTCGTCCGCCGCGACGCTCCCCTCTCCGGCGTCGCTCGCGGCCTCGTCGTCCGCGTCCGGGGCCCCCTCTCCGTCGCCTCCGGCGGCGGGCTCGCCGTCGATGATCACGGCGTCGTCGCCGTCCGCGTCGGCGGGCGCGTCTATCGTCGCCTCGGCGTCTACCGCCCCGGTGCCCGCCGCTTCGGTGTTCGCCGCCCCGGCGTCCGGCCCCACGTCGCCCGACGTGGCGCGGTCGCCGCCGACGTTCGGGCCCGTCGCGGCCGGGCCCGTCTCCGTCGCCTCGGCGCCTGCGACGGCCTCGTCGGTCAGTTGCTCCATCGTCGTGACCTCGGTGTTCTCGCTCACGACCTGCGTCTCACCGCAGCGAGCGCAGGTCTTCACCTCGGTGACGGTCGTGACGACCTCGTTCCCGTCCTCCTCGCGCTCGCGCCGTAGTTCGGGCTCGTCGAAGTCGTGCCCGAGCAGACACCTGAGTCCCATTATGTCCGTCCTGCGGTGCCGAGGGTAAAAAACGCCCCGTCCGGCGTCTGACGCCCGGCGCACGCCCGTCTCGTCGGGCGGCCGTTTCGGACCCCGCAGCCGTTCTCGACCGCGGTCCCGCCCGGGACGCGCTCGCCCGACCGCAGTACCCAGACTCTTTGTGGGTCGGTCGCGTACCCTTCGACCGTCTATGCCGACCGTATCCTATCAGGGAGAGGAGATCGAGTGCGAGAAGGGCGCCGTGTTGCGCGACGTGTTGAAGGAGGCCGGCCTCTCCGTGTACAACGGAAAGTCGGAACAGCTCAACTGCCGCGGAATGGGGTCGTGCGGTACATGCGCCGTCCAGGTCGACGGCGAGGTCAGCGAGCCCGGAAAGAAGGAGAAGGCCCGCCTCTGGGCTCCCCCGCACCACCCGAGCCACGACGTTCGCCTCGCCTGTCAGACGAAAGTCGAGGGCGACGTCGAGGTGACGAAAGGGCGCGGCTTCTTCGGGCAACACATCTGATTCGGCCGTCGCAGCCGCTCTGAGTTTTCATGCCGCCGCTCGTCGTCGCCGGCCGAACCGATCGGCGGCGGCGACGCTCGGTGTCGTGATAAGAACCCGCGGCGGACGTGAATCCGGTGCGGGCAAAAGTCTCGTTGTCGCGTGTCAGAGTCGCGTTCGGCGTCAGCCGGACCGACCCACCTTATCGGATCGGCTTACTGCCGAACGACGTTGGACGCGCGCGGCCCCTTGGGCGAGGACTCGATGTCGAACTCGAGCTCCTGGCCCTCTTCGAGGTCCGGCCCTTCGACGTCTTCCATGTGGAAGAACACGTCGTCGTCAGCGTCGTCAGTCTCAATAAATCCGTAGCCGCCAGTGTCGTTGAAGAAATCAACCTTTCCGGTCGCCATTGCATCCTAACGAACGCTCCGTCGGGGCATAAGGATTGCGAGTGTACAGTTACCACGGGTGAAGGCGAACAATTGCTGTCGTTGTGGGCTGTTTTTGAGTCGATCGGTGCCCGCACTCTCGGACTCATCGCGATACACCGACCGATCCGTCGGTTCTTCGGCTCCGGCCGTCGCCGGAGGGACGTTTATGTTCGCCCGCCGCGATCGGCGTGTCGTGTTCCGATCGCTCAGGGAGAACGGACCGGCGTTGCTCGTCCCCGCCGCTTGGACCGTCGTCGCCGCGACGGCGCTCGACGTCGTCTCCACGCGCGCCTTGTTCGTCGCCCACGTGGTCATGAGCGCCCTGCTCGTCGCGTTCGTGATCGCCTCGTGGCGCGACATGGCGAGCGGCGTGCTCCGCGCGTGGAAGCTCGTGATCCTCGCGGGAGTGCCCGCGACGCTCGCGGGCCTCGCGGGATTCCTCGCGCTCGGCGGCGCCGACACCCTCTCGCCCCCCCTGTTGGCCGTCTCGCTTTTCGGCTGGATGCTCCTCCCCGCGGCCGGGTCCGCGTACACCGCGCGTCGCGTCGAGGCGGGCTCGCGGATCTACGACGCCGGCGCCGCCTGCTGTGTCGCCGGCGCGGTCGCGGTCGCGCTGGCGCCGTCGGCGACGTGGACCGCGGTCGGGCTCGGGCTCGTCGGCGCCGGACAGACGGCCGGCATCCTCGACGCCACGCTACGGTACTGACCCGCCGGCCTCGCCGACGCCGATCGTGAGCCGTGCGATCACCCCACAATATCTAAGCCTCCGGCCCGTACTGCTCGCATGCTCGATCTCGGCCCGGTTTCTCTCGCGGTCACGGGGACGCTGCTGCTCGTCGCGCTGGCGCTCGGCTTCCGCGTGCTCCGCGGGATCGTTCGCGAGGGACGCGACCGACAGCAGCGCCGACGGGCCGGAGAGACGGAGAAGTACACGGAAGACGAGGAGTACGGGCCGGAAGCGCCGGCCGACTCCGGAGGCGACCTCGGAGAGCGCAGCGCGCGGGACGCTCAGAGTGACTCGACCGCGACGTGCCCCCAGTGCGGGGCGGCCAACGAGCCGGGATTCGAATTCTGTCGGCGCTGCGCGGCGCCGCTCCGCCCCGGGGCCTAGCTCGTCGGCTCCGTCGCCGCTCCCGTCTCGACTTCCGCGTCGCTTCCGGACACCGACTCCGGGAGCGCGTGCCACCACGCCCACAGCACCAATACGGCCTGGAACGGGAGCCGCGCCCACGCCGCCGCCCGAACGACCCCCGCGAGCCGGTCCGGAGCGAACTCGACCGCCACGTCGTCGGTCACCGTGTAGACGTTCGCCGGGAAGACGGCGACCAGCAGCGCCACGATCCCCCACGCCGACGCGCGTCGCGTCCGGTCGAACTGCACCCCGAGCCCGAGGGCGATCTCCGCGACCCCGGAGAGGTACACCAGCGTCCGCGGCCGCGGGAACTCCGACGGGACGACACGGGCGAACGAGTCCGGCGCGAGGAAGTGTGCGACGCCCGCGATCGCGTACGTCGCGCCCATCGCGCGGCGCAGTGGGCGTTTCCGTCGGGCGATCGGACCGGAGGCGTCGGCGTCGGACTCCGCGTCGTCGCTCATCTGCGTGGGTAGCGCCGGACGGCTAATGAGGGTTCTCCCGGTCGTTTCACGATGCTCCGCTCGTCTTCAGAGCCCCCGCTCGCTGCGCTCGCGGGGACGGATGACAGCTCGATCCCGATCCGATGCTCACGAATGTGGATCGGGTCAAAAGTATGCCGCCTCCCCGATTTGAACTCGCCGAGACGCTCGCCCTCGCTCCGCTCGGGCTCGCGACTCGTCTGCTCAAATCGGTCCGGCGTCGTTTCTTCACCCGTTCGCTGTTGCTCGCGGGTTCAGAATATGCCGCCTCCCCGATTTGAACGGGGGACAGCTCGATCTTCAGTCGAGTGCTCTCCCAGTCTGAGCTAAGGCGGCTCGCACTCGGACCAACGCCGATTCGAGACAAAAGGATTTCGAAAGGCGGCAGGCGGGTCGGGTCGATCGAGCTGTCGACTTCGCCGTTCCGGACACCGTCCGCCACCGCTGCAGCTCGCAGTGTTGCTCGCGCCGCGAAAGTGGGACCGCCCGGATTCGAACCGGGGTCACGGGCACCCAAGGCCCGGAGTATACCACTAACCCACGGTCCCGCGTCCATACGTACCCCCATCGGCCGCTAAAGCGTTTCGTTGCGCGGGCGAGGCGCGTTCGGCCACGGTCGCCTCGGGAGGGGCCGCCCCGCCTCGACTCACTCCTCGTCGTCGCGCAGTTCGAGGTCGGCGACGATCTGGTAGGGGTCCGTCCCCTTCCGGACCGCGTCGAGGATGAAAAACGCCTCGTCGGGCGCGAGGAAGTGCCTGGTGACGCCGCGGCCCAGCGGCGTGGGATCGAAGCCGTCGATGAACTCCCACTCCAGCAGCTTCCCGACCGCGTGTTTCGTCGGCACCTCGCCGATCATCCGGTCGTTGAGCCGCTTGGCCCTCTTGCCGGCGACGACGACGTTCGCCAGCGTCTCCTCGACGGCGGCGGCCTCGTCGTAGTGGGTCGCGACGTCCTCCATCTCCCCTTTCAGCAGCGTGAACGCGACCTCGTCTTCGGTGCGGTCCATGGAGTTGTGGTAGACGCCGTCGGGCTCGACGAGGAGGTAGACGCGCCCGCGGTCGTGGTAGTCCGGCCGCCCGGCCCGCCCGAGCATCTGCGAGAACTCCTGCACGGAGAGCCACTCGATCCCCATCGCCAGCGAGTCGAAGATCACCTGCGAGGCGGGGAAGTCGACGCCGGCCGCGAGCGCCGCCGTGGTGACGACCGCCGAGAGGTCCTGATTGCCGAACTGCCGTTCGACTTTCTTGCGGCGCTTGTAGTCGAGCCCGGCGTGGTACGGCGCGGAGTCGTACCGGAGCTTCCGGCTGATCTCGTGGCAGCGCCGCCGGGAGTTCGTGAAAACGATCGTCTGGCCGCGGTACCCCTTCGAGGACTTCGTGTCGAACTCCCGCTTCACGAGCTTGTCGGCGATCTGCGCCTTCTCACGGCTGTCCGCGAAGGTGACGTGGCGCTCGATGGGGACGGGCCGCTCCTCGTACTCGATGAGCGTCGCCCGGAGCTTCTCGGCGAGCCACTCCGGGTTCCCGACCGTCGCCGAGAGGTAGACGAACTGCGTGCCGCCGTACTCCGAGTGCGTCCGCATCCGTTCCTCGCTGTAGTACTTCAGCCGGGAGATGAGTCCGTCGAGGCGATGGCCGCGTTCGCCCTCCTTCAGCGTGTGGACCTCGTCGATGACGACCGTCCCCACGTCGCCGAGGTCTTTCCCGGTCCGGAGCGCGTGGTCGATCCCCTCGTAGGTGCCGACGATCACGTCGGCGTTCGGGTCGAAGCGGTTGCCGTCGTCGTTCACCCGCGAGGAGCCGACGCGGATCGAGACGTTGAGCCGGTCGCCGTAGCGGTCCCTGAAGTCCTCGTGCTTCTGGTTGGCGAGCGCGACGAGCGGAACTAAGAAGAGGAGCTTCCCCTCCCCTTTCAGCGCGCGGTCGATCCCGGTCAGCTCGCCGACGAGGGTCTTCCCCGTCGCGGTCGCGCTCACGACGAGCTGGTCGTCGCCGTCCAAGAGGCCGTTCCGCACGGAGAGGCTCTGGACCGGGAGCAGCTCCTCGAAGCGGCCCTGGAGGTGCGCCGAGAGGTCCGGGTGGAGGTCCAACTCCTCGGTGCGCACGGGACTCACGTCGTCGACGTTGGCGGAGACCTCGTCGTACTTCGTGAGGTCGGGGTCGAGCCCGCCCTGCAGGAGGTTAACGATCCGATCGAGATCGCCGGACTCGTACAGCAGCTCCTCTAACCGCTCCTCGGCGGCGCCCGTGAACTCCCCTTTGTACGACAGCTCCCGCTCCAGCTCTCTGCGGGCGCAGTCGCGGCAGATCAGCTCGTCGTTGTGCTCGACCGCGCTCTCGCTCGTGATCGGGCCGTACCGTCCGTCGTTCGCGCAGCGCCGGCAGGTCCGGACGGCAATCGCCTCCAGCTGGTAGCCGTCGAGCATCGCTTCCAGCCGTTTCCGGTTCTCGGGAGAGGTCTGCTCGGAGATGCGGATCCGGCCGGCCGCGCGGGCGAGGTCGACGAACTCGTCGGGCTGGCGGGGGTGGTCCTCGCCGTCGCGGACCACGCGGAACCTCCCCGGGCGCGGGCCCGCGGCGGTCTCCTTGAGTTCGAGCCGTCCGCGGAGCACCCGGTTCCCGTCTCGGTTCGCGACGACGGTGTAGTCGCTCCGCGCCTCGTGGAGGAACAGCGTCTCGACCTCGGCCAACTGCTGTGACACTGCTCTCCGATACGCGAGGAAGGTATTTCAGCAGTTCGGCTCGGCACGTGGCGGGTTCGTCGTATCGGGTCCGGCCGCGAGGGCGCGGCTTCCGGCCGCACGGCTCGCGGCTGCGAGAACCGCGCCTCGAAAAGGTGGTGGAGTTACGAGACGAGGAGCGTCTCGCCGCGGTCGACCGTGATCCGGCACGGCGGCGAGAGCTTGTTGTACGCGCGGCGGAACGCTTCTTTCACGACGGACGCCTGCTCGACGTCGCAGTAGGCGGTGAAGACGATGTCGTCCTTGTTCAGCCGTGCGGCCGTTCCGACCGGCTTGCCGAACGCCTGCCGCATCCCGTCGGAGACGCGGTCCGCGCCGGCGCCGGTCGCCTGCTTGTTCTCCCGGATGACCTGGTGGGGGAACTTGCGGAGCGTCATCTTGTAGTTGCCCTCGCCGAGCTCTTTGATCAGGTGCCGGTTCGCCGAGAGGCGCGCGCTCTCCAGCGAACCGTGCCGGACCTGAAGCTCCTCCTCGACGCGGAGGCTGATCTGGACGGGGTAGTCGTCCGGCTCGGCGGAGAGGTCGCCCATGTTGTGCTGGGCGATCTTCGAGCCGGGGATCCCGGTGATGTATTCGCGGCGGGTGTACGACGGCTTGTCGATCGTCCGATACATAGAGGCGGGTTTGTCAGACATGGCTACTTGTCCGATGTAGCCCGTGCTGCGGCGATAAACCCTTCGATACCGCGCCGTCGACGGGTCTTCCTCGGGCGTTGACGCGTCGTTCTCCGGCGTCGGCGGGGGGAGTTTCGGCGTCGCCGATTCCCTCCTCCGGCCCCGCCGGATGGCGCCGGGGCGCCGCCGACTCACCCCTCGGGCGTCGGCTCGAGCGCGACGTGGTCGAACCCCCGGTCCACCAGCCGCTCCGCGGCCCGGTCCGTGACCGAGGGCGCGACGAGGACGCCGCGGACGACGAGGTCGGTCTCCCCGCCGCCCTCGCCGCCGTCACCGCGGTCGCCGGTCTCCGCCCCCAGCTCCTCGCGGAGCGCCCGGACGTACCGCGCGAGCTGGCCGACCGCGTCCGGCCCGACGCGCCGGCGCTTCAGTTCGACGACGACCGGGGTGCCGTCGGCGTCGACGCCGAACACGTCCATCGGGCCGGCGCTGGAAGGGCGCTCGGTCTCCCGCGGTTCGAACCCCGGCTCGACGAGCTCCGGGCGTTCCAGGATCCGGGTCCGGAGGTCCTCCTCGCTGCCGTGGAGGGTGAGGTCGCGTCCCCCAGTCACCGCCATCGCGGAGAGCTGGTGGACCCGATCGAAGCGGACGGTGAGCGTTTCGTCGGGGTTGCTTCTGGTCGAGCGCACTCGGAGCCGCCCCTCGCGGACCGCGGCGCGGTGCTCCGACCCCGGCGGCTGCCAGTTGACGGGCTGACGCCCCTCGTCGGTGTGGACGAGGGCGGCCCCGTCGGGTTTCAACACGAGGAGCCGGTCGCCCGTCCCGAGGTCCGAGGCGGCGCGCCCCTCATACGCGACCGTACAGCGCCCGAAGACGCTTATCAGGTCGCCGCGCTCGAAGGCGTCCTCCAGCTCCCAGAGGGCCTCGCGGTGGCTCGGATCGTGAGCGCTCGTGACTGTCACTGCTCTCCGTAAGCGGCCGCGGCTGAAAAAGTCCGCGTGGGAACGCGGTCGACTTCGGCGACGGCTACGCCGCGTCGTCGCCGTCGTCGCGTCGCGATACCACGATTCCGGCGACGAAGAGGACCGCGCCGACCGCGAAGGCGCCGACCCGGAGCGTCGTGTCCGAGACGAGAATCCCGGCCAGAATCGCCACGCCGAATCCGCTGTGAAGCACCGCCGTCAGGTTCATACGAACGACACGGTCGCGTCGCACAAAAGCCGGTCGGAGCGCGATCGGACGACGTGACGCCGGACCGGATCCCGTCGCGTGTGCCGGTGCCAGTCACGTTCCGTCGAAACCCGTCCGTCTCGGCGTGTCGATCTCAGCCGATCAGGTCCCGTGCTCCCAGCTCCCCATGTACTCGCGCTGCTCGTCGGTGAGCGCGTCGTACTCGACGCCCTCGGCGGCGAGTTTGATGTCCGCGACCTCGCGGTCGAGCTCGTCGGGCACGTCGTGGACGCCGGCCTCGTAGCTCTCGCCGTTCGCCGCGAGTTCGCGGACGACGACCGCCTGCACGCCGAAGCTCTGGTCCATCACCTCGACCGGGTGGCCCAGCGAGATCGGTGCGGCGAGGTTGACGAGCCGCCCCTCGGCGATCACGTTCAGGACCCGGCCGTCGGCCATCTCGAACCCCTCGACGCCGTCGCGGACCTCGTAGCGGTCGACCGCGAGGTCGTCGAGGTCGTCGAGGTTCACCTCCACGTCGAAGTGACCGGCGTTCGCCAGCAGGACGCCGTCCTGCATCTCCTCGAAGTGCTCGCGGGTGATCACGTCGCGGTTGCCGGTCGTCGTGATGAACACGTCGCCCTTCTTCGCGGCCTCGACCATCGGCAGCACCTCGTATCCCTCCATGTGGGCTTCGAGCGCCTTGCGGGGGTCGACCTCGCAGACGATGACGTTCGCGTTCTGTCCGGACGCTTTCTTGGCGACGCCTTTCCCGCACTGACCGTAGCCGCCGACGACGACGTTCTTGCCGGCCCACGAGAGGTTCGTCGTCATCGCGATGGTCGCGAGCGACGACTCGCCCGTGCCGTGGACGTTGTCGAACAGCTGTTTCATCGGCGTGTCGTTCACGGCGAAGACGGGGTAGTGGAGCTCGCCCTCGGCGTCCATCGCGCGCAGGCGGTCGACCCCCGTGGTCGTCTCCTCGGCGCCGCCGACGATGGAGTCGATGAGATTCGGGTACTCCTCGTGGACGAGCTTCACCATGTCCATCCCGTCGTCGACGGTGATGGTGGGCTCGTGGGTGATACAGGCGTGCATCGCGTCGTAGTACTCGTCGTCGTCGACGCCGCGGACCGCGTAGGAGGTGATCGACTCGTGGGTGTCGAGCGCCGCCGACACGTCGTCGTGGGTCGACAGCGGGTTACACCCGGTGATCGCGACCTCGGCGCCGCCGTCGGCGAGCAGTTCGACGAGGTTCGCCGTCTTCGCCTCGACGTGCATCGCCATCGCGATCGTCTCGCCGGCGAGCGGCTGCTCGTCGACGAACTCCTCGCGGAGCGCGTTCAGGATCGGCATATGCTGGAGCGCCCAGTCCATCTTCCGGCGTCCCTCCTCTCGGGCCGTTTCGAGGTCCGAGAGGTGCTGTGACACCGGGGAATACGCGGTTTCGCTCATACCTCTCGGTTCGCTCACGGCGCACTAAACCCTGCCGACACCGGGTCACGCCGAAAACGTCGAAAAGAGGGTACGGCACCGCACGCGTCGGTTGGACCGCACGCGTCGGTTCGCACCGTCCGCGGATCGGTCACGGCCTCGTCCGCACGTCAGTTACGTGGACCGTTTCCGGGGCCGCTTCCGCTGTTATCGGGGCCGCTTCCGCCGTTCCCGTTGTCGGGGCCGCTTCCGCCGTTGTCGGGGCCGCTTCCGCTGTTACCGTCCCCGTTGTCGGGGCCGCTTCCGCTGTTACCGTCCCCGTTGCCGGGGCCGCTTCCGTTGTTGCCCTTTTCACCGTCGCCGTTACCGGCGCGGTCCGGAGCCCCTCGTTCGCCGCCGTTGCCCTGTCCCGGGCTGTCCGGAGCGTTGTCGTTTCCGGACGTGTCAGTCTCGTTTGCGGTGCTATTGTTGCCCGCATCGTCCGGGCCGCCGGGGCCGCCCGCGTGGTCCGGCGCGTTCCCCGGGTTGTTCCCCGTCACGAAGTCCGAGACGGCGGCGCCGATGCCGCCCTCGCGGTCCTGCAGCTGCCGGATGAACTCGCGGAGCTGAAGGCCGAACGGCTGGTCCGCCCCGGCCTCGCTGCCGGCGGTTAGCTCGACCGTCGTCGAGACGGAGTCGCTCCCGTACGTGGCCGTCACGTCGACCGTGACGTTCTCCTCGGCGGCGGGGAGTCCGACGGTACCGTTCTCGTCGGTCTCGTAGTCGCCTGCCCCGACGTAGGTCGCGTTCTGTCCGTCCGCGGTCGCGACGCTCACGGTGGCGTTCTCCGCGGGCTCGCCGTCGTCGGTGACGGTGACGACGGGCTCACCGCCGGTGTCCGACACGTCGACCCCGAGGTCGACGGGCGCTTCGAGGTCGACGCTGGTCGAGGCAGTCTCGTTGTCGTACTCTGCGGTCACGTCGACGGTGACGTCCTCGTCGGCCGGTTCGAGAGTCACCGTACCGTTCTCGTCGGTCGCGTACTCACCTGTCCCGCCGTACGACTCGTTCGCGGGATCGGCGACGCTCACGTTCACCGTCGCGTTCCCGACCGCGGTGCCGTTCTCGGTCACCGTGACCGTCGATTCCCCGTCCGCGTCGTCGACGGACACCTGGAGGTGACCGTCGGCGGCCGCGACGCCGGTCATCGCGCCGAGCGCGACGACCGCGACCAGTAGGATGGCTGTCGTGGATCCTCTCATCGTCTACTCGGGTCCTGCCGCCGTTACCACATAAACAGGAAGCTCGCTTAACGCGGTTTAATCTGGATTGTACTCGGGTTAACGAGGTTCTACGGAGCTTCTCTTGACTTTGCGAGAAGACACGGGCTCCACCCTGATCGAGGACCGATTCGACCCGATTCGTCTCTCGGGCGCGGGTCGCTCGCGACGCGTCTCACCTCTCACGGGGTTCGGCCCTCGTCGAGCGCGAGCCGCAGGCCGAATCCGACCAAGACGCTGCCGCTCGCGTATCGGACCACCCGCCGGGTGGTCGTCGAGCCCAGCAGCAGGTGCCGGACCCGATCGGCGAACAACGCCACGCCGGCGAGATACAGGAGGCTGAGCCCCGCGTACACCGCTCCGAGGACTGACAGCTGGAGGCCGGCGTCCGCCGTCGCCGGGACGAACTGCGGGAAGAACGCGAGCACGAACACGGCTACCTGCGGGTTGGTAACGTTGATCGTGACTGCCTTCCGATACGAGTCGACGAGCGAACGGTCCTCAGCTCCGATCGGCTCCTCGATTTCGAACGTCTCGTCGTCTCTGAGCAGTTGCACACCGAGATACACCAGATAGGCGGCGCCGACGTACTTCATGACCGTGTACGCCTCGGCGGTCGTGCGCAGGATCGCGGACAGTCCGAGGACCGCGGCGGCCGCGTGCACCAGCACGCCGGTGGCCGTTCCGACGGCCGCGGCGACACCGGCCGCGCGCCCGCTGCTGAGGCTCTGCGTAACGGTGTATATCGAGTCCGGTCCCGGAGAGACGATGACCGCCATGACCGCCGGAACGAACGCGGCCACCACGGGCAGATCGATCACGACTGACCCGTCGGTCGGCGGCCGATTAACTCTGTCCGTCCGACCCGACGCCCGGCTCTCGTCGGCGACCTATCGCCGGTCCTCCCCGCTCTCACGTCCCGTCGTCGACGCGTGCGACGAGGTCGCTCGCGGCGCTTGCGGCCCGCTCTTGTACCGCCTCGGCGTCGAGCGTCAGGACCTCGCGGTCGCGCATGAGGACCTCGCCGTCGCAGACGGTGTGGCGCACGTCGCTCCCCCGCGCCGCGTACGCGAGGTGCGAGACGGGATCGTGGACCGGAGTGAGGTGCGGTGCGTCGAGATCGACGACCGCGAGGTCGGCGACCGCGCCCGGTTCGATCCGGCCGCCGGGGAGGCCGAGGGCGTCCGCGCCAGCCGCGGTCGCCATCTCCACGACCGCCTCGGCGGGCACCGCGGCGGCGTCGTCAGCGGCGAGCTTCCCGAGCATGGCGGCGTCGCGCATCTCGTCGAACACGTCGAGGTCGTTGTTCGAGGCCGCCCCGTCGGTGCCGAGCGCGACCGTGACGCCCGCGCCGCGGAGCCGCTGAACGGGGGCCATTCCGCTGGCGAGCTTCATGTTCGAGGCCGGGCAGTGGACGACCGCCGTCCCCGACTCGGCGAGGCGGTCGATCTCCGAGTCGTCGAGGTGGACGCCGTGCGCGAAGAAGTCGCCCGGGCCGAGCGCGTCGAGGTCGGCCGCGTACGCGATCGGACGCTCCCCGCGCTCCGAGACGATCGGACCGACCTCGTCTGCCGTTTCGTTCGCGTGGAGGTGGACCGGCACGCCCGCCTCTCGGGCTTCGGCGACCCCGTCGCGCAGGAACTCCTCGCCGACCGTCGTCAGCGAGTGTGGCATGAACGCGGTCCGGACCCGACCGTCAGCGGCGCCGTCGAGCTCTCGGGCGACCGCGATGCTCTCTTCGACGTCGGCGCGGGCGTCGGCCGCGTCCTTCCCGACCGTCACGACGCCGTGGCCGAGCCGCGCGCGCAGGCCGGCGCGGTCGACGACGTCGGCGACCCGGTCCATCGCGAAGTACATGTCCGCGAACGCGGTCGTCCCCGAGCGGATCATCTCCAGTGCGCCGAGCGCGGCGCCCGCCTCGATGTCGTCGTCGGTCAGCTCGGCCTCGGCCGGCCAGATGTCCTCCCGGAGCCACGCGTCCAGCGGCTTGTCGTCTGCGTACCCGCGGAGCAGCGTCATCGCGACGTGGGTGTGCGCGTTGACGAGCCCGGGGATCACGATCGACCCCGCAGCGTCGAGAATCTCGTCGGCGTCGTTCGCCTCGTCGGCGCTGGCGCGCTCGCTCGCCCCGTCGCCCGCGGTCTCCCTGCCCACCGCGAGTATCCTCCCCGCGTCGCGGTCGATCGTCACGTCGGTCTCGGTCACGGAGCCGTTCGGACGGAGGACCCGGCCGCCCGTCACACGGAGCGTGTTCATACGGACCGATGCCGGTCCCCGAACCAAACGGCTTCGGTTCCGACCCGCCTGAGGACCGACGGGCGTCGGCCGGCTCTCGCCTCCGCGACGGGCTTAGGCCGCTCCGGTCCCTCCGTTCACGAGTGACCGTCGACGTCCACGCGCACACGTCCTACTCCGACGGGTCCGGGATCCCGCTCATGGTCGACGCCGCCGAGGCGGCGGGGATCGACGCGGTCGGGTTCGCGGACCACTGCAGCCTGAGCCAGGCGTGGCGCGACGAACGACTGCTGTGGAACCGCAACTTCGACCGCACCTACGCGCGTCGCCGGGAGGCGCTCTCGGCCGTCGCCGACCGCACCGACCTGACCCTCTACGACGCCGTGGAAATGGATTACGAGCCCGAACTGGAGGGGCGTATCCGCGACTTCCTCGACGAGGCCGGCTTCGACTACGCGGTCGGCAGCGTCCACTACGTCGCCGGCAAGCAGGTGTTCCCGTTCGAGTCGTTCGCGGACGCGAGCGAGGCCGAGCGCCGGGCGTTCGTCGACGACTACTACGACGCGGTCGTCTCGCTCGTCGAGTCGGAGCTGTTCGACGTGCTCGCGCACGCCGACCTCGTGGAGAACCACCCCGCGCTTCACGGGCTCACGACCGCCGCCCACCGGGAACGAGTCGCGGCCGCCTGCGCCGACTCCCCCACCGTCCCGGAGATCAACGCCGGCCGGGCCGGCGACCGCGGCGAGTTCGACCTGTTTCACCCCACCCGACCCTTCTTCGAGGCGTTCCGCGATCGCGGCGTCCGGTTCGTCGTCGGCACCGATTCGCACGACCCCGAGGACTTCGCCGATCGGGTCCCGCGACTCGAGCGATACCTCGACGAGACGGGAGTCGAGCCGATCGGGACCGAGGAGCTCCTCAGTGGTTCCGGCGACGGTTCTCCGGTCGCCACCGAGCGCGGACCCTCGGGCCCCTCCGAAGCCTCTTAGGCCCGCGCCGCCGCAGTACGGACATGGCAACCGACGCCCAGCAGGCGTGCTTCGAGGCCGGGATCAAGTTCGGCTCGCTGTATCACCAGTTCGCGGGGACGCCCGTCAGCCCGTCGAGCGCGCGCAGCCTGGAGGCCGCGATGGCGGAGTCGATCGAGAACCAGCCGTTCTGCGAGTCGGTGACGGTCACCGTCCACGACGACCGCGTCGCCGACGCGATCGACCACGAGAACGGCTACACGGAGCTCACCGGCTCGCTGATGGACGTCGAGATGCGCATCGAACACGAGGGCGTGACGGTTCGCACTCAGATGACGATGGCCGACGGCTACCCGCTGA
Organism: Halorubrum sp. Boch-26; assembly: GCF_029889805.1. GTDB lineage: Archaea > Halobacteriota > Halobacteria > Halobacteriales > Haloferacaceae > Halorubrum. Next base: position 11,902 of record NZ_JARANT010000029.1, on the reverse strand, counting down.
TGGAGCTCGTCTCGGTCGCCGGCGCATAACTCCCGACGACGCGTACCCCCTGCCGACACCCACACGACGATGGTTCACCGACGACACGGCGACTCCGACGACAGAACCGGCTTCGACGAGACGAAGGACTACCTCTCAGCGGCGGTCTCGCGGTTCGTCCCCCGGTGGCTCGCGCGCCGTGCGGTCACCGTCGACGTCGGCACCGATCGCGCCGCGTACGACGCCGGGGATCCCGTGAAGATAACCGTCCGGCTCCGGAACCGGCTTCCCGTCCCCGTCGAGGTAGTCACGCCCACCCGCCGCCCGTGGGGGTGGGCGGTCGACGGGGTCCTCGAAGCGACGGACGAGCGGCGGTACGTCCGCGAGGAGTCCACGGCCGTCGCGTTCCGTGCGGGCGAGACGAAGACCGCCACCGTGACGTGGAACGGCCGCTTCCGTCGCGGGAACGCCGACGGCCTCGACCGTTCCGAGCCCGCCGACCGCGGCGACCACACCGTCTCCGCCTTCCTCTGTGTCGCCGACCGCCGGACGCACCACGAAGACGCGACGGAGATACGAGTCCGCTGACGGGCGCTCCGCCTCCCGTCGCTCGTCTCAGTCGTCCGCGCCGAGCTCTTCGACCGGCCCGCTCCCGGGCGCGTCGAGGTCGGCGGCGGCGCCCGAGGCGACCGCCGCGTCTCGGACCCGGTGACAGGCGGCGTAGTGGCGGCCGTCCCCGAGGTTCGGGGACACTTCGTACGCCGGCTCGTCGGTCGCGCAGACGCTGGCGTCGGCGAACGACTCTGTGAGAAGGGCCTCCGCTTCGGCCCACTCCTCGTCCGAGATGTGGCTCAGCGCGTCATCGATCAGCGTGCCGGCGTCACCCGTCGGTGCCTCCTCGAAGTACTGCTGTCGGACCTCTCGGCGGTTCGTCGTCTCGAACTCCCGCCGTTTCACGGCCCGCTGGAACTCGACGACGGCCGACCACTCGCCGTCGGACATGTCGAACTCGTCCGGCTGAATCAACACGGGGCACCGCGTTCTGAACCGACAGCCGGAGGGCGGGTCGATCGGCGAGGGCACGTCGCCGGTCAGCAGGTTCGTCCGACCGCCGCTCCGCGGGTCGGGCACCGGAATCGCGTCGAGCAGCGCCTGCGTGTACGGGTGCTGCGGGTTCTCGAACAGCTCCTCCTTGTCGGCGAGCTCCACCATCTGCCCGAGGTACATGACGGCGACGCGGTCGGAGATGTGCCGGATGACGCTCAGGTCGTGGGCGATGAACAGGTACGTGAGGTCGAACTCGTCTTGGAGATCCTGCATCGTGTTGAGCACCTGCGCCTGAATCGAGACGTCCAGCGCCGAGACGGGCTCGTCGCAGACGATGAAGTCGGGGTTCACCGACAGCGCCCGCGCGAGGTTCACGCGCTGTCGCTGCCCGCCGGAGAAGGCATGAGGGTAGCGGTTGTAGTGCTGCGGGTCGAGACCGACCTTCTCCAACAGCTCTTTCGCGCGGGCTTCGCGGCCTTCCTCGTCGAGCATCCCGTGCGCCCGCATCGGCTCCTCGACGATAGGGCCGACTTTCATCCGCGGATCCAGCGAGGACTGCGGGTCTTGGAAGATCATCTGCATATCTTGACGCTTCCGCCGCAACGGCTCTCCGGAGATGGTCGCGAGGTCTTCCCCCTTGAAGTCGACGCTGCCCGACGTCGGGTCGAGCAGTCGGAGCACCGTCCGAGCGAGCGTCGACTTCCCGCAGCCGGACTCGCCGACGAGCCCCAGCGTCTCGCCCTTCTTGATGTCGAAGCTCACGTCTTCGACCGCGCGTACCGTCGACGGGTTACGAGAGACGAACGGGAACTCCCGGTCGAGCGTCATCCCGCCGAACAGCCCCCCGTCGTTGTCGAAGTACTTGCACAGGTTCCGGACCTCCAGCAGCGATTCGCCCTCGTCGACCTCGCCGCGCTCGCGATCGCGGCCGCTCATTCGCCGTCCCCCGTCTCGGTCAGGCCGGCGGAGAAGCCGCCGGTCGCCTCCGTCTCGATCGGACGGCTCTCCTCGTATCCGACCTCGAACGCGTCGTACATCACGCACGCCGCGCTGTGCGTCGGTTCGCCCTCGTCGGCGAGGTCCCGCTGCTCGGGGTGGACCTCCCGGCACACTTCTCGCGCGTGCGGGCATCGCGAGTGGAACCGACACCCGGACGGCGGGTCGATCGCCTCCGGCATCACCCCCTTGATCGGGTCCAACTCGTGGACGGTCTTGTCCGGCCGCGGCATCGAATCCAGCAGCGCCTGCGTGTACGGGTGTTTCGTCTCGTAAAACAGGTCGTCGACCTCGGCGTGCTCGATGATCTCGCCGAGGTACATGACGTTCACGCGGTCGCAGATCTCGGCGACGACGCTCATGTCGTGTGTCACCCAGATGAATGACGTATCGTACTTCTCCTGGAGCTCCGTCACCATCTCGAGAATCTGTCCTTCGACGGTGACGTCGAGCGCGGTCGTCGGCTCGTCTGCGATGATGAGGTCCGGCTGACACGCGAGTGCCATCGCGATGAGGACGCGCTGCCGCATCCCGCCGGAGAACTGGTGCGGGTACTCGTCGTACCGCGACTCGGGCGCGGGGATCCCCACTTCGCGGAGCATGTCTATCGCCTCCTCTTCGGCCTCTTCCCCGGAGAGGTCGCGGTTAATTTCGATGAACTCGCGGAGCTGTCCGCCGACGGTGAAGACGGGGTTCAGCGACTCCATCGGGTCTTGGAAGATGATCGCGATCTCCCGGCCTCGGATACGTCTGCGCATCTCCTTTTCGGAGAGCATATCGTCCCGGGGCCGAGGTTCGCCGTCATCTCCCTCTTCGAGACCGAATATCGTCTCGCCTTTGAACGTGATCTCGCCGCCGACGATCTCGCCGGGGCTGTCGACGAGACGGAGAATACTCGACGTGGCGACCGATTTTCCGGCGCCCGACTCGCCGACGAGACCGACGATCTCTCCCTCGTAGACGTCGAAGGAGATGCCGTCGACGGCCCGTACGGTTCCGTCCTCTGTGAAGAACTGTGTCTTGAGATTGTCGACGCTGAGTAGTGGTTCGCTCATATCAGTTGTTGATGCGGGGGTCGAGTGCGTCCTGTAGCCCGTCGCCGAGGATGTTGAACCCGATAACGGTGATCAGAATCGCGATTCCGGGGAAGAGACTGAACGTCGGCGCCGGGAGCATGTAGTTCCGGGACGCGGAGAGCATCTGTCCCCACGACGGGGTCGGCGGCTGTGCGCCGAATCCGAGGAAAGAGAGCCCGGCGACGATGAGGATGCTCACCCCGATCTGGAGCGTCGCCTGCACGAGCACCGGGGCGAAGCTGTTCGGGATGACGTGCCGGAAGATGATGTTCCGGTCTTTCACGCCGGCCGCGCGCGCGGCCTCGATGTAGTCCTCCTCGCGGATCGAGACGACCCGCGAGCGGATGAGCCGGTTGAACACCGGTATCGAGGTGATCCCCACGCCGATCATCGCGAAGGTGAGGTCGCGGCCGAACGCGGTCATGAATGCGATCACTAACACGAGGAACGGGATCGCGTAGACGGTCTCCGTGACGCGCTGGAGCAGGTCGTCGATCCAGCCGCCGTAGTAGCCGGAGACCGAACCGATCAGCGTCCCGCCGATGAGACCGATCCCCGTCGCCATGAAGCCGACGGTGATCGCGATCCGCGTCCCGTAAAACAGGCGCACGAAGACGTCTCGCCCGCGGTGGTCGGTCCCCATCGGGTGTTCGATGGCGCCCGCGCCGAACTGGTTTTCCATCCCGACGGGCGGCAGCAGGCGATTGACCTGATCGGGGTCCCGAACCGGGCTGTACCAGACCGCCTCCGCGACCGCGTAATCGAAGAGGTAGTAGTCGATCGCCGCCAGCAACGCGACGAGGGTGACGAACCCGACGGTGTAGATACCGATCCGCGCCGTCGTGTCCCGTTTCACCTGTTTCAGCGTGTAGCGAAGTCCGACGCGCGCCTCGATCTCGCCGGCGCCGCTCTCCTCGTCTCTCGTCGAGAGGTCGTCCGTCTGTGATTCGGATCCTGTGGCCATTATTCGTCACCGTAGGCGACCCGCGGGTCGATGTAGGCGTACGCGACGTCGGTGATGATGACCCCGACGACGAACGCGACGCCGAACATGAAGGTCGTCCCCATGATCAGCTCGTAATCCTGGTTGTTGATCGCCGTGATGATCAGCCGGCCCATCCCCTGTATCTCGAAGACCGTCTCGGTCAGCACCGCGCCGCCGAGGGCCGTCGACAGGCCGAGACCGATGATCGTTATCACGGGCAGCTGTGCGACTTGGAACGCGTGCTTGCGGACGATCGTCGACTCCGGGACCCCGTACGCCCGAGCGAGCTTGACGTACTCGCCCTGGAGCGACTCGACCATCGAGGACCGCTCGATCCGCGTGATCTGGGCCATCTGAAGCGTCCCGAGAGCCACCATCGGCATCGCGAGGTGATGCAGCGACGTCCGGATCACCTGGAGTTGGGTCTCCGCTCCGCGGATGTCGGCCGGCGCCTCCCACGGGAGCGGGAGCCCGCGAGCCGGGAACCAGCCGAGGTAGAACGCGAAGACGATGATGAGCATCAGCCCGATCCAGAACGACGGCGTCGAGACGCCGACGAGCGAAACGATCCGTGAGACGTGGTCGGCCGGCTTGTTGCGCCGCTTCGCCGAGATGACACCCAGGGGGATCGCGGTCGCGATCGCGAACATGAACGCCGACACCGTGAGGTACAGCGTCACCGGAAGCCGGAGCAGGATCATCTCCAGCACCGGCCGGTCGTAGTAGATGCTCTGTCCGAGATCGCCGGAAGCGACGCCGGACAGGTACGTCAGGTACCGCTCGTGGGCCGGCCGATCGAGGCCGTAGCGGGCCTGAATCGCCTCCACCTGCTCCTGTGCCGGGCTGGGCCCGAGCATGATCTCGACCGGATCGCCGGGGATCTGGTTGGCGAGGAAGAACGTGATCGTAATGATACCGATCAGTACGGGAATTGACTGTACGAGCCGCCAGAGTGTGTACCGTAGGAGCCCCATTTAGTGGCGTGTTGTTACTGTGTAGTTCGGACCGTGCTGTTATACCTGACTGATCGTCATCGATTCGCTACCGCGGCCGCCCGGTTCCGCTGGTGTCGTCCGCTCGCTCGCGCGATTTCGTCGGCTTCGCCCGCTCGTTCGCCCACGTCGTCGATCCGTCTTCGGGTCGTCGTTCACCCGTTATACTCTGCCACCGGTGTATCCGAACCGGTCGTCTCCTCGGCTACCGACAGCCGCGTCGGAAGCCGTCCCGCGCCCGGACGGGGCGCCGGCCGGCCTCACAGCAGCGTCACTCCACCGAGACGTTGTTGTGCCCGGTGAAGATCTGGACCTCGGTCGATATCGCGTGCGCGCTGAAGTCGGAAACCCGCTCGTGGATTCCGTAGGAGTTCTTCAGGTTGTACGCGGGGATGTGGACGCGTCCCTCAAGCAGCTCCGTCGTCGCGTCGATGTAGAGCTGGCGGCGCTCCTCGCGGTCCGCGCTCTCGCGGGCCTGCGTCAGCATCTCGGAGGCCTCGCTGTACTCGTGGAACGTGCCGTTGGTCGTTCCCTCGACTTCCTGGCTCAGCAGCTGATATACGAACGCGTCCGGGTCGGGCGAGCCGGACCAGCCGAGCGTGTACATGTTGTAGCGCTCCGCGTCCTCGGTGACGTACGCGTCGAGGAACGTCCCCCAGTCCAGCCGCTGGACTTCGACGTTGCTGAACCCGGCGTTCTGGAGGCCGTCGCCGATCGAGATGCCGATCTGCTCGCGCATGTCGTCCGGCGGGACGATGATACGCCAGTTGTAGTCCATGTCCACGCCCGCCTCCTCGAACAGGTCCGCGGCCATGTCGAGGTCGCGGTCGTGGGAGATGTCGCCCCACTCGTCGAGCGGGAAGTCCCACTCTTCGGCCATCGTCCGCGGGTACGGGCTGACCTGCCGCACGCCGGCCGGCTGCACGAAGTTCTCGATGGCCTGGTCCATCGAGAAGCAGTAGTCGACCGCCTCGCGCACCATCGGGTCGGTCGTCGGGCCGTCGCCGCAGTTGAACGCGAGGTAGAAGTAGCCGACGCCGGGCTCCTCGTCGATCGTCGCGCTCTCGTTGTTTCGGACGGTCTCGTACAGCTGCGGGGGGATCGTCTCGATGATGTCGACGTTGCCGGTCTCGAGCTCCGTCACCCGGGTCGTCTGCTCTTCGATCGGATCGAACTCGATGGTCGCGACGTTCGGCAGCCCGTTCGAGTCGTCCCAGTAGTCGTCCCACCGATCGAGCGTCGCGAAGCTCTCCGGCTCCCACTCGGTAAGCTGGAAGGGTCCAGAGGTGACGGGGTCGGTGTTGTACGCCTCTCTGTCGCTGGTTCGGACCTCTTTGTTGACGACATTCCGAACCAGTGCAACCTCGAACGCCCCGTACGGGTACGACAGGTCGAACTGGATCGTCGTGTCGTCGATGGCCTCTGCCGTGTCGACCATGTCGACCTCCGCGGCGTTCTCGGTCTGCTCTTCGACCGGCGCGACGATCGTGTGGATGACGTCCTCCGCCGTGACCGGGTCGCCGTTCTGGAACACGGCGTCGTCGCGGATCGGGACGATGAACCGGGTCCCGTCGCGTTCGACCGTCGGCGCCTCGGTGGCGATCTTCGGCTCGATGCCGACGCCCTCGTTGTACTCGTAGAGGCCGTCGAACATCTGGTTCGCGATCTGCGCGGACGGGACGTCGTTCATGATGATGGGGTCCATGTCGAGCGGCCCCTTCACCTGCGCGAAGTACAGTTCCTGGTTCGGCAAGTCGCTGCCGTCGGAGCCGTCGGAGCCGTCGGAGCCGTCGGAGCCGTCGGAGCCGTCGGAGCCGTCGGACCCATCGCCGCCGTCTCCCCCGTCACCGCCGCCGGCGCAGCCGGCGAGGAACATCGAGGAGGAAACTGCCATTCCGCTCGCCAGCGCCTGCCGACGAGTAATACCTAATTCCGTGTTGGGCTCACGTGCCATACACCACGATGTGATGAGACCGGTATAAACTTTACCACCTGTTTGCTGTGAATCTGTAGTATCTGCGCTACTCAGTCAGACGGTTGTTCGGATCAATTCGAGATAGATAACCGATAGTGGATGATATTTGCCAAGGACTATCTGATCCGGCATATCTGGTCGTCCTCTGTACAATTTCGCACAAGTTTTTAATTATAGATCCGGATGTTTCGATCGATATCCGCATCGGCATCGCCGTTGGACGGTGACCCGAGAAAAGTTCGCCCGTACCGCTTCCGGCCGCGTTCAGTCCCGACGGCGAGGCTTCACTTCGCGGATGGTCCCGACGCCCTTGCTCGACCCCTCGCGGAAGACGAACCGCTGGCCCTCCTCCACGAGGTAGGGCCGGAACTTGAACCGGACCCGCGTCTGCCCGGTGTCGCCGGGCAGGAGCCGGCCGCCCTCGGGCGCGAAGACGGCGGCCTCGGAGACGGTCTCCACGTGGACGACCGGCTCGTACCCCTCCTGAATTCGGGTCGGGTGGTTCAGCACCATCACCTCGGCCTCGAACTCGCGGACCGGTTCGGGGTCGCTCTCGCGGGGCACCAAGGCCATCCCGCGCTCGATCTCCGCCTCGTCGACGCCCTTCAGCGCGATGCCGACGATCCGGCCGGCGGTCGCCTTGTCGACCCGGTGGTAGTGCATCTCGATCGACCGCACTTCCACCTCGCGGAAGGAGCCGTCGGCCATCGGACCGAGCAGCAGTTCGTCTCCGGTCTCCACGGTACCGGAGTTGACCGTTCCGGACGCCACCGCGCCGACGCCGGTCACCTTGTAGCTCCGGTCGACGTACAGCCGGAACTCCTCGCGCGCCGGGGTCGCCCGCTTCGGGAGGGTCTCGAACAGCCGGTCGAGCGTCCCGATCCCCTCCTTCGTCACCGCGCTGGTCCGGAGGAGCGGGACGACGCCGTCGCCGACCTCGGCGACCGCCGCGTCGATCCCGTGGCGGTCGACGAGGAGGGGGGTCTGCCCGGCGTCGCGGAGCATCGACTCGACCTCGCGCTCGACCGCGGCGAGCCGCTCGTCGCTCACGGCGTCCGCCTTCGTGATCGCGACGATCGTCGGGAGCTCCGTCGCCAGCAGGATGCCGAGGTGCTCGCGGGTCGTCTTCGTCGGCCCGTCGTCGGCGGCGACGACGAGAAGCCCGTAGTCGAGCTTCTGGCCGACGAGCCCGCGGATCGTCGTCCGAAGCCACGGCTCGTGGCCGACCGTGTCGACGAACGAGACCAGCCTGTCGGCCTCTTCGACGATCCGCGCGCGATCGGACTTTCGGTGCGGGTTGTCCATCCGGACCGGCTCGTCACCGGCGGCGTCGAAGCCGTAGACGGCGTACGACAGGTCGGCCGAGAGGCCACGCTCGACCTCGTGCGGCTGGACGTCGAGGAAGCCGCGGGTGCCGCCCTGTCCGTCGTCGGATCGGCCGGTCACGAGGGTCCCGACGAGCGTCGACTTCCCGTGATCGACGTGGCCCGCCGTCCCGACCACGAGGTGGTCGTCGTCCGTCTCGAACATCCCGCCGTCGCGGAGGGTGGCGAGGCCGACGAGCCCCTCCGTGTTTCCGTCGCCGTCACCGGACCCCGTCCGATCGCTCGCGACGCCGCGCGCCGCGCTGGCGGCGCCCGCGCTCCAGGTCTCCACGTCGGCGATGTGCGCGTCCGCCTCGTCGGCCAGCAGCGAGAGGACGTCCATCGTCTCGGAGAAGGCGTCGGGGGCGACCCCGGCGAGCCCGCCGTCGTCGGTGACGCCGACCACGTAGGTCGCCTCTCCGTCACCGGAGAGCACCCGGTGGCGGAGCTGAGCCACGAGCGACTCCATGCGTCCCTCCGCCAAGTGGACCTCGCGGGTCAGCCGCTCCTTGAATTCGATCGCGCCGCCGTCGCGCTCGCCGCGCTCGATGGCCCGCCGTAACGCGGACCGGTCAGCGCTCATACCTGTTGTAAGCGACAGCCGGGCTTAACGGTTTTCGTGCGATCCGTCCCCATGTCACGTGATCGGTACCGAGCGCTCGGGAGCGCTCCCGAGCAGTGCGATACCGGCTCGACTCGCATCGATCCAACTCGGGTCTTCGCCGGCTTCGCCCGCCTGCGTTCGACACACTATTTTATCGACGGCCGTGGAGAACGGTGGTATGGACACGACGGTCCCCCGCGTCTCCGAACGGCGCGTCCACGTGGCCCCGCTCGGCCACGAGCACGACCGCATCGTCGAGCCCCTCCGCGGCCACGGCGCCGACGTGGTCTACCTGCTGACCGACGCCCCCGACCGCGTCGCCGCCCGCGGTGTCGTCGACTTCGAGGCGGCCGCCGCCGGCCCGGACGGCAGCCTGGTCGACGGGCTCGCCGACTACCAGCGCGACGCGTGGGCCGCCGCGGCCGAGTTCGCCTCGGTTCGGGCGGTCCCGGTCGCGCTCGCCGACGTGTACGACGTGCTCGGCGTCACGACGACGATCGCCGCGAAACACGGGGCGGGCGAGTCCGACGGCGACCGACTGTTCGCCAACGTCTCGACCGGACCGCGGATCGCCGCGGTCGGCGTCGCCATCGCCTGCATGATCGTCGGCGCGCGCCCGTACAGCGTCGAGCCGGAGACGCACCGCCACGACGTGCGCGAGGAGCCGCTCACCGAGGGCGTCGCGGAGACGGTGGACCTCCCGCTGTACCCGATGGACGCGCCGACGACGGACCAGGTCGCGGTGCTCGGTCGCCTCCACGAGCGCGACGACGACCACCTGACGACGGACAAGTGGAACCTGATCGAGTGGGCTCGCGAGCGCGACCTCTCCTTCCTCCGCGAGGCGGGCGAGAGCCGGACGGCGAAGTACCGCGCCCTGGAGACGCACGTCCTCGGTCCGCTGCGCGACCGCGGCTACGTCGAACTGGAGGACGTGGGACGCTCGGACACCGTTCGGCTCACCGAGACCGGCCGCCGCGTCTTCTTCGCGTTCCAGCACAAGCTCGGCGGGGAGTAGGTCGGCGACATCGGCCGATCGGAACCGGCCGATGTCGGCCGCGCCGTTCGAGACGTACGTATTGTTCGGTTAGTCCGGACCGTACACGGCTAACGTAGAATACGACATCGCCCTTCGATCCGAATGCGTGATGCCTCGTCGGGCGGCTCCGACGCCCTCCGTGCGCCGACCGCCCCCTCCCTGCCCGTGGCCGGTCTCCTCTGCGTCCGGCCCGTCGCTGTCGATCCGCCGCCGCGGGCTTCACCCCGCGGCACCCCCCCGCTGACGCCGTCGCGGCCGTCCGGCGGGGCGTCACGGACGGCGGTCCTCCCGTCGTTTCCGACTTTCTTCGTCTCGCTCTCTCGACTCACTCCTCGGTCAGATCGACGTACGTCCGCCGGACCGTGACCGGCGTCACGTCGGCCGCGTCGGCGGCCTCCTGCTGCGTGCAGTCGGCGTCAAGCTCGCGGGACGCGGTGTACAAGCAGGCGGCGGCGACGCCGACCGGGTTACGGCCGTTCGCGATCCCCTCCTCCACGGCACGCCCCGCCAGCTCGCCAGCACGGCGCTCCACGTCGGCCGAGCAGCCGAGGTCGCTCGCGAAGCGCGGGAGGTACTCCGCCGGACCGGTCGGGCCGATCGGGAGCCCGAGCTCGCGGTTCATCGCGTCGAAGGCCGCTCGATGCTCGTCTTCGGTCGCCTTCGCCTCGGCGCAGACCTCTCCGACGGTCCGGGCGACGTCCGCGGTGCGACAGGCGACGTAGACGCAGGCGGCCGCGAACCCCTCCAGTGACCGGCCGCGCAGCAGGCTCTCGTCCTGCGCGGAGTCGAACAGCGTGCAGGCCGTGTCGCGAACGCTGTCAGGGAGCTCTAAGACGCCGGTCAGCCGCCGGATCTCGGTGTACGCGTACACCTTGTTGCGATCGCGTTTGGTCGAGATCTGCGCCCGATTGTGCTGGGTCCGCATCCGGGCGAGCCGCCGACGCTTGCGCCCCTTCACGCGCGTCGATCGGCCGATCTCCGTCGAGAGCCCGCGGTCGTGTCGAGAGCGCGTCAGCGGCGCGCCGGTCCGCTTGGGGTTCGCGTCGTCGTCGTCGAACGACCGCCACTCCGGGCCGTGGTCGATCCGGTCGGCCTCGACGACGAGCCCGCAGTCGGCACAGACGCGCTCGGCGGAATCGACGCGGGTCCGGCCGCCGCATTCGGGACACTCGTCGACGGCGGTCGCTTCGTCCGGGGTCGTTTCCTCGGCCGCCCCGCTGGCGCGGTCGGTCGCCTCGTCGGCGCGGTCGGTCGCCTCGTCGGCGCGGTCGGTCGTCTCGGTGCGGTGCGAACGGGCGCGGGTCGAGCGTGCCTGACTCATCACACGTCGAACTCGGGCCCGATACCTTACTTAAACCCGGGAGAATTCGGGGGTGATCGCCCGGATCGGCGCGCTCGAACCGACCGGTAACCGGTCGGTGATCGCGCCCCACACCCCGCCGCAGTACGGTGGTTTTAACACTCGGCACGAGCCATCCGTTCGCATGACGCTGTCGGAGATCGCGGACGGGCTGGAGGTGACCGCGAGCCAGCGCGAGCGCGGGGTCGCCGTCGCCGACGACACGGAGACGCCGCTCGTCGACCGGCTCGCCGCGCACGCGGACGATCTGCCGTGTACCCCGGCCGCGACCGCGACGCTCGTCGACGCGTACACGGCCGGGCGGAGCGTCGGCGACGCCGCACGCGAGGCCGGCGTGACGCCGATGACGGGCGCGAAGGCGCTGCACCGCTGCGGCGTCGAGGGCGTCTGCCCGCTCGCGCCGAGCCGCCGGAGCGTCGTCCGCGACTGGCTCGACGGCCGGATCGCGCGCAGCGAGGCGGTCGCGCTCGCGGGCGGCGGCGGGG
>NZ_JARANT010000028.1 GCF_029889805.1 Halorubrum sp. Boch-26 | reverse complement strand
AACCGACAACATCCACACCCTCGACTACAACCAACCCACGCTCGACGCGACGGTCGCGGTCGTCGCGGCCGGCACCGCCGACGCGGCAGTCGCGGGCGAGGCGGCGGTGGTCGCCGGCGAGATCGGCGCGACGGTCGACCGCGTCGACGACGTCGGCGTCGCGAACCTCGACCGCATTTTAGACCAACGCGACCGGCTCCGCGAGGCCGATCTCGTCGTGGTCGCGGCGGGCCGCGAGGGAGCGCTCCCGACGGTCGTCGCGGGGCTCGTCGCGGCGCCGGTGATCGCGCTCCCGGTGTCGTCGGGGTACGGCGTCGGCGGCGAGGGCGTCGCCGCGCTCCACGGCGCGCTCCAGTCCTGCTCGGTGCTCACGACCGTGAACGTGGACGCCGGCTTCGTCGCCGGCGCGCAAGCGGGACTGATAGCCCGCGCGATCGACGCGGCGCGGCGCGACTGCTCGGCGGGTGCGGCACCCGACTTATGACGGTGGTTTATATACTGTTTTCCGGAAGCTGGTGGGGGTGAGAAAGGGTATTTGTTCGTTGAACTCCTACGGTTATCCGCCGGTGAACACCGGTACCGAATGCCAAGCTGTGATCACTGTGGGTCGCACGTCTCGGACCGCTTCGCACGCGTCTTCACGGACGAGTACGGCGACCTGAACGCCTGTCCGGACTGTTCCGCGAACGCCGGGATCGCTGAGGTCTCCCGGGAACGCGCCCGCACCGGGGACTGAACCGGTCGATCCCACCGCGACGCCGCCCCGAAACCGGCAGCTATTCGTTTCGGTCGCACCGATCCGGGCTCGTGTCGACGCCTAGTCAGGACTCGGGCCACCACGTGTACGTGATCGAGTGCGCCGACGGGACGCTGTACACCGGCTACACCACCGATGTCGAGCGGCGCGTCGCCGAGCACGATGCCGGAGACGGCGCGAAGTACACCCGGGGGCGGACCCCCGTGACGCTGCGCCACGTCGAGTCGTTCGGCTCGAAGTCCGCGGCGATGTCGCGGGAACACGAGATCAAGTCGTTCACCCGCGCGCAGAAGGAGGCGCTGATCGGGGCGGCGGACGACTGAACCGCGGGATATCGACCGACCCCGCCCGGCTCGGCTACTCCACGAGCCGTTCGATCTCGGTGACGAGGATGCCGCTCGCGCCGACGTCTTTCAGCTCCGAGATGGTCGCGAACACGTCGCGCTCCTCGACGACGGCGTGGACCGCCACCATGCCGTTTCCGTTCTCGTCGGCCTCGACGTCCATCACCGTCGGGCCGCCGAGCCCGGGGATCACGGCTTTCACCTCGTCGAGCCGGTCTTTCGGCGCGTTCATCATCAGGTAGCGCCGGCCGTCAGCGGCGAGCACGGACTCGAAGGCGGTCAACACCTGTTCGACTTTCGAGTTGTCGACCACGTCGGGGCGCGCGAACAGCCGCACCGAGGAGGCGAGCACGTCGTCGATCACGGCCAAGCGATTCACCTTCAGCGTCGTCCCCGTCGAAGTGATGTCGACGATGGCGTCGGCCATGTCGACGTGGGGAGTCAGCTCCGTCGCGCCCGTCACGGTGACCACGTCGGCGTCGACGCCCACCCGGTCGAGGTAGTCGCGGGTGACGTTCGGGAACTCGGTGGCGATCGTCCCGCCGGCGAGATCTGCGACGGCCGAGGCGTCGCCGTCCTCCGGCGCCGCGAGGACGAGCCTGCAGGAGCCGTACCCCAGATCGAGCAGATCGACGAGGTCGCCGTCGGCCGCCGACGCGGCGTCGTCCGCCACGCCGCCGGACTCCGCGGCCTGGTCGAGCCCCGTGATCCCGAGGTCGGCCGCGCCGTCGCGGACGTACTCGGGGATGTCGGCGGCGCGCGCGAACAGCACCGTCACGTCGGGGTCGACGGTGTCGGCGTACAGCTGGCGGTCGGCGGTCTCCTCGACGTGGAGTCCCGCGCGCTCTAACAGCGAGAGCGTCGGGTCGTGCAGGCGGCCCTTGTTGGGGACGGCGATGCGCATACGCAGAGCGTCGCGGGGGGAGCGGGAAACGTTTTCGTCCGGCGACCGGGGCGACCGTCAGCATACGACCGATATATAAACCCCGTACGGTGGCGCGCGCCCCCGAGTGGCCGCCGTTGGTGGTCACGAAGAGCGCGTGCGAGGGAGTCGGTGGTCCGGAGCGAAGCGGAGGACCACCGACAGGGCGAGAGCGACGCTCTCGCTTGCAACCGGACGTAGTCCGGTGACGAGGCTGGGGCTTTGGAAGTGTCCTCCGCTGACCCCTGATCAACTGTTTATACGCGAGCGGCTGGATATTTGGAGTTGTTCTACGCCGATCCGGTGATTCTCATTTATAAGTGAGTGGATGGGACGTTGGAGCGCTCGCTTACCGACCGGTCTACCTGTGCCCGGCCGCATCAGATCGCCGTCTGACCAGCCAGTACGCGACCGGCAGACAGCAGGCGAACGCGAACGGCCAGACGGTCAACTGTGCGGTCGGATCGGGCGGCGACGCGAGGCTTCCGGCGATCATCCCGCCGATTCCGGCGACGACGGCGGTAGCGGTGGCCCGCTCCAATCGGGACGGCGGGTACTCGCGGGACCGTCCGCGACGCCACCACCACAGGTAGTAGAACAGTACGATGCCCGAAAGCGGCGCGAACACGCTCCAGAGGGTCGGACGGCCGCTTCCGCGAGCGCGCGCGTCGGATCTCACCCACGCTCCGAGCGCGAGCAGAACGAACGCGAGGAGGGCCGCACCGAACGCGGCGGCGGGTGTGAGCTGGAGGGACACGACTGCGTGTTCCGTCGGGCCAGTAATCGGTGTTCCCCCTGGCGGGAACGCCCGCGCGGGACCAATTTTGTCGCTGTCATCTGCGTAGGCGCGTCGCTCAAGTGCCTCGCCGCCCAACGATGCGTATCGTGAGCGACGCCGACTCCCCCCTCTCTGAGGACCGCCCGACCGTCGACCGCCCGCTCCGGGTCGACGCCCCGTTCGAGCCCGCGGGCGACCAGCCCGAGGCGATAGCGGAACTCGTCGAGGGGTACGAGTCGGGCGCCGACAAACAGACCCTCCTCGGCGTCACCGGCTCCGGGAAGACGAACACCGTCTCGTGGGTCGCCGAGGAGCTGGACCAGCCGACCCTCGTCCTGGCCCACAACAAGACGCTCGCGGCCCAGCTGTACGAGGAGTTCCGCGAGCTGTTCCCGGACAACGCCGTCGAGTACTTCGTCTCCTACTACGACTACTACCAGCCGGAGGCGTACGTCGAGCAGACGGACACGTTCATCGACAAGGAGATGTCGATCAACGAGGAGATCGACCGCCTGCGCCACTCCGCGACGCGATCGCTCCTCACCCGGGACGACGTGATCGTGGTCGCCTCCGTCTCTGCCATCTACGGGCTCGGCGACCCGCAGAACTACCGCGACATGGCGCTCCGCCTGGAGGTCGGCGAGGAGGTTGGCCGCGAGGAGCTGCTCGCCCGGCTCGTCGACCTGAACTACGAGCGCAACGACGTGGACTTCACGCAGGGCACCTTCCGCGTCCGCGGCGACACCGTCGAGATCTACCCGATGTACGGCCGGTACGCGGTGCGCGTCGAGCTGTGGGGCGACGATATCGACCGGATCATCAAGGTCGATCCGATGAAAGGCGAGGTCGTGAGCGAGGAGCCCGCGGTCATGCTCCACCCCGCCGAGCACTACTCGATCCCGGACGACAAGTTAGCGCAGGCGATATCGGAGATCGAGGAGCTGATGGAGAAGCGCGTGAGCTACTTCGAGCGACAGGGCGACCTCGTCGCCGCCCAGCGCATCGAGGAGCGCACCACCTTCGACATCGAGATGCTCCGCGAGGCGGGCTACTGCTCGGGGATCGAGAACTACTCGGTGCACATGGACGACCGGGAGTCGGGCGACGCCCCCTACACCCTGCTCGACTACTTCCCCGACGACTTCCTCACCGTGATCGACGAGTCCCACCAGACGATCCCCCAGATCAAAGGGCAGTACGAGGGGGACAAGTCCCGGAAGGACTCGCTGGTCGAGAACGGGTTCCGGCTCCCGACCGCCTACGACAACCGTCCCCTGACGTTCGAGGAGTTCGAGGAGAAGACGGATCGGACCCTCTACGTCTCGGCGACGCCGAGCGACTACGAGCGCGAGACCTCCGACCGAATCGTCGAGCAGATCGTCCGGCCGACTCACCTCGTCGACCCGAAAGTGGAGGTGACGGAGGCGACGGGGCAGGTCGAGGACCTCTTAGAGCGGGTCGACGAGCGGATCGAACGCGACGAGCGCGTCCTCGTCACGACCCTTACGAAGCGGATGGCTGAAGACCTCACGGAGTACTTCGAGGAGGCCGGCGTCGACGTGGCGTACATGCACGACGAGACGGACACCTTGGAGCGCCACGAGATCATCCGTGACCTCCGCCTCGGCAACATCGACGTGCTCGTCGGGATCAACCTGCTCCGCGAGGGGCTCGACATCCCCGAGGTGAGCCTCGTCGCCATCCTCGACGCCGACCAAGAGGGGTTCCTCCGCTCCACGACGACCCTCGTCCAGACGATGGGGCGGGCCGCGCGCAACGTCAACGGCGAGGTCGTCCTCTACGCCGATCGGACCACCGACTCGATGGAGGCCGCGATCGAGGAGACCCAGCGTCGCCGCGAGATCCAGCTGGAGTACAACGCCGAACACGGCTACGAGGCGACGACCATCGACAAGCCGGTCGGCGAGACGAACCTCCCCGGCTCGAAGACGGACACCTCGAGCGTCAGCGTCGGCGACGTGGAGAGCGAAGACGAGGCGAAAGCGCAGATCGAGGCGCTCGAAGACCGGATGGACGAGGCCGCGAGCAACTTGGAGTTCGAGCTGGCGGCCGACATCCGCGACCGGATCGCGGAGCTTCGCCGCGCGTTCGAACTCGACGGCGGCGACGACGGCGTGCCGGCGCCCATGATAGACGAGTCATAGCCGTCGGTCCTCGCGCCGAATCCGATTCTCACGCGCCGAGACCCGCAACGCCGGGGTTTTTATCCGCGACCGTCGGAACGCGTCATATGAAGCGCCGCGCGGTGGTGGCCGGGATCCTCACCGTCGCCAGCGCGGGGTGTACCGATCGCCTTCGTGACATCGCGGCGTCGACGCCGCGGGACCTCGCGGTTCGGAGCCGCTACGTCGACGGCGACCCGCTCGTCGAGGGGCAGAGCGTGCGCTCGCTGCCCGAAGGGCTCCTGACCCACGCCGCCTCCTTCCGGTCGAAGTCGGAGGCGAAGGCGGCGGTCCTCCCCGACCAGCCGGAGGCGACGGCGTTCGTCGAGGCCACCTCGTTCGTCGACGACGGCGGCGAGTCGGTGCTCATCGTCGCCCAGCGCCTCACCGTGCCTGAGGTCGAACTCCGGCTGGGATCGGTCAGCCGGACCGGGGACCGGTCCCTCCGCGTCGCGGTCGACTTGGCGGGCGTTCGCGGCGAGATCGAAACCGACGATCCGGTGGTCAAGACACTCCTCTTGCGGCTGACGGACGAGCGGGGACCGCCAACACGCATTATCGTCTCGATCGAAGGCGACCGCGCGGGCGTGACGGTCTGAAGCGAACGGCGCCGGGTGGAGAAGCCACCGGCCGCAACCCGTCCACGTCCCGCGATCGTTTAGTGGCTCGGCGGTCTTCCGTCGGTATGGGATCCCTTCGTCGGCGCCTCGTCGGCGCCGCGCTGCTCGCCGTCGCCGCGACTGCGTTCGGGCTCGCGGCGACCGTCTCGCCCGCGGTCCTCCCCGAGGCCGGGACTGCGTCCGGAAACCCCGATCTCGTTGTGCCGTCTCCGGTCTCGCTGTTGGCCGCGCCCGCGCTCCTCGCGGGTGGATCGGTGCTGCTGGTCTCCGGGGGAGCCACGCTCCTCGACGCCGACCTCTCAGCGCGAACCGCCCTCCTTGCGCCCGCGCTCGGCGTCGTCGGCGCGCTCGCGCTCGGCACCGGGATCGGCACCGAGTTCGGGGCCCCCCTCGGCGCGTTCGCCGCGTCGGAGGCGCTCGCGACGCTGAGCACCGGCCCGCCCGGTACGATCGCGGCCGGCGCCGCCGTCGGGGCGACGGTCGCGCCCGTCGTTCGCGCCGCGACCACGGAGGACACGATCGCGCTGCTCGTCGCTGCGATCCTGCTGCTCGTCTCGATCGCGGCCGCGTCGACCGAGCCGCTCGCGCTCGCCGCCGGGGGCGTCGCCGGCGTGCTCGCTGTGGGCGCGCTCTGGGCGGTCGATCCGTCGACGTGGCGGCCCTGAACCCGCAGTCGCTACTGGAGTTGGAACCGTCGCCGGCGCCGTCGGTCCCTTCCCGACGTTCGATCCGACCGCGTGAGCCGCGACGTCTGCCGCAGCCCCGGACTCGGTACTCCGCGGTCCTCGCACACGGAATACAATCTTAGTTGTCTTGGTGAAATCTTGTTGGTAATATTTATCCCGGTGTAGACGGAGATGTGTGACACGGTTCGAACGGGACACGCCGCCGATCGCGGTCGATAGCCGCGCTCCCGCGGTGATCGGAACGACACCCGCGAGTGGCTACGCTACCGATCGCTCCGCGAGGGAACGGAATCGATCACCGCGACGGATCGGACTCGATGGCTCCGCGACGGACGGGACCCGAACGAACCGGATACACCATGAGCACGACGACACACGACACCGCGGTTCGCGACCTGCTCGACCGCGCTCGGGCGGGCCACGAGGACGTACTGGACGACGACGAACGCGACCGGATCGCCGACGAGATCGAGCGAGCGCTGTACGACGGTGCCGATCCCGGTGAGGTCGCCGAGGCGACGGTCGACGCGCTCACGGCGCGTATCGAGCGCGATCCGGTCTACGACGCCGCCGCCGCTCGCGTCGCTCGGGACGACTATTTCAGGCGGGTCACCGGGGAGCGCCCGCCCGAGGGGGACGATGCGCTCGCGGCGGCATACCGCGACTCCTTCCGAGAGGCGATCGGCCGAGGGCTCGACGCCGACCTGCTCGACGAGCGGATGGCCGAGTACGACCTCGATCGGCTCGCCGACGCGATCGAGCCGGACCGAGACGCCCTCTTCGACTACACCGCGCTCGACACGCTCGAACAGCGGTACTACCTCCGGGAGGCGGATGCGGAGCCGTTCGAGCTCCCCCAAGTCTTCTGGATGCGGGTCGCGATGGGTGTCGCACTCCGGGAGGCCGAGTCGGAGCGCGACCCCCGCGCCGAGGAGTTCTACGAGGTGCTCTCCACGCTGCGGTTCGTCCACTCCACGCCGACCCTGTTCCACGCCGGGACGACCCACCCCCAACTCTCCTCGTGTTACCTCACGACCGTTCCCGACGATCTGGAGGGGATCTTCGACGCGTACAAGGAACACGCGACGCTCTCGAAATGGTCCGGCGGGCTCGGAAACGACTGGACCCCGCTGCGGGCCGACGGCGCGCTGATCTCCTCGACGGGCGTCGAGTCGACCGGGACGGTCCCGTTCCTCAAGATTTCGAACGACGTGACCGGCGCGATAAACCGGTCCGGGAAGCGCCGGGGCGCGGCGGCCGCCTACCTCGAAGCGTGGCACCTCGATTTCCCGGCGTTCATCGATCTCCGCCGGAACACCGGCGACGAGCGCCGACGCACGCACGACATGAACACCGCGGCGTGGGTTCCTGACCTGTTCATGGAGCGGGTCGAGAACGACGCGGAGTGGACGCTGTTCTCGCCCGACGAGGTCCCCGGCCTCCACGGGACCTACGGCGAGGAGTTCGAGGATCTGTACGAGGAGTACGAGGAGGCGGCCGGGAATGGAGAGCTCCGGCAGTACGAAACGGTCGACGCGAGCGAGCTCTGGCGCGAGACGCTCACGCGGTTGTTCGAGACGGGCCACCCGTGGATCACATTCAAGGATCCCTGTAACGTCCGGTCCCCGCAGGACCACGTCGGCGTCGTCAACTCCTCGAACCTCTGTACGGAGATCACACTCAACACGAGCGGGGAGGAGACCGCCGTCTGCAACCTCGGTTCGGTCAACCTCGCGCGACACATGACGTTCCGCGGCGACGCCGAGGCGCACCCCGCCTCCGACGACGTGGGGGTCGCGGCGCGGAGCGGGTCCGGAACGGCTGATTCCCCCGTCGACCTCGGCGTCGACGGCGAGTCCGCCGAACTGGACGCCGAGCTGTTCGCCGACACCGCCGAGACGGCGATGCGGATGCTCGACAACGTCGTCGACCTCAACTTCTATCCGACGGGGAAGGCCGAGCGCTCGAACATGCGACACCGCCCGATCGGGCTGGGAATGATGGGGTTCCACGAGGCGCTCCAGCTCGCCCGCCTCCCGATGAACTCCGAGCGCGCGCTCGGGTTCGCGGGGCGAGCCGGCGAACTCCTCGGCTACCACGCGATCGACAACTCCGCCAAGCTGGCGGCCGAGCGCGGCGCCTACGAGACGTTCGAGGGATCGAAGTGGGACCGCAACCTCCTCCCGCAGGATACCCTCGACCTGCTGGCCGACGAGCGCGACCGGGAGGTGCCGGTCGACCGCGAGGAGACGCTCGACTGGGACGCGGTCCGCGAGCGAATCGCCGAGCACGGTATGCGCAACTCCAACACCACTGCGGTGGCGCCGACGGCGACCATCTCCACGATCGCCGGCACCTCGCCGTCGATCGAGCCGCTGTACTCGAACCTCTACGTCAAATCGAACATGTCCGGCGACTTCACCGTCGTCAACGAGCGGCTCGTCGCCGATCTCAAAGCCGAGGGACAGTGGGGCGAGGAGGCACTCGATCGCCTGAAATACCGCGACGGCGCGGTTGGCGACCTCGACCTTCCCGGCGACCTCTCCGACCTGTACCGCGGGGCCTTTGAGATCGACCCGCGCCACCAGCTCCGGCTCACCGCCCGGCGCGGCGCGTGGATCGACCAGAGCCAGTCGCACAACGTCTTCTTCCCGTCGACCGACGGCTCGCTGCTCACCGACGTGTACGAGACCGCGTGGGATCTCGGGCTGAAGACGACCTACTACCTGCGCACACTCGGCGCGTCGAGCATCGAGCAGTCGACGCTCGACATGAGCGAGTACGACGACACTCAGTCGCGCGGTGGGGGCGGAGATTCCGGCGGCGGATCCGGGTTCGGCGACGAGACGGCTTTGGCCTCCTCGGAGTCAGAGCCCGGTTCGGGCGACGAGGTCGACGCCGACCTCCCGACCGTCGAGGACCCGACGTGCGACGCCTGCCAGTGACCACCCGATTCCCGAATACACACCATCACCGATGCCGATACTCAACACCGACAGCCAGCACGACCCGAACAAGATCCTGCCGATAGAGTACGACTGGGCCCGCGAGTACTACCGGAACGGCGTCAACAACAACTGGGTCCCAGAGGAGATCCCGATGGCGGACGACGTTCGCCAGTGGGAGAACGACGAGCTCACCGAGGCGGAGCGCCAGCTCGTCGAGTGGAATCTCGGATTCTTTTCGACGGCCGAGTCCCTGACGGCGAACAACCTCGTGTTGGCCGTCTACGACTACGTCACCGCCCCGGAGTGCCGCCAGTACCTGCTCCGGCAGGCGTACGAGGAGGCGATCCACACGGACACGTTCATCTACTGCTGCGACTCGCTCGGCTTCGAGCCGGAGTACATGTACGGGATGTATGACCGGATCCCCGCCATCCAACGGAAGGACGAGTTCGTCGTCGACCTGACGCGGTCAATCGACGATCCGTCGTTCACCGTCGAGACCGACGAAGACGTCCGCGAGCTCCTCCGGGACCTCGTCGGCTTCTACGTGATCATGGAAGGGATCTTCTTCTACGCCGGCTTCGCGATGATGCTCGCGCTGAAGCGGCGTGGGAAGATGATCGGCGTCGGCGAGCAGTTCGAGTACATCATGCGCGACGAGTCGCTCCACCTGAACTTCGGGGTCGACCTGATCAACGCGGTCCGCGAGGAGCACCTCGGCGTCTGGACCGACGAGTTCGAGGCGGAGATCGACGAGCTGATCCGCGAAGCTGTCGAGTTGGAGTCGACGTACGCCGAGGAGGCGTGTCCGCCGGACCTCATGGGGATGTCCGCGGAGGGGTTCGTCGAGTACGTGGAGTACGTCGCCGACCGCCGGCTCACCCAACTGGGCATGGACGAGCGGTTCGGCACGGAGAACCCGTTCCCGTGGATGTCGGAGGCGGTCGACCTGAACCGCGAGGCCAACTTCTTCGAGCGACAGGTCACCGAGTACCAGTCCGGCGGGTCGCTGGACTGGTAGGCTGGCCGCGGCGTCTCGATCAGTCGCTCGGCCGCTCGCTTTCTGCCTCCAGCTCGATGTCACGATCCGCCTCGCGGGCCCGGTCTTCTTGACGGTCGAGATCGATGTCGCGTGCCGTGTCGGCGTCGCGCGTCTCGTCGGTCCGGAGATCGCTGTCGGCCACCGTGTCGAGCTGTTCGAGCGCGCTCTCGATGTCTTCTAAGCCGAGCATCTTCTCCGTTTCCTCGTCGAACTCCTTGCTCTCTAACCCCTCCATCTCCTGCACGTCGGAACCGGACAGCGCCTTGCCGTAGCGGCCGACGAGGCTGGTGAGCTCCTGCGGGAGCACGAACGTGGTGGACTCGCCCTTGCCGATTTCCTCTAACGTCTCCATCCCGCGTTCGACGATGGCGCGCTCGCCCATCGACTCGGCGGAGCGGGCGCGGAGCACGGTGGAGATGGCGTCTCCCTGCGCTTCGAGGATCTGGCTCTGCTTTTCACCCTGCGCGCGGATGATGTTCGACTGCTTATCCCCCTCCGCCTGCTCGACGGCCGAGCGGCGTTCCCCCTGCGCTTCGAGGATCATCGCCCGGCGACGACGCTCGGCGCCCGTCTGCTGCTCCATCGCCCGCTGGACCTCCTGAGAGGGGCTCACCTCGCGGACCTCGACCGCCTCGACGCGGATCCCCCACTCGTCGGTCGGCTCGTCTAACTCCTCGTTGATGCGGTCGTTGATCTGGTCGCGGCGAGAGAGCGTGTCGTCGAGTTCCATGTCGCCGAGGACGGCCCGGAGCGTGGTCTGCGCGAGATTCGAGACGGCGTTTTTGTAGTCGTCGACCTCCAGAAAGGCCTTCTTCGCGTCCATCACCTTGATGTAGACGACCGCGTCCGCCGTCACCGGCGAGTTGTCCCGCGTGATCGCCGACTGGCTCGGTACGTCGATCGTCTGGGTCCGCATGTCGAACGCGTAGGTGCGGGAGACGAACGGCGGAATGAGGTGGACGCCCGGTTCGAGTAGCTGCCGGTACTCGCCGAACACCGTGAGCGCCTCCTTGTCGTAGGCGTCGACGATCTCGACCGCGCTGACGACCGTGACGGCAGCCAGCAACACGGCGAGCGCGCCCACGCCGAAGACGAGGCTCTGGCTGAGGAGGGCGAACCCGACGAGCAGGGCGGCGCCGAGCGCGGTGTACTGCCAGACGGCGTCCGGGATGCCGCCCACCGCGTCATCCAGATCGAGGGTGTCGCCGCGCGGACCTTGGGTTCCCATGGCTAGCGTTACGGTTCGACGCTGTTAACGGTTCGCACGAGTCCCGCAAGTGCGGCGCCGCTCGGTGCCGCGCAGCGCCGGAATCTCCGAGAAACCGGTAACGTCCGGCTCTTGCGACCGTTTTTAAATACGTGGCGGGCGCATTCCTGTTTATGCCATCCGACGAGGACGACGCAGACCGCGAGTTCCGCACCCGAAGCGTCCACGCGGGATCGAACCCGGACCCGGCGACCGGCGCCCGCGCCACGCCCATCTACCAGACGACATCATACGAGTTCGAGGACGCCGACCACGCCGCCCGGCTGTTCGCGTTGGAGGAGGCGGGCAACGTCTACTCCCGGATCATGAACCCGACGAACGCCGCCTTGGAGGAGCGGATCGCCTCCCTCGAAAACGGTGTGGGTGCAGTCGCTACCTCCTCCGGAATGGCGGCGTTCGACCTGGCGACGTTCATGCTCGCGTCCGCGGGCGACAACATCGTCTCCTCGTCGGCGCTGTACGGCGGGACCTACACCTATCTCACCCACTCCGTCGAGCGTCGCGGGGTCTCGACGCGGTTCGTCGACCCGCTCGACTACGAGGGGTACGGCGACGCCATCGACGGAGACACCGCCTACGTCCACCTCGAAACGATCGGGAACCCGGCCTTGGTCACGCCGGATATCCAGCGGATCGCCGACATCGCCCACGAGCACGGCGTCCCGCTGTTCGTCGACAACACGTTCGCGACGCCCTATCTGTGCCGCCCGCTCGACCACGGCGCCGATCTCGTCTGGGAGTCGACGACCAAGTGGCTCACCGGCAACGGCACCACCGTCGGCGGCGTCCTCGTCGACGGCGGCTCCTTCCCGTGGGGCGAGTACCCCGAGAAGTTCCCGGAGATCGCGCAGGACAACCCGGCGTACCACGGGATCAACTACGTCGACGCGTTCGGCGACGCGGCGTTCACCTTCGCGGCGGTCACCCGCGGGCTCCGTGACCTGGGCGACCAGCAGTCTCCGTTCGACGCGTGGAACACGCTCCAGCAGACGGAGTCGCTCCCGCTCCGGATGGACCGCCACTGCGAGAACGCCGGCATCGTCGCGGAGTACCTCGACGAGCACGGGGACGTGGCGTGGGTGAACTACCCCGGACTGGAGAGCCACGAGACCCACGCGGAGGCGAGCGAGTACCTGGAGGGCGGCTACGGCGGCATGATCACCTTCGGGCTGGAGGGCGGCTACGAGGCAGCGAAGGGAACCGTCGAGAACGCCGACCTCGCGTCGCTGCTCGCGAACGTCGGCGACGCGAAGACGCTCGTCATCCACCCGGCGTCGACGACCCACCAGCAGCTGACCGAAGATGAACAGGAGGCCGCCGGCGTCACCGGCGACATGGTGCGCCTCTCCGTCGGCATCGAGGACCCGGCGGACATCGTCGCCGACCTGGAGGCCGCGATCGAGCGCGCGACGGCGTAACCGGCCGCGAGACGGCTGCCTTCGTTTATAAGTCGTCGGTGTCGAACTTCCAGAGCCCGACCAGCGGCGGCGCGACCGTCCAGAACACGAGCATCGACGCCGCCGATATCTGTCGGTTGACGCTCTCGCCCGCGAACAGCCGCTCGGCGAGGAACGCGTTCGACAGGATCTCGACGCCGGTCGTCGGATTCGACACGCGGAGGAACGTCCGGACCTGCTCGGTCGACACCGGGAGCGGGTCGACGATCCCGCCGGCGGCGCCGAGGAACTGGCCGGTGACGGCGCCCCACAGCAGCACGAACAGGACGTAGATCGAGACGCCGCCGATCAACGCGCGTCGCTGGGTCGACGCGGCGGCCGAGCAACCGACCGCGATCGCGACGAAGACGATTCCCAACACCGCGGCGAAGACGGTGAACCCGAAGAAAGATCCGGCGTTGAACGCCGCGATACCGCCGGTTTGCGCGAGGGCGGCCAGCACGGCGGCGGGCAGCAGGAACCCGGCGAACACCGCGACCGACAGCGCGGCGCCCCGCCCGACCACCTTTCCGAAGACGACATCCGCGCGCGAGTGCGGCAGCGAGAGGAGCAGCTTCAGGGAGCCGGACTCGCGCTCGCCGCTCACGGCGTTGTAGCCGATCACGACCCCGACGAGCGGGACGAGCGTCGTCACGAGGAACGGCCTGACGAAGAAGCGTAAGAGGAGCTCCGTCGCGAACTGCTCGCCCTGTCCCGTCGGCCTAATGACGAACGCGAACACGGCGACGAGCAGCGAGAACAGCGCCACGAGGGCGATCATCCCCCGCGAGCGCACCGCGTCTTGGAAGTCCTTCCCCGCGATGGCAACGAGGCTCATCGATCCACCTCCTCGTCGTCGTCGGCCGTGCCGGGCACCGTTTTCTTCGATTCCGGCGCGTCGCCCTCCGTGTACGCCAAGAAGAGGTCCTCCAGCGACGCCTCTCTGGTGTGGAAGTCGTCGACGCCGACGCCGGCGTCCTCCAGCGCGGCGATGACGCGGGTCTTCGCACCGTCTGCGCAGCTCACGACGAGCGCGTCGCCGTCGCGGTCGACGCGACTCACGCCGTCGACCGCGCGGACCGCCTCGACGGCCGCGTCGCTCGCGCCGTCGGTACCGGTCGCGCCGTCCGCCCCGTTTGCGGCGTCCGATCCGCTCGGGCCGCCGACGGCGATCTCCAGCGTCTCCTCGCCGCCGACGGCCTCGCGGAGCCCCTCCACCGAGTCCTCGGCGACGAGCTCGCCGCCGCGGAGTATCCCGACGCGGTCGCAGACCGCGTCGACCTGTTCGAGGATGTGGGAAGAGAAGAAGACGGTCGCGCCGCGGTCGGCCTCGCTCCGGACGATCTCGCGCATCTCCTTCGCGCCCGCGGGGTCGAGCCCGGAGGAGGGCTCGTCGAGGACGAGCAGGTCGGGAGTGCCGGCGAGCGCCATCGCGAGCGCCAGTCGCTGGCGCATCCCCTTCGAGTAGCCGCCGGCCTTGCGGTCGGCGTCGTCGAGCAGCCCGACGCGCTCTAACAGGGCGTCGGGGTCGTCGTCGGCCTCCTTCGACTTGATTGCGAACTCGACGTGTTTTCGCCCGGAGAGGCGGTTATACACCGAGAAGCCGTCCGGGAGCACGCCGGTCCGCCGCCGGATCGCGACCCCGTCCCCGGTGGCGTCCCGTCCGAGCACGCGCACCGTCCCCGCGGTCGGTCTGACGAGGTCGAGCAGCATGTCGATGGTCGTCGACTTGCCGGCGCCGTTCGGGCCGAGGAACCCGTACACCTCGCCCTCCTGCACGGTGAGGTCGAGGTCACGGACGGCGGTGACGTCGCCGAACTCCTTCCGCACGCCACGCAGCTCGATGGCGGTCATACCCCTCCGTTCCCGCGTCTCCGGATAAAGGGTTGCGGGTCTCGTCGGCGGGAACGGCGCGTCGGGGCCCTCTCACTCCTCGGGCGGCCACGCGACCCCCCGCTCTGCGAGGAGGTCGGCGAAGGCGTCCTCGTCGAGCACGGGGACATCCTCCGCGTCGGCGTCCTCGCGCTTCGACCGTCCGGGGTTCTCGCCGGCGACGAGGTAGTCGGTGTTGCCGGAGACGCTCGACGTGGCGTCCGCGCCGTGCGCCTCCACGTGCGCCTGCGCCTCGCCCCGCGTCGTCGACAGCGACCCGGTGAAGACGAAGGTGAGTTCGTCGAGCGCGTCGCCCGCCTCGACGTCGACCGATTCGGGTTCCACGCCGCGCTCGCGGAGCCCCTCGATCGCCGCCCGGTTCTCCTCGGTGTCGAGGAACGTCCGGATCGATTCCGCGACCTCGGGGCCGACGTCGTCGACCGCCCGCAACGCGTCCTCGTCGGCGTCGAGGAGTGCGTCGAGGTCGCCGAAGTGCGTCGCGAGCGCGCGGGCGGTCGTCGCCCCCACGTCGGGGATCCCGAGTCCGGCGAGGAACGCGTCGAGCGGCGGCTCTTCCGTGGCCGCCAGCTCGGTGACGAGATTCTCGGCGCTCGTCTCTCCCCACCCCTCTAACGCGGCCAGATCCTCGACGGTCAGGTCGTACAGGTCCGGCAGCGACTCGACGAGGCCGGCCTCGCGGAGCCGCTCGGCCCCTTCAGGCCCCAACCCTTCGATATCGAGCGCGTCCCGTCGCGCCCAGTGTTCGACCGCCCGCTCCAGCTGCGCCGGGCAGCCGAGCCCGCCGGTACAGAAGGCGAGCGGGCCGTCGCGCTCGACGGGGGCGTCGCAGACCGGGCAGGTTTCGGGAAACTCGTATGTCCCCTCCGAGCGCGTCTCGACGACCTCCGGGACGTAGGGGATCACGTCGCCGGCGCGGTAGATCCGCACGCGGTCGCCGGCGTTCACGCCGAGCGCCTCGATCTCGGCGGGGTTGTGGAGGGTCGCCCGCGAGACGGTGACCCCGCCGACGTCGACGGGGTCGAGCTCGGCGACGGGGGTGAGCCGGCCCGTCCGCCCCACCTGCACCGTGATCCCCTCGACGGTCGTCGTCGCGGTGCGGGGCGGGAACTTGTAGGCGAACGCCCAGCGCGGCGCCCGCGACGTCGACCCGAGCGCCTCGCGGTGGGACCGGCGGTCGACCGCGATCACGACGCCGTCGATCTCGTAGTTCAGGTCGTCGCGCTCGGCCGTGAGGCGGTCGCGGTACTCGATCGCGTCCTCGATGTCGCCGACGCGCTCGACCCGGTCAGCGCGCCGGAGGCCGAACGCGTCGAACGCGTCGAACTCCGCCCAGTGGGTGTCGGGACGCTCCGGCGGCTCGGCGTCGTCGCCGCCCTCGGCTCCTCCCGCTGCCCCGTCGCCGGTCTCCCACGCCAACACGTCGAAAAAGAAGACGTCGAGCGGGCGCTCGGCGACGACCGCGGGGTCGAGCTGGCGGAGGGTCCCGGCCGCGGCGTTGCGCGGGTTCGCAAACGGCTCCTCGCCGCGCTCGATCAGCGCCTCGTTGTACGCCTCGAACGCACCGCGGGGCATGTACACCTCGCCGCGGACCGCCAGCGTGGCCGGTGGGTCGCCGCGGAGCCTGCCGGGAACCGACGGGATCATCCGCACCTGTTCGGTCACGTCGTCGCCCTCGCTCCCGTCCCCGCGGGTGGCGGCGCGGGCGTAGACGCCGTCCTCGTAGATCACCTCGATCGAGAGCCCGTCGAACTTCGGCTCGCAGACGTACGCCACGTCGTCGGGGTCGAACCCCTCGGCGTCGAGTCCCCGCCGGACCCGCTCGTCGAACTCCCGGACCGCGTCCGCCTCCGTCGCGTTGTCGATGGAGCGCATCGGCGCGACGTGCTCGACGGTCTCTAACTCGTCGACCGGCTCGCCGCCGACGCGACGCGTGGGGGAGTCCTCGGTCGGGAGGTCGAACGCCCCTTCCAGCTCCCGCAGGCGCGCGAACAGCCGGTCGTACGCCTCGTCGGAGATCAGGGGGTTGGCCTCGACGTAGTACCGGTGATCGTGCTCCCGGATCGCCGCTCGGAGCAGCGACGCCTGTTCGGCGGCCGCCTCGGGCGAGAGCTCCTCGACCGGCTCGAAGTCGGTCGGCGACGCCTCGACGTAGGGGTTCTCGTCCGGGTCCGCGTACCGGGGCGACGACCCGGATTGCGCGCTCGTCATCGGTCGATCCTTACGCCGGCTCGGGTTAAAAGAGACCGTTCGCGGGCGGTCGGCCGCGCGGCGAAGGCGCCGCCGGGTCGGCGTCGCGAGCGACGGGAGCGCGTGCCTACGCGACCCGCTCGCCGCGAGCGAACACCGCCTCCGGGTCCTGCCACGCCTCGACGTCCTCGGTCGGGTCGGCGTCGAGGAGCACGAGGTCGGCTTGATACCCCTCCTCGACCCGGCCGACGTCGTCGAGCCCGAGCAGGTCCGCGGCGTTGACGGTGGCGGCCGCCAGCGCCCGCTCCGGCGAGAGGCCGTAGTCGACCATGTACGCCAGTTCCTGCGGGATCTCCCCGAAGAAGTTGAACGGCGTGCCCGCGTCGGTGCCCATCGCGATCGGCACGTCGGCGTCGAGCGCGTGGTCCCACGCGTCGTCGAAGCGGTCGGCGGCGTCCTCGGCCTTCGCGACGGCGTCCTCGGGGATCCCGGCCTCGATCCCGTTGTCGACGATGCCGCGGAGCGCGCTCGCGGTCGGAACCCAGTAGGTGCCCCGATCGGCCATCATCTCGGCGGCCTCCCGGTCCATGAACGTCCCGTGCTCGACGCTCGAAATGCCGGCCTCGACGGCGTTCTTGATCCCTTCCTCGCCGTGGGCGTGGGCCGCGGTCGGCGTGTCGGTCGGCGCGGCCGCGTCGGTGAACGCCGCCAGCTCCTCGGGTGTCAGCTCGGGGGCGCCCGTCACCGCGCCCTCGGTGAGGACGCCGCCGGTCGCCATGCACTTGAGCACGTCCGCGCCCGCCTTCAGCTGCTCGCGGGCCGCCTTTCGGACCTCGGCCGGCCCGTCGGCCTCGCGCCCGAACCAGTTGCCGTGGCCGCCGGTCATGATGACGTTGCGGCCGCACGCGAGCACCCGCGCGCCGTCGAAGTCGCCGGCGGCGACCGCCTCGCCGGCGTCGAGCGCGAGCGTCCCCCGACTCCCGAGGTCGCGGACGGTCGTGACGCCGGCCGCGACCGCGGCTTCGAGGTTGCCCGCGGCCCGGTAGCTCGCGGTGTAGTCGCTGTCGGACACCGCGGTCGAGACGTCGGGCCGCCCGTCCATCATCACGTGGACGTGCGAGTCGATCAGTCCTGGTGCGACGACTTTCCCGTCGGCGTCGACCTCGGTGACCCCGTCGGCGTTCCCGTTGGAGACAGCTTCCATCGCTTCGTCGATCCCTTTCGGATCGCCGACCGCGACGATCTCGCCGTCCGCGATCGCCACGTCGGCCTCGCGAGTTCCCGCCACGTCGACAACGCGTCCCCCTCGGAGTACGTGCATATCCCCATGAGGGACCGTTTGACGGGTAAACGCTCGGGTCGCGGTAGTCCGGAGCTACTTGGTAGGTATTGTATCACACACCATCACATATAAGCGGATTGCCAGAGTCATCGGACGTATGGCAAGTGATGACCAAACGAATAGCGGCGGGCTCTACGAGCGACGAATCGGCACGCCGACGACGAACGACGAGGTGAACGGTTACTGGCTGTTCGGATTCGGGATGCTGCTCGGCCTGGCCGGCGTCGTGCTCTTCTTCCTCACCGAGTCGGCGACGACCGCCCGCGGCATCGCGTACGCGCTCGCCGCGCTGGCGCCTCCGTTCATCATGCTCGGGGCCGTGATCCGCTTCCCGCTCCGCCGAGCGGGAACCTATCTCGGCTACCTCGGCACGGCGGTGAGCGTCCTCGGCGTCGTCTGGTTCGTGAACATCTTCCCGGACGGCTGGCTCACCGCGTCCGGCGATCCGACCGTGATCACGCTGTACGGCGTCGGGCTGCTCCTCGTCGGACTCGCTGGGGCGGTCGTGCCGCTGCTCTCCGACCCCGTGTACGAGGATTACGAGCGGATGCGGGGCGAGGCGGCCGCCGCCGCGAGCGCGCGAGATGAGACGAGCGCCCAACTGGAGGCGACTCGCGAGGAGTTGGCGTCGGCGGAAGACGAGCTGTCGGCGACCCGCGACGAGCTGTCGGAGACGGAATCAGCGCTTGAAGCGGCCCGGGCCGAGATCGCGTCGCTGCGCGAGAGCAAGGCTCGGTTCGAGCTGTTCGAGGACGCGGGAGGCAAGCCGCGCTGGCGGCTCCGCCACCGCAACGGCAACGTCATCGCGACGGCCGGACAGGGGTACAGCAGTCGCGGGAAGGCCCAGCAGGGGCTCCACAGCGTCCGGCGAAACGCGTTCGGTGCCGGGATCCTCCGGATCGAGACCTCGGCCGCGGAGGCCGAGGCGATCGCCGCCGACGACGGCCCCGAGCCCGAGGACGCCACGGACCCCGACGTGGCCGTGCCGAGCGACGACGAGGACATCGCGAGCAAGGCGACCTTCGAACTGTTCGAGGACGCGGGCGGCGAGTGGCGCTGGCGGCTCCGCCACGACAACGGGAACATCATCTCGGACTCCGGCGAGGGGTACGCCTCCAAGTCGAACGCGGAACGCGCGCTCGGCCGGATCCGCGAACACGTCGCCGCCGCGGACTACCTCCGGGTCGACCCCACGGCGTTCGAGATGTTCCGTGACGCGGCCGGGGAGTGGCGCTGGCGGCTCATCCACGAGAACGGCAACGTGCTCGCGGACTCCGGCGAGGGGTACTCCTCCCGGTCGAGGGCCCGTCAGGGGCTCGACAGCGTGCGGTCGAACGCCGCCGAGGCGGCCCTCGACGACCTCGACGCGGATGACGGGGACGGCGACGGATCACCGAACGCGACGTTCGAGCTGTACGAGGACGAGGGCGGCGAGTACCGCTGGCGGCTCCGCCACCGCAACGGGAACATCATCGCCGACTCCGGCGAGGGGTACGCCTCCAAGTCGAACGCGCGGGATGCGCTCGGTCGAGTCCGCGAGTACGCCTCCGACGCCGACGTGTTGGATGTCGGCAGCGCCGCCTTCGAGATCTACGAGGACGCGGGCGGCGAGTGGCGCTGGCGGCTTCGCCACCGCAACGGGAACATCGTCGCGGACTCCAGCGAGGGGTACGCCTCCCGGTCGAACGCGGTCGATGGGATTACCTCGGTGAAGCGGAACGCCCCCGGTGCGGAGACCGAGGCGGTCGACGCGGCCGAGTAAGGGGAAAGACGGCCGGTATTTTTCGATCAGGTCGCCGCCAAGAGCTTCAGCCGCAGCTCGCGCTCGTCGACCTCGTACTTGAACGCCGGGTGGTCGTCGATCAGCACGTAGGGGACCCGCTCGCCGTACTCCGCGGCGAGTTCGGGGTCCTCGTCGACGTCGACCATCTCGAGGTCGATCGCCACGTCGAGCCCCGCGGCGGTCTCCTCGATGGTCTCGCGGGCGGCGTCACAGAGGGTACAGCCCTCACGGGTGTACACCGTGACCGGGACCGTCGCCGTCGCGTCGGACTCACTCATGCCCGGCCGTTCGATCGGCTGCGTGGAGTCGCTTTCGGTCGCCGCGAACTCCGGGGGCCGCGCCCGTCGATTCAGAACACGTCGGGGTCGTCTCCGATCTGCCGCCGCCCGGTGATGATGCTCGGGGTGCCCCCCGTCTGGATGATGTTGAACGCGGTCATCAGGTCCGAGCGGGAGATGATCCCGACGAGCCGCTCCTGGCGGTCGACGACGGGGAGGCGCCCGACGTCGTGTTCCTGCATCGTCTGGAGCGCGGTCATCGCGTCCGTCTCCGGGCCGACCGCGACCACGTTCGTCGCCATCACGTCGTCGACGCGGTAGGCGTCGCGCTCGACCTCGCGGACCGACCGCGCGTCCTCCAAAGTCACCATCCCGACGAGGTCGTCGCCGCGGAGCACGGGGTAGCCCGTGTGTCGCTCCTCGAACATCCGCCCCATCAGGTCGGTGACGGAGGTGTCCTCGGTGACGGTGTGGAGGTTCTCGCGGCTGGTCATCACGTCGCCGACGGTGACGTCTTGGAAGGCGGCCTTCAGGGTCGTCTGCTGGGCCTCGCCGGAGGCGGCGATGTAGATGAAAAAGGCGAGGACGATCAACAGCAGCTGGAGGTTGAACAGCCCGATGAGCCCCATAACGAACGCGAACGCTTTCCCGACCGCGGCGGCGCGCTGCGTCGCCTGCGCGTGCGGCTGATTCCGGGCCAACAGCGCTCGGAGGACGCGCCCGCCGTCCATCGGGAACGCCGGGAGCATGTTGAAGACGGCGAGCACCACGTTCAGCAGCGCGAGGTAGCCGAACACGAAGAGCACGGCGTTCGACCCGACCGGCGCCACGGCGAACACCGCGTAACAGCCGACGCCGATCGCGACGCTGACGATCGGACCCGCGATCGCGATCCAGAACTCGTGTTTCCAGTCCTCGGGGAACTCGCTGAAGTTTGCGAGCCCGCCGAGCAGCCACAGCGTGATCGACTCGATCTCGTAGCCGTACCGCATGGCGACGATCGAGTGGCCGAACTCGTGGAGAAGGACGCCGACGAACAGCCCGACCGCCGCCGCCAGTCCGAGGGCCCACGGCGTGAGTCCCCCGTCGATCGCGGCCGGGTCGATCCCGGCGCCCAGCGCCTCGTTCATCACCTCGGCGATCATCCCGACTTGCGAGCCGATGAGGTAGGCGAACAGCGGCAACACGATCAGGAACGTCCAGTTGAGCCTGACCGGGATCCCCAGCGCCGTCCCGATCTTGAGTCCTCGCATGCCTTCGAATTAGGCGGGTGGGGGGTTAAACGTCCTGACGCCGACGCTCCCGAGAACCCACGACGGCGACTCGGCCCGACCGACGCCGACGCGCGCCGCCGTCGTTTATAAACACCTTGCCGCCGATCGGTCGGTATGGAAGACTCCACTGACGCAGCGGCGAGCGCATCGGACGCGGTCCTGAAACGCGGCGACGAGGTCGGCTACGAGGCGGTCGACGCCGCGGACGGGCTCCGGAAGGGCGTGCTCTTAGACGAGTCGGACGGCGCCCCGCACTTCGCGATGCGGCGGTTCGAGATCGCGCCCGGCGCCGCGGTCCCGCGTCACACGAACGCGGTCGAACACGAGCAGTACGTGCTCGCCGGCGAGTACGTGGTCGGGATCGGCGAGACGGAGCACGCCGTTTCTCCGGGTGACGCGCTCCTCATCCCGGCCGGCGTCGAGCACTGGTACCGGAACGAGAGCGACGAGCCGGGCGCGTTCATCTGCGCGGTGCCGAACGGCGACGACACTATCGAACTGGTCGAGTAGCTCGGCCGGTCGACCGACTCGACCCGACCGCTCACTCGATCGTTCCGACTCGGTCGGCGACGTAGCCGAACTGGTCGCGGTAGCCGTACGGCGACAGCAACACGGGATAAAAGGGCTCGTCCGCGCGGAGCTGCTCGTCGCCGGCGGCCGCGAAGGCCTCGCCGACCTCGACTCGTTCGAAGTTGCGCGCGAACACCTCGTACTCCTCGGCCTCGGGCTTCGGGATCCGGTCGCGGAGCCGGAACACCTCGACGTCGTCGCGGCCGCCCGCGTCGACCACGTCGTCGGCGCCCGGGGCCGGGAGCGCGCCGGTCGCGGTCAGGAACGCTCGCGTCAGCCAGTAGGCGTTGTCCGCGGCCGCGTCAGACCCCTGAAGGCCGGCCTCCACTTCGAGGGTATGCGGGTGTTCGATGAGCCGTCCCTCCGTGAACGCGTCGGTCTGGATGACGACGTCGACCGGGAGGTGGGGCGCGACCGCGCGGGCGACCTCGTCCATCGAGTCGATCACCGCGAACGGCTCGGCGGACGACTGCGTCGAGTGGATCGCGAGAGTGGTACAGCCCTCGATCTCGGCGAGGAGTTCGTCGGCCAGCCGCTCCTCGTGGGCGTCCGAGTCGGGGTCGCCGGGAAACGCCCGGTTGAGGTCGGCGTCGAGGTAGCGCACTTCGGCGTCGAGCGCCGCCTCGTTGGCGACGATCAGCCGCACCGGGCGCTCGGCGTCGAGGTCGCTGTCGACGAGTCGTCGGACCGCGCGGGCGCCGCAGGGCTCGTCGCCGTGGATCGCGCCGACGACCGCGACTTCGGGCTCGCCCTCGCCCAGTTCGTACACGTCCATACCCGTCGGACGCGCTCGGCGGATA
The DNA here is from genome assembly GCF_029889805.1 of Halorubrum sp. Boch-26. Lineage (GTDB taxonomy): Archaea > Halobacteriota > Halobacteria > Halobacteriales > Haloferacaceae > Halorubrum. Next base: position 6,725 of record NZ_JARANT010000028.1, on the reverse strand, counting down.
AGTCGCGTTCGGATCGGCGCGGATCTCGACCGATCGGCTCAGTGCGCCTCGTCGATCCGCTCGGCGTACTCGTAGTCGGCCGGGTACGCCTCCGGGCGGGCGTCGTCCAGCGAGATCTTCCAGCCGTCGAGCGCGGCCGGATCGTCGAGCGCGGCCCGGAGCGTCGCGCGCACATCAGCGACGTCGACGCCGTAGAAGTCGTCCGGAACGCCGCGGAGATACGTCAGCGCGGTCTCGAACAGCGACCGCATCCCATCGTCGTTCTCGAAGTCCACGTGTTTGTACGCGCCCGCCGCGACTTGCACCATCCCGTGGAGGAAGGCCGATTCGACGCTCCCGCTCCCGTAGTTGTACCACTCGTCTTCGAAGCAGTCGTGCGACTCGTGGTACTCGCCGGCGTTGAACAGTCGGACCCCGTGCTCGGCCGCCCGGCGGAGCGTGGCGTGCTCCCAGTAGCCGCTGGCGAGTCCGGCGTCGGCGTCGGGGTCCCCGTCGTCCGTCTGGCCCACTGCCCGGTCCGCCCCCTCGCCGGCCGAGTGCCACCCGGTCGGGTTTCCGAGCGGCGGGGCGACGCCGGGGTCCCGGGTGTGCTCGTCCATGTCCGAGTAACGGGCGGCGGGGATGCTAACGGTTTCGCGCCGGCATCGGGGACCCGCCGCGGCCGCCGTCGCGTCCTCGCCGTCGCGACACGGACTCATGAGTGTGTGATGCGCGCAATATTAATGTGCTTTCGACACCTCCCTACGTACATGTTCGACAGCGACGAGACGCCGTGTAGCAAGGTCGACGACGGGTCGAAACGCAAGTTCGGGTCGTTGCTCGTGATCGGACAGGGACTCCTCACCGCGGCCGTCCCGGGGCTCAGCGTGTCGATCACGCGGAAAATGCTCGGAAAGAACTTCGAGAACGCCGACGAGCTCGAAGTGAAGCCGGCGTACCTCAGACAGATACGCGCCATCGGCATCGGCGCCGCAGCGGCCGGAATCGCCGGCTACGCCATGGAGGTCGTGAGCGAGCGCGTCGCGGACGACGAGACGTCTCCCGACGACCCCGACGACGCCGACGAGGCGACCGCGTAAGCGACCGCGTCCGCTCTCGCCGGGATCGAACGCCTCTTTCCCGCGGCCGACATCGAGTCGATCGATGGACCTCGGGCTTCCTTTCGCGATCGGGGCCGCATTCGTGTGGGGAAGCTACATTTTCGTGTTGAAGCGCTCGTTTTCGGGCTACTCGCCCGCCGGACTCACGGTGCTGATAAACGCGGCGGCGATCGCGTGGTTCCTGCCGGTGACGGTCGCGACGACCGATCTCGACGGGGCGGGGCTCGGCGGAGCGGACCCCGTCACCGACCCGGGCGGCGCGGTCAACGGACTCGCCGGTGCGCTGGCGGCGGTCGACCCCGCCGCGGTCGCCGTCGTCGCCGGTACCGCGACGGCCACCGCGGCCGCGTTCGTGCTCTTCCTCCGGGCGATCGAGGACGGCGACGTCTCGTACGTGACGCCGATCAACAAGGTGGTCCCGATGTTCGTGCTCCCGCTGGAGGTGCTGTTGCTCGGTGAGGTGCTCGCACCGATTCAGATCGCCGGGGTCGTCGTCGCCACGGCGGCCGTCTACGTCGCGAACTACGAGCCGGGGAGCCTGCTCGCGCCGCTCGTCGGGGCCGTCCACTCGCGACCCGCACAGCTCGCCTTGGTGAGCGCGGCGTGTTACGCCGTCGCCGACCTCGGTAAGCGCGTGGCGTTACAGGAGCTCGCGATCCCCGGGACGCTGTGGGTGCCCCTGCTCCTCGCGGGCGCCGGCCTCGTCCTCCTCCCCGCCGCTGTTCGGAACCCGCCGGCCGTCACCCGACGCGACGCGCCGAAGTTCCTCGCGGCGGGCGCACTCGTCGCGCTCGGCGAGCACCTGACGACGGTCGCGTTCGCGTCGCTCCCCGCGAGCGTCGCGTCGCCGGTTATCAACACGCAGGCGATCATCGCCGTCGTGCTCGGCGGAGTCGTCCTCGGCGAGCGCTACTTCCGCGTCCGCCTCGTCGCCGCCCTGCTCGCCGTCGTCGGCGTCACGATGATCGCGCTGTGAGGGTCTCGGATCCCACCCGGTCGCGCCCAACCGACGGGATAAAGAGGAGCGACGCTAAATCGTCGACCGCGTGCGAGGGTAGCCAAGCCCGGAAACGGCGGCGGACTCAAGATCCGCTCCTGTAGAGGTCCGTGGGTTCAAATCCCTCCCCTCGCATGAGCGCGTCCACAACGCGCGAATGCACAGGGGGAAGGATTTGAATCAGGGAGCGCCTCTGGCGCGACCGTGGTTCAAATCCCTCCCCTCGCATCGCCGGGGTTCACCCCCGCGATGCGGAAGACGCTCTCGGAGCGCTCTTCCCTCGCAAAACTCCACGCAAAAAACGACGAGCGACGGCTGGGGCTTCGGCGGTAGTCGCTGTCGATCTACGGCGATCGATCCCGTCCGAGCGCCGTGGATTTTTATCCTCACCCGCGAACCGCTACCCATGACCGAACGGACGCGTCGCGACTGGCTCCGGGTCGCCGGCGGCGTCGGCGTCGCGGGACTCGCTGGATGTAGCGCGCTCGGCGGCGACTCGCCAACCGACGGCGGCGACGGCTCCGACTTCGACGGAGTCGACCTCCCGCTGGACCTCGACGACCGAGCGCAGTCGCCCGAGGGGCTCACTTCGCAGTTCCGGCAGGGGCTCCGGAACCACGGCCACATCGACGCGACGATCCCGGAGACCGTCGAGGTGGAGTGGGCCGTGCCGGCGAACCGCGGGGATCACACGGCCTCGAAGGGGAGCCCGATGCTGACGCCGACGGGGGACGTGCTCATCGCCGACGACACGGGCCGCGTCCAGTCGATCGCGACCGACGGGACGACGAACTGGTCGACCTCGATCTCCGACGACGACCGCGGGAGCCACGGCACCCCCGCGGTCGCCGACGGCACCGCGTACGTGGGGACCTACGACGGCGTCGTCTCCGCGGTGTCGGTGGCGGACGGCGAGATCGAGTGGCAGACCGAGGTCGGCGACGCGGCCGCCGCCAGCCCGACCTACCACGAGGGACGGCTGTACGTCGCCGTCGAGTACGCGACGCCGAGCGGGACCGTCGTCGTCATGGACGCCGAGAGCGGCGACGTGGAGTGGCGCGACGACCGACCGACCGACCACCCGCACTCGACGGTCGCCGTCGACCTGGAGCGGGACCGGTTCCTGTTCGGGTCCAACGACGGTCACGTCTACGCGTGGTCGGTCTCCGACCGCGAGCGCGCGTGGACCTACGACACCGGTGGCGACGTCAAGGCGCCGATCGCGGTCAGTCGCGGGATCGCGGTGGTCCCGTCGTGGGCCGAGACGGTCACCGCCGTCGACGTCGCCGACGGCACGGGGCTCTGGGAGTTCGAGACCGACGGCGACGTCATGTGCGCGCCCGCCGTCCACGACGGGGCGGCCTACGTCGGAAGCCACGACGGAAACGTCTACGCGCTCGATCTGGGGACCGGCGAGGAGCTGTGGTCGACGCCGACGAACGGGTGGGTCACGGGGAGCGTGACCGCGACGAACGAGCACGTCCTCGCGGGCTCGTACGACGCGCACCTCTACGCGCTCGACCGAGAGGACGGGTCGGTGACTTGGTCGATCGAAGGCAGGGGCGACGTGACCAGCGCGCCGCTCGTCACCGACGACGCGATCTACTACGCCGAGCGCGCCCCGGAGGACTCCGACGAGGCCGGGATGTGCTACAAGCTCGTCGCGCCCGAGTGAGTCGGCGCCCTCGCCTCGCGCGGTCGCCCGTGCCCGCCCGACGGCGCCCGTGAGAACGTCACGAACGTCCACTCGAAACGGAGGGTCCGAAACGGTTTTGCCGGCCCCTGACGGACGGTCGATATGCCAACGGATCCCGACACAGGGTACGATCCATCATTGGGTCGGAAGTTCGTGTTCGTCACCGGCGGCGTCATGTCCGGGCTGGGGAAGGGGATCACCGCCGCCAGCACCGGGCGACTCCTCGCGAACGCGGGCTTCGACGTCACCGCGGTGAAGGTGGACCCGTATCTCAACGTCGACGCCGGAACGATGAACCCCTACGAGCACGGCGAGGTGTACGTGCTCAAGGACGGGGGCGAGGTCGACCTCGACCTGGGCAACTACGAGCGCTTCCTCGGCACCGACATGACGTTCGACCACAACGTCACCACGGGGAAGACGTACCAGCACGTCATCGAGCGCGAGCGCGCCGGCGACTACCTCGGCAAGACCGTCCAGATCATCCCGCACGTCACCGACGACATCAAGCGGCGCATCCGCGAGGCCGCCGAGGGGTCGGACGTCTGTCTCGTCGAGATCGGCGGCACGGTCGGCGACATCGAGTCGATGCCCTTCCTCGAAGCCCTCCGGCAGTTCGCCCACGAGGAGGACGACGAGGACATCCTCTTCACCCACGTCACGCTCGTCCCCTACTCGAAGAACGGCGAGCAGAAGACGAAGCCGACGCAGCACTCGGTGAAGGAACTGCGATCGATCGGGCTCCAGCCAGACATCCTGGTCGGCCGCTCCGAGAACCGGCTGGACCCGGAGACGAAAGAGAAGATCGCCCTGTTCTGTGACGTCCCCACGGACGCCGTCTTCTCGAACCCCGACGTCGAGGACATCTACCACGTCCCGCTGATGGTCGAAGACGAGGGGTTAGACGAGCACGTGATGAACCGGCTCGGGCTCGCCGACGAGGCCCTCCCGAAGGCGGAGCGGTCGACCGAGTGGCGCGACTTGGTCACCCGCGACCGCGACCGAGCGATCGACGTCGCGCTCGTCGGCAAGTACGCCCTCGAAGACGCGTACATGTCGATCCACGAGGCGCTGAAGCACGCCGGGATCCAGACCGAGACCGAGGTGAACGTGCTGTGGGTCGACGCCGACGAGACCACCGAGCGCCACGAGGAGCGCCTCGCGTCGGCCGACGCGGTCGTCGTCCCCGGCGGGTTCGGCTCCCGCGGCACGGACGGGAAGATCGAGGCGGTCCGGTACGCCCGCGAGAACGACGTGCCCTTCCTCGGCCTCTGCTTGGGCTTCCAGATGGCGGTCGTCGAGCACGCGCGGAACGTCCTCGGGCTGGAGGGCGCCCACTCCGCGGAGATCGACCCCGACACGGCGTATCCGGTCATCGATCTGCTCCCGGAACAGTACGAGACGGAGGACATGGGCGGGACGATGCGGCTCGGCGCCCACGAGACCGCCATCGAGCCCGGCACGCTCGCGGCGCGGGTGTACGACGCCGACTCCTGTACGGAGCGTCACCGCCACCGCTACGAGGTGAACCCCGAGTACATCGACGAGCTGGAGGCGGACGGGCTCGTCTTCTCCGGGAGCGCGGACAACCGGATGGAGATCTTAGAGCGTCCGGGCCACCCGTTCTTCTTCGGGACGCAGGCGCATCCCGAGTTCCGGTCGCGGCCGGACCGCGCGAGCCCGCCGTTCGTCGCCCTCGTCGAGGCGGCGCTGGGATCGACGGACACAACCGAGCGGAACGCGGACGTGAGGCTATAGATGGTCGAGACGGAGGCTTTCATCGACGAGGCGATAGCGGAGATCCGGGAGGCGATCGGCGATGCGAACGCCGTGATCGCCCTCTCCGGCGGGGTCGACTCCTCGGTCGCGGCGACGCTCGCGTACGAGGCGGTCGGCGACCAGCTCACCCCCGTCTACGTCGACACCGGACTGATGCGGAAAGGCGAGACCGAAGAGATCCGCGACACGTTCTCGTTCATGGAGTCGTTGCGGGTGATCGAGGCGCAAGAGCGCTTCTTCGACCGCCTCGCCGGCGTCACCGACCCCGAGGAGAAGCGCCACGCCATCGGCGAGGGGTTCATCGACGAGTTCGAGACCGTCGCCCGCGACGTCGACGCCGACTACCTCGTGCAGGGGACGATCTACCCCGACCGCATCGAGTCGGAGGGGAACATCAAGTCGCACCACAACGTCGGCGGGCTCCCCGAGGTCGTCGACTTCGAGGGGCTCGTCGAACCGGTCCGCGACCTGTACAAAGACGAGGTCCGGGAGGTCGCCCGCGAGCTCGGCTTAGAGGAGATCATCTCCGAGCGCATGCCGTTCCCCGGCCCCGGGCTCGCCGTGCGCATCGTCGGCGAGGTGACCCCGGAGAAGGCCGCGGTCGCCCGCGAGGCGACCCACGTCGTTGAGGAGGAGCTAGAGGAGTACGACCCGTGGCAGGCGTTCGCCGCCGTCCTCGGGAAGGCGACGGGCGTGAAAGGCGACAACCGCGTCCACGGCTGGGTCGTCGCCGTGCGCTCGGTCGAGAGCCGCGACGGGATGACCGCGCGCGCTCAGGAGCTCGACTGGAGCACCCTCCAGCGCATCCAGAGCCGGATCACCGGCGAGAACGAGGACGTCGCTCGCGTCGTCTACGACGTGACCCACAAGCCGCCCGCGACGATCGAGTACGAGTGATGGCGGGAACCCCCGCCCGCCACGACGGCGGTCGCGTCGACGACGTCGACCGCGCCGTCGCCGTCGTCGCCGGTCCCGACGAGCACGGACTCGGCGAGGAGCTCGCCGCCCTCGGCGTCGAAGTCCGCCGGATCGACGGGCTCGTCACCGCCGACGCGCTCGCCGACGCCGGGATCGACGAGGCCGCGTACTTCGTCCTCACCGACGTCGCCGAGGCGACCGGGATCCCGATCGCCAAGGAGCTGCGCCCGGCCGT
>NZ_JARANT010000027.1 GCF_029889805.1 Halorubrum sp. Boch-26 | reverse complement strand
ACCACGATGACAGGGTTAGACGGGGTCCCGCAAAGTGGCGGAGTCATGGTTGTGAACCTGAAACTCCCACCGCTCGGGATTCCTCCGCGTTCACGCGGAGGAGGATGTCAACAGTAGCACAACGATTGGCCCTCCAGAAAACTGCGCGGTCTCACAGACTCGCTCCGCCGTCGACCCACACCGTCTCGCCGGTCACGTAGCTCGCGCCCTCGGAGGCGAGGTAGAGGTACGCGTCGCGCAGGTCGGCGGGAGTCCCGGCCCGCGAGGGGAGCCCGTCGGACTCCTCGATGGCACCTCGCGCCTCGTCGGCCCAGCCCTCTCGGATCTCGGTGGCGATCGGTCCCGGCGCGACGGCGTTCACCCTGATCCCGTGGCCGTCGAGTTCGAGCGCCGCGCTGCGGGTGAGCATCTGGATGCCCCCCTTCGTCGCCGCGTAGTGGGAGTGGTCCCACTCGGGCCGCTCGGCCGTCGTCGACGACGTGTTCACGATCGCGCCCTCGACACCGCGGTCGATCATGTCCTTCGCGGCCAGCTGCGTGCCGAAGAACGCGCCCCTGAGGTTGACGTCGTGGACGAAATCGAAGTCCTCCGGGGTGACGTCGAGGAATTCGAGACTTCGGTGGACGCCCGCGTTGTTGACCATCACGTCGACCCCGCCGAACTCGCGGGCCGCCTCGATCACCGACTCGATCTGGCTCGGCTCGGAGACGTCGGTCTCGACGTACGCGGCGGTCCCGCCGCGCTCCTCGATCGCCTCGTGCGTGGGGGCATCGGCGTCGATGTCCTTCGGCGCCGCCCGCACGTCGGCGTTGATGACGGTCGCTCCCGCGTCGCCGAACCCGGTCGCGACCGCGCGACCGATACCGCTCGATCCCCCCGTGACCACGACCGTCTCGCCGGCAAAGTCGGCGCTGATCGTTCCCATACGAACGGTCGGCCGCAACGGATCAAAAAAGGTCGGTATCGCGATCCGCCGAGCGGGTCATCGGCTCGGTTCAGGAGTCTCCGGGGGTGTCGGATCGAGCCGTCTCAGTCGTCGTCGGCCGCGGATGCCTCCGGTTTGTCAGCCGGATCCGTCCCCGTCCGCGGGCCGCCGGCGTGGCCCTCGTGGGCGACCGCGGTCGCCAGCAGTTCGGGGGAGATAGCGGGCACCTCGTCGGCGTCGACGGGGCCGTCGCGGGCGAGTTCCTCGGTCGAACGCGGGAACTCGCGGATCTCCTTGTGGATAGCGAGCCCGGCCTTCGCGCCCTGCCCCATCGCGACGGGGACCTGGTTGTGGCCGGGGGTGAGGTCGCCGAGCGCGAAGACGCCGTCGACGCTCGTGCGGCCGTGGTCGTCGACGTCGACCTCGCCGCCCTCGGTGCGATCGCAGCCGAGTCCCTCGGCGAGCGCGGCGTTGTAGTCTGAGCCGTACATCGGGAAGCCGCCGCGGTACTCGCGGCGAGCGCCGTCCTCGAACTCCAAGGCCGCCAGCCAGCCGGAGTCGGGGTCGTTCTCGACGCCGGCGACGTCCTCGTGGACGATCTCGACCGGGTGCGCCTCCAACTGGGCGGCGGTCTCCTCGCTCCACGTCGGCTCCGCGCCGCGGGTCAGGATATCCACGTCGTCGGTCACGTTCAGCATGATCATCGCGACGTGGGCGGCCGCCTCGCCGTGGCCCATCACGTACACCGGCTCGTCGACGAACATGTACGCGTCACAGTGCAGACACCAGTGGAGCCCCTTCCCCGTCCGCGGGAGCGGCGGGTCCGGGCGCTCGTCGGAGAAGCCGGTCGCGAGCACGACGCGGTCGGCGAGGAACTCGGCGTCGTTCGTCGAGAGGCGGAAGCGACCGTCCTCGGTCTCGGTCACGTCGCTGACGAACCCGCGCTCGAAGGTCCCGCCGTACGACTGCACCTGCTCGCGGCCGGTCGCGAGGAACTCGTTGCCGGAGACGTCCTCGGTGACGCCGATCACGTTGTGCGTGTCGGCCATCATCGCCGCTCGGCCGCCGCCGCGGTCGATCAGCACCGTCTCGTGGCCCAAGCGGGCCCCGTACAGGGCGGTCGTCAGGCCCGCCGGCCCGCCGCCGACCACCGCGATCTCGTACTCGTCCTCGGACGTACTCATTACCGGATCGTACGCGACGCGTCGGTTTAAATGGATTCGTGCTGTGCGCGTTCAGCGGCCAGCCCGGTCGCCGCGGCGCCCCGGTTCGAGTCCCCTGATTCCGCGCGCTCCCAGTCGCGTCATGCGGTTCCCCGGGGTCCCGGAAGCTTATTATAATCCGTCGCCTCCGGTGTGGCAGTGCCCTCGCGATTCGCCGCCGCGATCGTCCTGTTCGCCGTCGGGGTCGTCGCCGACGTGGCGTCCACGTACGTCGCCATCGGCGGCGGGCAGTACGTCGAAGGCTCCCCCGTCGGCGGCGCGTTCATCGCCGCCTTCGGGCTCGTCCCCGGGATGCTCCTCACCAAGGCCGCGGGGATGGTCGTCATCGGTGTCCCCGTCGCGGTGGCCGGGGGAACCCGGCGGCTCGTCGCGACGCTGATGTGCGCCGGCGTCGGCCTGCTCTCGCTGGCGACCGCCGCGCGGAACGCCCTGCTTCTGCTCGGACTCTGGCCGTGACGCGGATCCCCCGTCCCGCGACGGCGTAGCGTTCCGGCCCTCACTCGCCGTTATAAAGTCGGTCGGCGGTCCGCTCCGGGAGCCCGGCGTCGGCGACCGCCTCGCTCACGCGGTCGACGTCGTACGCGACCCGTTCGAGGGCGACCTCGTCCGTCACCGTGTCGAGCACGGCGTACCCCGCGTCGGGATCGCCGTCGCGCGGCTGCCCAACGCTGCCGGGGTTGACGACCACGCCGCCGGCGACGGCTCGCTTGCCCTGCACGTGCGTGTGTCCGAGGACGATCCCGTCGTACTCGCCCATGTGTCGGTCGAGGCCCGGGAACTCCTCGGGGTAGACGTAGGCGTCCTCGCGTTCGGCCGCGGGGTGCGAGTGGACGAGCAGATACCGCCCGCCCGCGAACGTCTCGGCGCGCGGGAGCCCGCGAAGCCACGCGAGCTGGTCGTCCGACAGCGACGCCTTCGCGTGTTCGAGCCCGGCCTCGGCCATGCGGTTGGCGCGGTAACGCTCCGGAGTCTCGACCGTGCGGTCGTGGTTCCCTCGGACAGTCTCCGTCGCGACATCGCGCACGCGATCGACGCACTCGGCCGGCCACGGGTTGTACCCGATCACGTCGCCGGCACAGACGATCCGGTCGACCGCCGGCATGTCGTCGAGGACCGCTTCGAGCGCCGGGAGGTTCGCGTGGACGTCCGAGATGAGCCCCGTCTTCATCGAAATGGGGTTCGGGAGCGACGCCCGAATAGCTTCGGCCTCTACGGGGTTGGAGAGGTGGGATTGAGCGGGGGATATCCACTTACTCGGTTATAAATCGTCGACGGCGGATCGTCACTGACTCTCTCCAAAGCCCCAGCCGGCGCTACGCGCCGGCGACGCCGACCGCAGATCCATTTCAACACAGTCCGCGTCGCCGCTCCCTCACGCCACCTTCGTCGATACCGCGATCCCGGAGCCGACCGGGAGGATCGCGGTCTCGACGGCGTCGTCGGAGCGCACCGTCCCGATGTACTCGCCGATTCCACGGGTCTCCTCGTCGACCTCGGGGTCGGGCAGGGGCGCGCCGTCCTCGAAGTGCGCGACGAGGTCGCCGAAGTCGATCGGCCCGCGCGTGACGTTGTCGGCGACGATCACGCCGCCGGTCCGGACCTTGGAGAGAACCGTGCGGTAGGCCTCGGCGTACCGGCCCTTCTGGTGATCGATAAGGACCACGTCGAAGGGGCCCTCGTAGCGCTCTATCGTCTCCATCGCGTCGCCGACCTCGAACGTCACGCTGTCGGTGTAGCCGCCGTCGGCGGCGAATCGGACGCCGCGCTCGGCCTCCCCCTCGTCGAACTCCGTGCAGATCACCGCCTCGGCGCCGCCGCGCAGGAACCACGTCGCGGAGTAGCCGAAGCCGGAGCCGAACTCGAACACCCGCTTGGCGTCGGTCAGCCGGGCGAGCAGCCGGAGCACCGCCCCCGCTTCCGGCCCGATGATCGGGAATCCCCAGTCGTCGGCGAGTTCGGCCATCGCCGCCTGCGTCGCGGTGTGCTCGGGCGCCGTCGCGGCGAGGAAGCGCCCGGCCGAGTCGGAGAGGACGTCCATGCGCGTGAATTGACTGCACAGTACTTGAAACCGGTTGCCGGGGCGGGTCGAGGGGCCCGCGAGGAGGCCGGCCCTGAAAACTGTTAAGTCCCGCTCGGTCGACCGATTCAATAATGTACGACCCTGAGGAACTGGCCGCGATCCGGGAGGCCAAGGAGTCGTGGGAAGAGGGGACCTACGGCGAGACGGTCGACCGGTTCGGGGAGCGCAAGGAGACGTTCACCACGGATACGGGCGGCCAAGAGGTCGATCCGCTGTACACGCCCGCCGACGTTCCTGACCACGACTACCGCGAGGACCTGGGGAACCCGGGCGAGGACCCGTACACGCGCGGCGTCTACTCGACGATGCACCGCGGCCGGCTCTGGACGATGCGCCAGTACGCGGGGATGGGCACCGCCGCGGAGACGAACGAGCGGTTCAACTACCTCATCGACGAGGGCTCGTCCGGGCTCTCGATGGCGTTCGACCTCCCGACGCAGATGGGGTACGACTCCGACGCGGCGATGGCCGAGGGCGAGGTCGGCCGCTCGGGCGTCGCCATCGACACCCTCGACGACTTCGAGACCGTCTTCGACGGGATCCCCCTCGACGAGGTGTCGACGTCGATGACGATCAACGCTCCCGCCGCCGTCCTCCTCGCGATGTACGTCGCGATGGGCGACGAGCAGGGCGTCCCCCGCGAGGAGCTCCGTGGTACGATCCAGAACGACATCATGAAGGAGTACATCGCGCGGAACCTCTACATCTACCCGCCGAAGGAGTCGATGCGGCTGATCACGGACATCTTCGACTTCTGCGCCGAGGAGACCCCCAGCTTCAACACCATCTCCATCTCTGGGTACCACATCCGCGAGGCCGGCTCGACCGCGGCCCAAGAGGTCGCGTTCACGCTCGGCGACGGGATCGAGTACGTGCAGGCCGCGATCGACGCCGGTCTCGACGTCGACGAGTTCGCGCCGCAGCTCTCCTTCTTCTTCAACGCCCACAACAACGTCTTCGAGGAGGCCGCGAAGTTCCGCGCCGCCCGCCGGATGTGGGCGCAGATCATGGACGAGCGGTTCGGCGCCGAGAACCCCAAGTCGAAACAGCTCAAGTTCCACACCCAGACCGGCGGCTCCACCCTCACCGCCCAGCAGATCGAGAACAACGTCGTCCGCGTCGCGTATCAGGCGCTCGCGGCGGTGCTCGGCGGCACGCAGAGCCTCCACACCAACGGGAAGGACGAGGCGCTCGCGCTCCCCACCGAGAAGTCCGTCCGCACCGCGCTCCGCACCCAGCAGATCCTCGCGCACGAGTCGGGCGCGGCCGACACGATCGACCCGCTCGCGGGGTCCTACTACGTGGAGGACCTCACCGACGGGATCGAGGAGGAGGCGTTCGAAATTCTGGAGGAGGTCGACCGCCGCGGCGGGATGCTGGAGGCGGTCGAGAGCCAGTGGGTCCAACGGCAGATACAGGACGTCGCCTTCGAGCGCCAGCGGGAGATCGAGGAGGGCGAGCGGATCATCGTCGGCGTCAACGAGTACGCGGTCGACGAGGAGCCGGAGATGGACCTCGAGGAGGTCGACCCCGAGCAGGAGCAGAACCAGCGCGATCGCCTCCAAGGGGTGAAAGACGACCGCGACGACGACGCGGTCGAGGACGCGCTCGCGTCGCTGCGCGAGGCCGCACGGGGGACCGAGAACGTGATGCCGACCATCGTCGACGCCGTGAAGGCGTACGCGACGGTCCAAGAGGTCTCCGACGTGCTCCGCGACGAGTTCGGAGAGTACAAGCCGGGGCGGTGAGGCGACCGGCCCGCGAGGGCGTCGGTCGACGACGGGGGCGTCCGGCTCCGCGAAGCGCTCAGTCCGCGCCGCGGACGACGTGGCCGTACTTCAGCAGCGCGACGAACACCGCGCCGCCGAAGGCGTTTCCGATCGTCGCCAGCACGAGGAACCCGACGTAGTCGGACAGCGAGATGGCGTCCGAGACGATCAGCCCGAACAGCACCTCGACGTTGCCCGCGATCGAGTGGGGGAGGTGGAGGAGCCCGATCGTGCCGGTGACGATCAGCACGAGGAGGATCCGGGCGGTCGTGTCCTGCGCCGCCGTCACGAGCCACGCCAGCAGCCCCATCAGCCACCCGGCGAAGACCCCGCCGACGAACAGCCACGGGAGATCGTGGTCGACGAGCTTCAGCGCGATGGTCTCGAACGACTGGGGGTCGACGACGCCGAGCTCCGGCATCAACAGGGTCACGAGCAGGGTGAACAGCAGGCCGCCGACGAGGTTCCCGACGTACACCAGCCCCCAGAGCCGGCCCAACTGTCTGAACGACGCCTGTCGGTCGAGCACCGGGATCACGGCCAGCGTCGTGTGCTCGGTGAACAGCTCCGAGCGGCCCAAGATGACGAACATGAAGCCGATGGAGTAGACGCTCGCCAGCAGCAGCTCTGTCCCGAGGTCGCCGAAGCTCCCGGGCGAGAGCGTCAGGATCACCGCCATCATCAGCGGGCCGAACCCGATGTCGAGCCCCGCCGACAGCCCGGACAGCAGCAGCCCGGAACGCTCCCGCTGCATCTCGTGGAGCGCGCTCTCGAGCAGCGAGCCGAGGATGTTCCGCGACGTCATCTGCTCCGTCGAGTCGGTCTGTGAGTCGCTCACTGGTGGAGTCGGTCCCCGTTTCTCGCGGGACCCACCCAAACCTTTGGATCCCGGCGGGCCCGGGGAGGGAACCGGCTCGGTCGTTATAAGACAGCGGAAGCCGATCCGGGACGTATGCGATTCGATCACGTCGGCGTCGCGACGCGCGACGCCGCCGACCTCGCCGAGCTGTTCGACGGCCTCCTCGACGCCCCGGTCGCCCACGAGGAGACGTTCGACGGGATGGAGGTCGTCTTCCTCGAACTCGACGACGGCGGCTACTTCGAGCTGTTAGAGCCCGACGACGGCGGCGCGATCGCCGACTACCTCGACCGGGAGGGACCGGGGATACACCACGTCGCGCTCGCGACCGACGACCTCCCCGCGGCGCTGGACCGCGCCCGCGACCTCGGCGTCGACCTCGTCGACGAGGAGCCGCGTCCGGGGGCGTGGGGCCACGAGGTCGCCTTCCTCCACCCGCGGTCGACGGGCGGGGTGCTCGTGGAGTTCGTCGAGCACTAGGGACTCAATTCTCGGCGCCGACCGCCGGGTCGTGGGTCTCGTACCAGTCGAGGATCTTCTCCAGCCGGTGGATCGCCCGGTCGGGGTCGCCGATGTCGTGGTGCTCGTTCGGGTAGACGACGAGCTCGGCGTCGACGCCTTGCTTCCGGGCCGCGACGTACAGCTGCTCGGACTGGGAGGACGGACACCGCCAGTCCTCCCCGCCGGCCATCACGAGCAGCGGGGTCTCGATCTCCCCGGCGTCGAGGATCGCCGTCGACGCGTCGTACGCCTCCGGGTTCTCCCACGGGAGCCCGTACTCGGCCTCGAGCCACGTGTGCGTGTCGTCGGTGCCGAACGCGGAGCGGAGGTCGTAGATGCCGTGCTCCGGCGCGGCGGCGGCGAAGAGGTCGGGTTCCCGGGTGACGAGGAACCCCTGTGCGATCCCGCCGTACGAGAAGCCGTGGCCGAAGACGCGGTCGGGGTCGACCCACCCTCGCTCGGCGAGCGACGCGACGCCCGCCGCGATGTCGTCGACCTCGGCGGTCCCCCACGCGCCGGTCAGCTCCGCGGTGAACTCCCGGCCGCGGGAGGTACCGCCGCGGTAGTTCGGGCGGAAGACGAGGTATCCGCGGCTCGTCAGCGCGGCGTGCGCGAAGCTGAAGACGGGCTCGTCGTACGACATCGGCCCGCCGTGGATCGCCACCACGAGCGGGTGGTCCCCGTCCGCCGGGTCCACCTCCGGGTCGTGGTAGACGACGCCGTCGAGCGTCCAGCCGTCCGAATCCCACTCGACGCGCGTCGCCTCCGGCAGCGAGAACTCCTCGATCAGGGACTCGTTGACGGCCGTGAGCCGACGGAACGACTCGGGTTCGGCCGGCGGGTCGGCGACCGTCGGTTCGGCACCGTCGGCGGCGTTCGCTCCGTCGCCGAGATCCGCGACGTCGACCGCGTACAGGTCGGTCCCCGCGGTCGGCTCCGAGAGGATCATCACCGCCGTGGAGCCGTCCGCGGCGACGTCGAAGCCGGCCAGCGCGCGATCGCGACCCTGCGCCGCGAAGACGCGCTCGGCGGTTCCGTCGGTCTCCACCCTGACGAGCCGCGTGTGGCTCTCGTCGGCGATCGGGACGTATATCGCCCCGTCGACCCAGACCGGCTCGCCGCCGCGCGCGACCGTCCGGTCGAGGTCGGCCGTGAGGGAGCTGACGGTCACAGCATCCCCCCCGCCGCCGACGAGGTACAGTTCGCTCGGCGCGGGCGGGTCGGACGGGTCGCCGGCGACGGTCGCCAGCTCGTCGGCGCCCGGGCGCCGCGTCGGGACGCCGTGAGAGCGGTCGCCGCGGGTGAGCCGCTCGGCGTCGCCGCCCGCGGGCGACACCGCGTACGCGTCGCGGACGGTGGTGTCGTCGGGCCGGTCGAGCCGGCAGGAGGTGAACGCGATCCGGTCGGTCTCGCCCCAGTGCGGGTCCATGCCGGCGATTTCTTGGAACGCGCCGCCGCCGTACGCGTCGTCGAGCCGTCGCGGGTCGCTCTCGGGGTCGTCGAGGTCGACGACGAAGAGGTACGGCGTCACGTCGTCGGTCCACCCGACGCCGTTCAGCTTGTGCTGGAGGCGGGTCGTCTCGATCGGCCCGCCCTCCTCGCGCACCTGATCGAGGTACTCTGACTCCTCGTCGGTCGGGTCGCGCGACTCGATCACCAGCCGGTCGCCCGACGGCGACCAGTCGAAGTCGCCGACGCCCTCGTCTCGCTCGGTGAGCTGTCTGGCGTCGCCGCCGAGCGCGAGGTCGAACAGCCACACTTGGGGTTTCGGTTCGTCGTCGCCGGACGCGCGCTCGCCCTCGTCTTCGTCGGCCACGTCGTCGCCGCCCGCCTCACCGTCCTCGTCGTCCGCCGTTTCGGCCTCGTCTCCGTCGCCCTGCTCTTTCTCCCGGTCCCGCCATCCGACGCGCCGCTCGGCGTCAGGGTCGCGGGCGGCCACGAACGCGAGACGGTCGCCCTCGGGGCCCCACTGCGGCGCGGAGGCGCCGGACGCGCTCGTCAGGCGGTGCGGCTCGCGGGAGCCGTCGGTCGGCACGACGAACAGCGAGGCCACGGCCTCGTCCTCGCGCTGGTCGTACTCGGTGGCGGTGAAGGCGACGCGGTCGCCGGGCGGGGAGACGGCGACCTCGCCGATCTGGGTCAGGTCGTAGTAGGCGTCGAGCGGCAGTGCCGACATGGGCGCATCGAACGGGGGCCGGTGGAAATACGTTCGGGCCGCGGAAGTCGGGGCAGGCGCCGACGGCCCCGCCCTCAGTTGCCCGGTTCTCCCGCCGTTTTTAACCGGTGGCGTGCCCCATCGCGACGCGTGTTCCGCGATCTCTCCCGGCCGATCGAGACGGGGATGCAGACGTACCCCGGCGACCCCGATGTGACGCTCGCACCCGACGCGACCCACGAGGCCGACGGCTACGCGACGAGCGAGCTCCGGATCGGCACCCACGCCGGCACCCACGTCGACGCCCCGCGCCACACGCTCCCCGAGGGTGCGACGGTCGACGAGACCGAGCCGAGTCGGTTCGCGTTCGACGCCCGCCTCGTGGACCTCCGACCGCTGGCCCCGCGGGAGGCGATCACGGCAGAGGCGCTGTCGGGCGTACTCGGGGACGCGGCGGACGCGGTCGACACGGTCGACCTCCTCGTCTGTCGCACCGGCTGGGCCGGCCACTGGGGTACCGAGCGGTACCGCGACCACCCGTACCTGACCGAGGCGGCCGCGGCGCGGTGTCGAGACCGGAACGTCGGCGTCGGGCTCGACACGTTCGGGCCGGACCCGACGCCAGCGGGAACGGGGAGCGAGACCACGGTCGAGGGATCCGGGGGCGCCCGCGACGAGGAACCCGACGGCACCCGCGCGCGAGACGAGGAACCCGACGGCACCCCCGCCCACGACGCTCTTTTAACCGATGGCCTCCCGATCGTCGAGAACCTCTGCGGGCTCGACGGGTTGCCGGCGCGGTTCCGGCTGTACGCCTTCCCGCTCCGGCTCCGCGAGGGGGACGGGTCGCCGGTGCGGGCGGTCGCGGAGTGGCGCGAGTGAGCGCGTCGCACGACGATCGCGGGAGTCGGTGACACGAGCGATCACCGGACGCGAACCAGACCAAACCCGTTTTAAGCGTCGGCGACGAACCGCGACTCAAGGTCGATATCCATGGAGATGCCACGTCGTTTCAACACGTACTGTCCACACTGTGACTCCCATCAGGAGCACGAAGTGGAGAAGGTTCGATCGGGTCGGGCGACCGGAATGAAACGCGACGCGCGGCAGCGACGCCGCGCGCTCGCGACGATCGGCAACGCCGGCGGGTACTCGAAGGTGCCCGGTGGCGACAAGCCGACCAAGAAGACCCACCTGAAGTACCGCTGCGGCGACTGCGGCAAGGCCCACATGCGCGAGGGATGGCGCGCCGGCCGGCTCACGTTCCAGGAGTAAGCATGGCGGGAGATTTCCACCGCGTCGCCTGCGGCGACTGCGAGAACGAACAGGTCGTCTTCGGCAAGGCCTCCTCCGTGGTGTCGTGTGCGGTCTGCGGCACGACGCTCGCGACCCCGACCGGCGGGGAGGCCGAGCTCCACGGCGAGATCGTCGAAACCGTTGAGGCGCGGTAACCGCCTCACTAACCCCGTATGAAGTACAGCGGCTGGCCCGAACCCGGCGAGTTGGTTGTCGGCGACGTTGACGAGATCGCCGATTTCGGCGTCTTCGTCGACCTCGACGAGTACGAGGAGAAGCGCGGCCTCTGTCACATCAGCGAGGTCGCCTCCGGCTGGATCAAGAACGTCCGCGACCACGTCCGCGAGGGACAGACGGTCGTCGCGAAGGTGCTGGAGGTCGACGAGTCCGCGAACCAGATCGACCTGTCGATCAAAGACGTCAACGAGCACCAGCGGAAGGACAAGATACAGGCCTGGAAGAACTCGCAGAAGGCCGACAACTGGATGCTCATCGCGCTCGGCGAGGACGTGGACGACGACCGCTACACCGAGGTCGCCAACGCGCTCCTCGTCGAGTACGACTCGCTGTACGACGCCTTCGAGGCCGCGGCGATAAGCGGCGAGGAGGCGCTCGAAGATGTCGACATCGACGACGACGCCCTCGACGCCGTCGTCGAGGCCGCCCGCGACAACGTCTCGGTGCCGTACGTCGACGTGACCGGCTACGTCGATCTCGAGTCCACGGCTCCCGACGGCGTCGACGACGTGAAGGCGGCGCTCGAAGCCGCCGAGGGCAACGGCGAAGTCCCGGACGGCGTCGACTTGGAGGTCGGCTACGTCGGCTCGCCCGAGTACCGGATCAAGGTCCGCGCGCCCGACTACAAGACGGCCGAGGACCAGCTGGAGGCCGCCGCGGCCCGCGCCCGCGAGGCGATCGAGGACCGCGGCGGCTTGGGCGACTTCCACCGCGAGCGCCGCGAGGAAGACGAGTAGCCGGTTTCGACGCACGTCGCCTGTTACACCTGTGAAATCCGACATCCGCGTCTGCGCGAACTGGGAACACGCCCACGACCGTCCGGTGTACACGCTGGGCGACTGCTGTCCCGAGTGCGACGGGCCGACAGCGAACAGCGCGCCGGCGCCGTTCAGCCCCGAGAACCCCTACGGTGAGTACCGACGGCGGGCGCGTCGTCGTCGGGAGTCGGAGTAGCGTCCGTGAGTCGGCGGTAGCGGCCCCCGTCCGCGGCACCTTCTCCGATCGCGCTCACAGCGCCGGAATAGCCACCCTCTTGTGAGCGCCGCCCCGACGGATCCGACATGGACGACATCGAGATCGACGAGGTAGCGACGCCGGAGCTCGACGACCCGGTGCTCATCGAGGGGCTTCCGGGCGTCGGCCACGTGGGGAAGCTCGCGGCGGAACACCTGTTAGAGGAGTTCGACGGGGAGCTGGTCCGCCGCGTGTACACCACCGAGTTCCCGCCGCAGGTGAGCGTCGACGGCGACGGGGTCGCGGAGCTGACCTGCGCCGAGTTCCACGCCGTCGAGACCGACGGCGCCGACATGCTCGTGTTGACCGGCGACCACCAAGCCGGCTCGAATAAGGGTCACTACACGCTCACGACGACGTTCCTCGACGTCGCCGAGGAGTTCGGCGCGACGCGGGCGTACGCGCTCGGCGGCGTCCCGACCGGCGAGCTCGTCGAGGAGTACACCGTGCTCGGCGCGGTCTCCGACGCCGACCTCGTCGACGGCTTGGAGGACGCCGACGTCGAGTTCCGGCCCGACGAGCCGGCCGGCGGAATCGTCGGCGTCTCCGGACTCGTGCTCGGGCTCGGCGGGCGCCGCGGCTTCGACGCCGCCTGCCTGATGGGCGAGACGAGCGGCTACCTCGTCGACCCCAAGAGCGCTCGCGCGGTGTTAGAGGTGCTGGAGGACGTGCTCGACTTCTCCGTCGACTACGAGAGCTTAGAGGACCGCGCCGAGGAGATGGAGGAGGTCGTCGGCAAGATACGCGAGATGCAGGACGGCCCGGCCGTGCCGGACGACGATCTGCGGTACATCGGCTAGCGTTCGGTTCGACCGGACCCACCACGGGACGACCGCGATTTCCGGCAACGATAAACCGGACCCCGATCATCGTTCGCGTATGACCGACGTACGCGTCGCCGGAGTCGGGCTCACTCGCTTCGGGAGCCACGCGGACCGCGCGGGACGGGACCTCTTCGCGACGGCCGCGGAGCGCGCGTTCGAGGACGCCGGCGTCCCGCGGGAGGACGTCGAGGAGCTGAACTACGGGAACTTCATGGGCGCGCTCGCCGAGCACCAGGGCCACCAGGCGCCGCTGATGGCCGAGGCGGCCGGCGTGCGCTGCCCCGCGACCCGCTACGAGTCGGCGTGCGCCTCCGCGGGCGTCGCGGTCCGCGAGGCCGTTAGGACCGTCGCCGCGGGCGACGCCGACGTCGTCCTCGCCGGCGGGATGGAGCGGATGACGAACCTGCCGACCGCCGAGGTGACGGAGGGGCTCGCGATGGCCGCCGACGACCTGTTCGAGGTCCGGTCCGGCGTCACCTTCCCCGGCGCGTACGCGCTGATGGCGGCCGCCTACTTCGAGGCGTACGGCGGGAGCCGCCGGGATCTGTCCCACGTCGCCTCGAAGAACCACGAGAACGCGCTCCCGAACGAGTACGCCCAGTACCGCCGCGAGGTGTCCGTCGAGGAGGCGATGGACGCCCCGCCGGTCGCCGAGCCGCTCCACCTCTACGACGCCTGTCCGATCACCGACGGCGCGAGCGCGCTGGTGATCGTCTCCGCGGAGTACGCCGCCGACCACGACGTGGACGCCCCCGTCGCGGTGACGGGGACCGGCCAGGGGACCGACCGGATGGCGCTCGGCGACCGCGAGTACCTCGCCCGGACGCCGGCCGCGGACGACGCCGCCGAGGCGGCCTACGCGGCCGCCGGCGTGGGGCCCGACGACGTCGACGTCGCGGAGGTCCACGACTGTTTCACCATCGCCGAGGTGCTCGCACTGGAGTCGCTCGGACTCTTCGAGGTCGGCGAGGGGGTCGGCGCCGCCCGCGAGGGGGTCACCACCGCCGACGGCGACCTCCCGGTGAACCTCTCGGGCGGCCTGAAGGCGAAGGGGCACCCGGTCGGCGCGACCGGTGGCTCGCAGATCGCCGAACTGACGCGGCTGTTGCGGGGCGACCACCCGAACAGCGAGCACGTCGCCGACGCCGAGGTCGGCGTCGCGCACAACGCGGGCGGCACCGTCGCCAGCGCGGTCGTCCACGTGCTGGAGGTGGCGGAATGAGCGACGGCGGCGCGGGCGAGGGCGGCGGCACGGGCGGTGACGGCGGCGGCGGCGACGAGACCGCCCCCTCGCCGACGCCGATCACCGACGCCGACTACGACGAGTGGCTCGACGCGCTCGCGGCGGGCGAGGGGTACGCGCTCGTCTGCCCCGACGGTCACGGGTCGCTCCCGCCGCGGCGACGCTGTCCGGAGTGCGGGTCGGACGCGCTCTCGCGGGAGCCGCTCGACGAGATCGGGCGCGTCGAGACGTTCAGCGTCGTCCACGTCCCCTCGCCGCGGTTCGCCGACGACGCCCCCTACGTCACCGCGGTCGTCGACCTCGGGCCGGTCAGAGCGACGGGGGTCGTGCGCGGCGTCGACCCTGAAGGCGACGCGGTCGAGGTCGGGCTGTCGGTGGCGGCCGGCGTGGAGGAACGGGAGACCGACGGGGAGCCGCTGGTCACGTTCCGGCCGGTAGACGGCGAGTAAGGGCCGCGTATCCGCCCGTCAGGGGGCGGTCGATGTTTCCGCTGTCCGACCAAATGGTTATACGATCGTCACCTGTATTTTGAATTGATGACCGATCGGATCCGCGTTCTCTTGGTCGACGACGACGCCGACCTCGCGGAGGTGACGGGGGCGTTTCTCGAGCAGGAGGACGATCGGATCACGGTCGAGACCGCCCCGAACGCGACGGCGGGACGAGAGCGACTCGACGAGGACGGGATCGACTGCGTCGTCTCCGACCACGACATGCCCGGGCCGAACGGGATCGAGTTCTTAGAGCGCGTTCGGGAGCGGGACCCCGACATTCCCTTCATCCTGTACACCGGGAAAGGATCCGAGTCGGTCGCCAGCGAGGCCATCTCAGCCGGGGTGACGGACTACCTCCAGAAGGGCGGCGGTACCGAGCAGTATGAGATCCTCGCGAACCGGGTCACCGACGCCGTCATGAAGCGCCGCGCCGAGCGCGAGGCCGAACGGACCCGGACCCACCTCCGCGCGATCACCGACAACTCGATGGACGCGATCGTCACCATCGATGCCGACAACACGGTCCGGTTCGCGAACCCGGCCGTCGAGCGGCTGTTCGGCTACGCGCCCGACGAGCTGGAGGGCGAGTCGCTGACGAAGCTGATGCCCGACCGGAAGGCCGCGGAGCACACGGCGGCGCTCGAGCGCTACGTCTCCGGCGGCGACCCGAAGACGGACTGGTCGGCCGTCGAGTTCCCGGGCCGGCACCGAAACGGTCACGAGGTCCCCCTGTCGATCTCGTTCGGCGAGTTCGAGGAGGACGGCGAGCGCCGGTTCGTCGGGATCATCCGTGACGTGACGGATCGCGAGCGACACCGCGCGTTCGTCGAGCGCTCCACCGACGTCGTCGCCGCGCTCGACGCGGACGGCATCTTCCAGTACGTGAGCCCGGCCGTCGAGTCGATACTCGGCGTCGAGCCGGCAGATCTCATCGGCGAGGGAGCGTTCGCGCGCGTCCATCCCGAGGACCGTGAGCACGTCCTCGAGACGTTCCGCGCGTTAGCCGCCGGCGAGGAGACAAATCCGACCGTCGAGTACCGAATAGAACGCGCAGACGGCGGGTACCTGTGGGTGGAGTCGGTCGGCAGCGACCGGCTCGATGACGACTGGATCAGCGGGTACGTGATCAACACGCGGGACGTCTCCGACCGAAAGCGGCGCGAGGAGAAGCTGGCTCGGCTCCGCGAGTGGACGCGAGACCTCAACTGCACTCGGACCTTGGAGGAGACGACGCAGCTGGCAGTCGACGCCGCGGCCGCGATCGTCGGCGGGGGCCTGAGCGGAATCCACCTGGTGAACGAGGCGGGAGACGCGCTCGAACCGGTCGCGCTCGCCGAGTCCGTTCCCGCCTACTTCGACGAGCAGCCCTCGTACGACCGGGACGAGCCCTCGGGGTCGCGGGCGGCCCTCGCGTGGGAGGCGTACCGCGGCGACGAGCCGGTTGCCATCGACGAGGTATCTGCCTCGGACCGGCTCGACGAAGAGACGCCGGCGGAGAGCTTGGTGCTCCACCCGATCGGAGACCACGGACTGTTTATCGTCTCCGCATCGGCGGCCGACGCGTTCTCCGAGACCGACGTCCTCATCGCCGAGATACTGGCGAATCACCTGGAGGCCGCGCTTAATCGCGTTGACCGCGAGACTCGCCTGGAGCGGCTTCACGACGCCACGCGAAGCCTGATCCGCGCGGGCTCCAGAGAGGAGGTCGCCGAGCGCATCGTCGAGGCCGCAGAGGAGGTGCTCGGCTTCTCCGTGACCACCGTCCGGCTCTACGACGAAAACGCCGGAGGGCTGGCTCCCGTTGCCGTTTCGGAGGGCGTGAAGGCGACGCTCCCCGAGCGCGAGGTGTTCGCGCCCGACGGCGGGAGCCTCAACTGGGCGGCGTACGAGGCGGGCGAGATCCGGGTGTACGACGACGTCGAGACCGTCGACGCCGTCGACAACGGGTCGGGACTCAGGAGCCTGCTTATCCTCCCGATCGGCGGGTACGGGACGATCTCGATCGGCGAGACCGAGCCGGACGTGTTTGACGGAACCGACGAGTTCCTCGCGAAGATCCTCGCGACCGCCGCGGAGACGGCGTTCCAGTCCGAGGCCCGGACCGAGCGCCTCCACCGGCGAAGCGCGGAGCTGGAGCGACAGAACGACCGGCTGGAGGAGTTCGCCAGCGTCGTCTCTCACGACCTTCGCAACCCGCTCAACGTGGCGCAGGGGCGAGTGGAGCTCGCCCGAGACGACTGCGACTCGCCGCACCTCGGCGCCGCCGCCAGCGCGCACAACCGGATGGACAGCCTGATCAGTGACCTGCTCACCCTCGCTCGCGAGGGGGAGCGCGTGAACGAGACGGAGCCGGTCGCGCTCGCCGCCGTCGTCGAATCCTGCTGGCTGAACGTCGACACTGCGGACGCGACGCTCACCGTCGAGACCGACCTGACGCTACACGCCGACGAGAGCCGGTTGCAGCAGCTGATCGAGAATCTCGTGCGCAACGCGGTCGAACACGGCGGCGACCGCGTCGCCGTCGCGGTCGGCACGCTACGCGACGGGGACGGGTTCTTCATCGCGGACGACGGACCCGGAATTCCGGCCGACAAGCGGACCGACGTGTTCGACGCCGGCTACTCGACCTCGCAGGAGGGGACGGGGTTCGGGCTCCGGATCGTCGAACAGGTGGCGACCGCCCACGGTTGGGACGTGGAGGTCACGGACGACCCCGAACTGGGCGGCGCCCGGTTCGAGGTGAGCGACGTGGAACCCGCGAGCGATTGACGATCGTCTTCGGACGCGGGACCGGGCGGAACGGCCGTTCGCCGAAAACTGCTTCGTGATCGACGGCGGGAGCGGATCTGTCGCGTTGAGAGTGGTCGTTTATAATAGACGAGCGGTGTCGCCGGCGGCGGAGCCGCCGGCTGCACGCGGCGCGTAGCGCCACGCTGCTTCCGTCGCCTGTGCCGTCCCCGCGGCTGCCCCTTTGAGTCCCACCCGCACCACTGGAAGACGGTCCTGCTCGCTCACTGCGTTCGCTGCGCGGGCTGCGACTTCCATGCTCCCGCTCGTTCCACTCGCGGGACCGCACCCGCACCTCACGCCTCCCCAGCCTCGTCGCTCGCTCGGGGCTCCCTTCTGTCGCCCACTTCGCTCGCGACTCCCTCGCGCGCGCTGACTCGCGCCCGAAGGGCGCTCGCAGGCACGCGCCACCGCTTCATTTGTTTATAAATGACCGCCCGGAAATCCAGAACCGGCTGCGCTCTCGAAAACGCACTAATCCGCGATTGCCTCGGACTCCCCGGTCATCGCCGCGGGGTCTTTCACCCACAGGTCGCCGAACAGGTCGTCCTGCTGGAGGCGCACCGAGCCGCGGTGGGCCATGAACAGCAGCGCGAGGTACGTCATGAAGGGGCGCCCGCCCGCGCTCTCGATCTCCCCGAACAGCACCTCCGTGCGCCCGCGGTCGAAGTGGGTCCGGAGGGCGTTGTCGATCTCCACGATCACCTCCTCGATGTCCTCGTCGTGGGTGCGATCGGTCGCCTCGCCGGCGGTCGGCTCCCCGTCCCGCCGGAACTCGTCTCCCGTGTGGTAGTCGAGCGTCTGCGTGCCGCGGGCGTAGCCGTGCGGCGACTCGGAGGTGTCGTACTTGCGGGACTCTTTCCACCACGAGCCGCGCTCGGCCTCCCTGAGCTCCCGGACCAGTTCGTCGAGCGTCTCCGGCGAGCCGCGGGTGTTCTTCCGGTCGAGCCGCCGGTCCATCTCCGCCTCTAGCCCGTCGATCGGGTCGAAGTCGCCGTCGGCGGGGTCCGGCGCGCCGCCCTCCATCGCGACCTCCCACGGCTCGGGCTCGGGCTCCTCGTCCTCGTCGTCGTCGGCCAGCATCCCGTCGCTTTTCATCCGCAGTAGGACGCTGGCGTAGAACAGCGCCCGCCCCGTCGTCCGGAGGTCCGTCTCGTCGAGCTTCTGCAAGAACGCGTCCGTCACCTGCACGATGTCGATGTCCCACGGCTCGATCTCGCCCTCCTCGGCGAGCTGGACGAGGAGCTCGACGGGCTCGACCTCGTCGTCCTCCTCGGCTCTCTCGCCTCCGGTATCGTCGTCGCTGTCCGGGCGCTCCGGGTCTGGCTCTCCCGCCCGTCCGCCGTCGCGCTCGCTCGTCAGGTCGAGGCTCGGGACGCCGTCGGCGCCGTCGGTCGCCGACTCGTCGCCCCGGCCGCCGTGTCCCCCCGCCGAGTCCGGCGGCTCAGTCATCCGCGGTCACCTCCTCGTCGCCGAACTGCATCCCGGTGACGGCGGAGAGGTTGTCGCCCTGCATCGTGACGCCGATGGCGCGGTCGGAGCGCTCCAGCAGCGCCGAGCGGTGGCCGACGACGACGAACTGCGCGTCCGCGGACAGCTCCTCGATCATCTCGCCGACGCGCTCGGCGTTGACCGCGTCGAGGAACGCGTCGATCTCGTCGAGCGCGTAGAACGGTGCCGGGTTGTGCCGCTGGATGGCGAAGATGAAGGAGAGCGCCGTCAGCGACTTCTCGCCGCCGCTCATCGCGTCGAGCCGCTGGACCGGCTTGTCCGCGGGCTGCGCCTTCATCGTCAGCCCCTCCTCGAAGGGCTCTTCGGGGTTCTCTAAGAGGAGCTCGCCGCTGCCGGCCGAGAGGCGCGCGAAGATGTCCTCGAAGTGGTCGTTGATCGACTCGAACGTCGCCATGAACGTCTCCCTTTTCGCCGCCTCGTACCCCTCGATGCGCTCCTCGATCGCGTCGCGCTCCTCGACGAGCACGTCCCGGCGCTCTTGGAGCTGGTCGAGCGCCTCCTGTACCTCGTCGTACTCGTCGATCGCGAGCATATTGACCGGCTCTAACGCCGCCATCTCGGCCTCCAGCTCCTCGATCCGCGACTCGACCTCGCCGAGGTCCGGGATCTCGTCGGCGTCGTACTCGCCGACCTGCGACTCCAGCTCGTCGATCTCCCACCCCAGCCGGTCGCGGCGGTCCGTCAGGTCCTCCAGGTCGGACTCGGCCTCGGCGACGAGCGAGCGCTGCTCGTCGCGCTCGCGGGTCGCCGCCTTGATCTCCTCGCGGAGGTCCTCGCGGTCGGCCTTCAGCTCCGTGAGCTCCTCCTCTAAGTCGGCGATCGCCGCCTTCTTCGCTTCGAGCTCGCTTTCCCGCTCCTCGATCGCGGCCTCGTGCTCGGCGGCGGCCTCTTCCGCCTCCGCCTTCCGGTTTTGCGCCGTCTCGACGGCGTCGTGGAGCTCGTCGACCGCGTCCTCGGCGTACCCCTTCTCTAACTCCAGCTCGTTCTGTCGGCCGTCGAGCGAGCTCATCCGGTCGTCTAAGTCCGATATCTCGCCGCGGATCTCGTCGGCGCGCTCGGAGAGCTCCGGGATCTTCGAGTCGGCGAGCTCCGCCTCGATATCCTCGATATCGGCCTCTAGCTCCGCGATCTCGCCGTCGAGTCGGTCGAGCTCCGCGTCCAGCTCGCTCATCTCCTCGTCGACCGACTCGCGTTCGGCCTCCAGATCCTCGAGCTCGGCCTCTAACTCGTCGATTCGCTCCTCTGCGTCCGCCAGGTCGTCCTCGGCGCGCGCCACGTCGCCCTCCAGCGACCGGACGCGCTCTGCGGCGTCGGCCTTCCGGTCGCGCGCGTCGTCGATGTCGTCCTCGAGGTCGTCGATCGCCGCCTGCAGCGACTGCCGATCGTCTTCCAAGTCCGATATCTCCGTCGCGAGCCGCTCGAGCTTCCCGCCGCCGGACTTCGTGAACGCGTACCGCGAGCCGCCGCCGGAGCCGCCCGTCATCGCGCCGGACTTCTCGACGAGGTCGCCGTCGAGGGTGACCATCCGGTAGTCGCCCATCAGCTCGCGGGCGGTGGCCATGTCCTCCACGACGAGCGTCGAGCCGAGCACGTACGAGAAGATCGAGGCGTATCTGCCGTCGTAGTCGACGAGGTTCCGCGCGAAGTCGACGACGCCCGGTAGCGAGGGCTTCCGCGGGAGGCTCCGGTCGTCCATCTCCGTGATCGGGAGGAAGGTCGCCCGGCCCGCGTTCCGCCGCTTGAGGTAGTCGATGCACGTCGAGCCGACGCCGTCGTCGTCGACGACGACGTTCGCGAGCCGCCCGCCGGCGGCCGTCTCGCACGCCTCCGCGTACTCGGCCTCGACCGAACCCAGCTCGCCGACCGCGCCGTGGACCCCGTCGATGCCGCCGTTCTTCACCTCGGTCACCGCCCGGGGCCACGAGGTGTCGCCGCGCTGGTCGGCGGCCGCCTCCAGCTTGGCGTACTCGTTCTGCTTCTCGCGGAGGTCCTCCTCGATCGCCTCTAACTCCTCGCTCTTCTCGGCCTTCTCCGAGAAGAGGTCCGCGACGACCTCTTCGATCGTCTCCTCGTTCTTCTCGGCCTTGTCGAGCTCGCTGCGGAGTTCGGAGATCCGCGCCTTGTGATCTGGTAATGATTCACGTGCCTCCTCTAAGTCGGTCCGCGCCTCGCTCACCGCGTTCGAGCGCCGGCGCGCCTCGTCGAGGAGGCGGTCCTTCTCGCGTTGCGTCTCGTTTTTCGCCTCGCGAAGCGATTCGATCGCCTCCTTCTTGTCGGCGAGCTCGGCTTTCAGCTCGTCGAACTCGGTGTCGGCGCCCTCGATCTCGGCCTCGACGTCGGCGAGCTCGGAGCGCTTCGTTGCTATCTCGGACTTGACCGAGGCCTTTTCGACTTTCGCCTCGCGGATCTCCTCGTCGAGCTCCTCGATCGTCTCCTCTTTCCGGTCGATCTGGACGAAGGCGTCCCGGCGCTCCGTCTCCGCCTCCGCGGCGCGCTCCTCGGCCGCCTCGATCTTGTCTTCGAGCCGCGAGATCTCGCCTTTGACCCCCTCGATCTCCGAGCGGATCCGGATCTGCTCGTCCTCGCCTTTCGTCTCGATCTCGTGGTTGAGGTCGGCCAGATCCTCCTCCAGCCGGGTGAGTTTGCCCTGTCTCGCGTCGAGCTCCGCGCGGAGCTCCGCGAGCTCGGCTTCCGCGCCGTCGATGTCGTCTTCGACGCCGTCGAGCGCCTCGCGCTTCTCCTCCAGCTCGGAGGCCTTGAGGAAGCCGCGGTACTCCTCCAGATCGTCGCGGAACTCCTGGTACCGGAGGGCGGTCTCGCGCTCGTCGGACAGCCGGTCGAGCCGGTCCTGTTTCTCGCCGATCCGGAGGTCCGCCTCGCCGATCCTGTCTTCGACCGTGTCCAGCTCCTCGTAGGCGGCCTCCTTCTTCTCGTCGAACTCGGCGACGCCCGCGATCTCGTCGACGATCCCCCGCCGCTGGTAGGGGGTCATGTTGATGATCTCGGTGACGTCGCCCTGCATCACGACGTTGTACCCCTCCGGGGTCACGCCGGCGGCCGCGAGCAGGTCCTGCACGTCCGAGAGGTTCACCGAGCGCCCGTTGAGGTAGTAGTACGAGTAGTAGTTGTCCTCGGTCTCCTTCACGCGGCGCTTGATCGTGATCTCGGAGATGTCACCGACGTTCTCGGTGCCGGCGGCGGAGACGACCTGCGACCGGTCGAGGGTGCCGTCCTCGTTCGAGAGCACGACCGTCACCGAGGCCTCGTTCGGTCCGCCGGAGCCCTCGCCGTCGTCGTGGCCGGGGTTGTAGATCAGGTCGGTGAGCTTCTTCGCTCGGATCCCGCGGGTGCGGGCCAGCCCGAGCGCGAAGAGGACCCCGTCGATGATGTTCGATTTCCCGGAGCCGTTCGGGCCCGTAACCACCGTAAAATCGTCGTAAAAGGGGATCCTCGTCGTCCGCCCGAAGCTCTTGAACCCGTCCAGAACGACTTCCGTAATGTGCATGTGACGCGGGGATCCGGAGGCGGATTACGCGACGATGATGTCGCTGTCCGACTCCTCCTCGTCGCCCTCTGCCTCCGACTTCCCGGCCTCGGCATCGGGAGTCGTCGCCGCCTGCTCGGGGACGACCATATCGTCGTCGCCCTCGGCGTCGGCGCCTGCCTTCCCGTCGGCAGTCCCCTCGTCGCCCGTCCGCTCGACGACCTCGACGTGATCGTCGGAGTGGGTCCGCGTCTCGCCGCCGGAGGACTCGGTCGCTGTGGCCTGCTCCTCGGCCGCTTCGGCGGCCGCCTGCCCCTCGCCCGCGGCGTCCGCCGCCACGGACACCTCTTGGGCGTCTTCCACCTGTCGGACGCGCTCTTTCATTTCGACCAGCTCCTCCGTGAGCCCGTTGACCGCCGCCTGCAGCTCCGCGACCTGTCGTTCGAGGTCCTCGACGCGGTTACTCATATACACACGTATGCCCACGCGGGCCGTATAAATCTGCGTCAGACACATGTGTGACCACGTACCATGATCTTCCCCGATCGCGGCGGTCAGACGCCCTCGTTTCGAGGGGCTGAAACGTCATCCCGCCATCGGCCGATATCGGGGGGAAGATACTTGTAGTGCGGTCGATATGGCGTTCGTATGAGTAAGATCACCTTCCGGGCCGACGACGACCTCGTCGAGCGGCTGGAAGCGTGTGACGCCTCCAAGAGCGAGGTGATGCGGCAGGCCCTCCGCACCCACCTCGACGAGGCTGAGGCGGTGGCGACCGCCGGCGAGGCGAGTTCGACCGACGACACGGTCGACGCCGCGCTGGCCGACCGCGTCGACGACCTCATCGCCGAGCGGCTCGACGTCGCGTTAGACGATCGCCTCGGCGGGCGCACCGGTCCGTCCGACGCGGCGTATGCGCGCGGAAACCCGGGCGAGATCAACGTGAACGTCACTCTCGACGCTCCTGGCACCGATACGGACGACGCGCGTGTGACACGTGAGACGACGACGGACGCCGAGACGGAACCGCGTAAGACGCCGCCGAACGGGGGTACGGGCGAGAACGTCTGCGGCGGCTGCGGAGAGAACGTCCCCGCTGACCACGTATACTGCCCGAACTGCGGCGAAAAGCAGTCGCACAGGGCGTTCTGCGAATGCGGCGACGAGCTCCGGACCGACTGGGCGTTCTGTCCCGGCTGCGGTCGTCGGACTCCCGCCGCAGACGTGTTGAACGAGAGATAGTGTGTCTCTGGGCTACAAACGCCTGAATTCGGTCGCTCCGGCTGTTGTCTTACAAACGCCGGTAGTTTTATATTAATAGCCTCGGTGAGTTGAACTGCGTAAGACGGTCGTCTTACAGCGGCCGTCCGCGGCGGGGATGACCCCGCCGACGGGCGACCCATCGCTGTAAGACACACGCGTCGCGTGCTCGCCGTCTTACCGGGGGAATACCAATGGAGCGTGTGACACTACGAATCCCGAAACAGCAGATCGACGAGGTCGAACAGATGGTCGAGACGGGCGAGTTCCCGAACCGGAGCGAGGCGATCCGGTCGGCCGTCCGCGACATGTTGAACGAACAGGACGGCGAGCGCGACGAGCGCGGCCGCAACCGCAACTGGGCGAAGGTGTAAACTGATGCAAGATCTCGTTCAGGACGCCCTCGACAACGCGGAGGCGGAGCAGCGCGACATGGACTCCGTCGAGATGGACGACGACGAGTTCGGGGACCCCCGAATCGTCATCGTCGGCGCCGGCGGCGCCGGCAACAACACGATCAACCGGCTGTACAACATCGGCGTCGACGGCGCCGACACCGTCGCCATCAACACGGACAAACAGCACCTCAAGATGGTCGAGGCCGACACCAAGATCCTCGTGGGCAAGTCGCTCACGCAGGGGCTCGGCGCCGGCGGCGACCCCAAGATGGGCGAGCGCGCGACCGAGATGGCCCAGGGCACGATCAAGGAGGTGCTCGGCGACGCGGACCTCGTCTTCGTCACCGCCGGGATGGGCGGCGGCACCGGCACCGGCGCGGCGCCGGTCGTCTCGAAGATCGCCAAAGAGCAGGGCGCCATCGTCGTCGGGATGGTCTCGACGCCGTTCAACGTCGAGCGCGCCCGCACGGTGAAAGCCGAGGAGGGGCTCGAGACCCTCCGCAACGAGGCCGACTCGATCATCGTCCTCGACAACAACCGGCTGCTCGACTACGTGCCGAACCTGCCGATCGGGAAGGCGTTCTCCGTGATGGACCAGATCATCGCGGAGACGGTGAAAGGGATCTCCGAGACGATCACCCAGCCGAGCCTCATCAACCTGGACTACGCCGACATGTCCACGATCATGAACCAGGGCGGCGTGGCCGTCATGCTGGTCGGCGAGACCCAGGACAAGAACAAGACCCAAGAGGTGGTCAACGACGCGATGAACCACCCGCTGTTGGACGTCGACTACCGCGGGGCCTCCGGCGGGCTCGTCCACATCACGGGCGGTCCGGACCTCACGCTGAAGGAGGCCGAGGGGATCGCGAACAACATCACCGAGCGGCTGGAGGCGAGCGCCAACGTGATCTGGGGCGCCCGCATCCAGGACGAGTACAAGGGGAAGGTCCGCGTCATGGCGATCATGACGGGCGTCCAGAGCGCGCAGGTGCTCGGCCCCTCGACCCAGAAGCAGGCCGACAAGTCTCGCGCCGCGGTCGACGGCGAGGACCTCGGCGACTCGCGCTCCCGCGCCGCGGAGACGAACGGGACCGCCGGCGCGACGGCCTCCGGCGGCGCCGACCGGGGCTGGGAGTCCGACGGCGGCGCCGAGCCGACAGAGAAGAACAACGGTCTCGACGTTATCCGCTAGGCGTCCCGCGACGACTGACCGCCGGCTCTTCGCTTCTGTTTTGCCGCCGACCTGGCGCCGCCACGCCGGACGGCGCGAGGACTTAACATCGCACGGCCCGTGGCACGCTACGTGTCACGCCACCAGCCGAGCCGAGGCCCGCGGCGTCGCTCGGGCGTCGCCCGGGACCGGACCGGGCGCGCGACCCGATGACCGACGCCGCGCTCTACTTTACGGACTCCGAGACCGTCGAGGTGCGGGAGACGGCGGTCGGCCCGCCAGACGCCGACGAACTGCTCGTCGAGACTCGCGCGTCGGCGATAAGCGCCGGGACGGAGCTGCTCGTGTACCGCGACCAGACGCCGGTCGACTTCCCGGCCGACGAGACGCTCGACGCGCTCGACGGCGACCTCTCGTACCCGCTCCGCTACGGCTACGCCGCGAGCGGCGTCGTCCGCGAGGTCGGCGACGACGTCGACCCGGAGTGGGTCGGTCGGTCGGTGTTCGGTTTCGTCCCGCACCAGACGCGCTTCCGCGCGACGCCCGACTCGGTGGTCGCGCTCCCGCCGGGGACGACGCCGGCCGCCGGGTCGCTGCTCCCCTCCGTCGAGACCGCGACGAACCTCGTCCTCGACGCCGCGCCGCGACTCGGAGAGCGAGTCGTGGTGTTCGGCGCCGGAGTGATTGGGCTCTGCGTCACCCGGCTCCTGGCCGCGTTCCCGCTGGAGTCGCTCGTCGTGGTCGACCCGATCGAACGGCGACGGGCCCTCGCTGCGGATCTCGGCGCCGATCGGACGACGATGCCGGCCGCCCTCGGCGACGCCGACCC
Source organism: Halorubrum sp. Boch-26 (assembly GCF_029889805.1). GTDB lineage: Archaea > Halobacteriota > Halobacteria > Halobacteriales > Haloferacaceae > Halorubrum. Next base: position 4,442 of record NZ_JARANT010000027.1, on the reverse strand, counting down.
CGCCGTCGACGGCGCCGCCAACGCGGACCCTGCCAACCCCGACCCCGCCGTCGACGACGCCGACCTCGCGATCGAGCTGTCCGGCCAGCCGAGCGCGCTCGACGACGCCATCGACGTCGTCGGCTACGACGCGCGGATCGTCGTCGGCTCGTGGTACGGCACCAAGCGCGAGCCGATCGACCTCGGCGGCCGGTTCCACCGCGACCGCATCGACATCGTCTCCAGTCAGGTGTCGACGATCAGCCCCGAACTCCGAGGCCGGTGGGACCGCGACCGGCGCATGGACGCGGCGCTCGACCGGCTCGACTGGATCCCCGCCGACGATCTGATCACCCACCGGATCCCCTTCGAGCGCGCCTCGGAAGCGTACGAGCTCCTCGACGCGGAACCAGACGCGGCGGTTCAGGTGATCTTGGAGTACTCGTGAGTACCCGCCGCGGTCACCGGTGATCTGGCGGCCGTCCGCTGACGACGAGGTAGTCCCGCGTAAACACCGCCAGCGACGGCGCGAGGACGACGGGCGCGAGGGTCCACACGAGCCCCGTCGGGACCGGAGGGACGAGCGCGACCGTCACGAAGACCATCTGGACGCCCGCGAGGTACTTTCCGAGGTCGCTGTCGGGGAGGTCGCCGACGGGGAGCCCCCGAACCCGCCGCAGCCACACGGCCCCGCGGAAGGCGTAGCGGGCGGCGGAGATCGAGAGGTACCAGACCGGAAGCAGCTCCCACAGCACCGCCACCAGCGGCGCGGCGACGAATCCGAAGGTGTCGAACGCCATGTCGAGCCGGCGGCCGATATCCGTCTCCCGCCCCACCGTCCGAGCGACGGTGCCGTCGAAATTGTCGAGGGCGACGCCGGTCCCGTAACACAGCGCCGGCACCCAGACGAGCGCCGTCTCCGGCGGCGCGACGACGAACCCGGCGACGACGGCGTACAGCGCTCCCCGAACGAGCGTGACCGCGTTCGCGAGCCCGAGCAGCCGCCCCCAGAACCCGTCGGTCGGCCGGCCCGGGTCGAGCCCGTGGCCGACGTACCAGAGCTGTCCGGCCCAGCAGACGCCGGCGACGACGGCGGGAGACAGCCCCCACCGTCCCGTCGCGTCCGCGGGGAACAGCCGCAACAGGAGGGCGGCGAGCGCGACCCCGGCGAGGAGCGGCAGCCCGACGCCGGCTCCGACGCGGACGGACCGTCGCCGGCTGGTCTCGGCCATCTACCGGTCACCCCTCGTCGCGGCATCCGCAAAAGCGGCGTTTACGGGGGCCCGAGGCGCGTGTACGCCTCGGACGATCGCGTTTACGTCCGCCCCGAACATCGAGACGAAACGCTCGCGTCGCGGTCGGCGCTCCCGGGTCGACACGGTTACCGGCGCAGGAGGGCGACGAGGACGGCGATCAACGCGACCTGCGCGACCTTGTCGACGGCGCCGAGCGTCCCGACGTCCGCCGGGAACGACTTCGCCCCGCCCGCGAAGTTAACGACGTACCACAAGACGATCTGGACGAGGGTGAAAGCGATCCCCACGACGTACACCGTCCGCCGGCGGTAGTCAATCGCGAGGAGACCGACGCCGCCGACGAAGCCGAGCCCCGCGAGAACGAAGCTGACGCCCATCGGCGAGGGGAGCATCCTGACGCCGAGGAGGAGGTGGACGGCGGCGGAGACCAGGGCCGCGACGATGCCCACCCAGTGGAGGCCGTTCAGCGAGCCGACGTCGACCGCGGGCTGCTGTGTTCCCTTCGTTGCCATACCGCATACACGGGCTTCACTCACATAGGAATACCGCCCGAATCGGCGGGTTCGTCTCTTTCGTGACTCCCTACCGCTCGAAGGTAGGGTCCTTCAGGGCGTCGATGCGCGCGAGTTCGTCGTCCGTCAGCCGCACGCTCCCGGCGGCCAGGTTCGCGACGACGTGCGATTCGACCGTGCTGGACGGGATGGGGACGACTCCCCGAGAGGCGTTCCACGCGACGACAACCTCGGCGGGAGAGAGCTCGCGGTCGGCGGCGATCTCGCCGAGGGCGGGCTCTTCGAGGAGGCCGGGCGCCGACAGCGGCGAGTGCGCGACGACTCGAATCCCGCGCTCGTGACAGAACTCGACGAGCCCGTTCCGGGGCCGGTACGGGTGTCGCTCTACCTGTACGAGCGCCGGGTCGACCGTCCCCGTCTCCAGCACCGTCTCCAGCTGCGCCCGCGAGACGTTACAGATCCCGAGCGTCCGAGCCCACCCCTTCTCGCGGACGGCCTCCAGGTTCTCCCACGCCGTCGCGAGCGACACGTCGGCCGTCGCGGGCTCGCCGTGCGCGCCCTCGGGAAAGGTGAGGGACTCCTGCCGTTCGACCGACTCCTCGGCGAGCCGGGTCAGCTCTCCTCGGTGTTCGAGCGCCGAGGGCCAGTGGAGCGCGTAGCAGTCGAACGCGTCGATCCCGAGCTCCTCGCGGCTGCCCGCGCAGGCGGAAAGCAGGCGCTCGCGGCGGTGATTGGTGCGCCACGCCTTCCCGAGGAGGAACACCCGGTCGCGGTCCGGCGCGCCCGGCGCGGCGAGCAGTTCGCCGATCCGGTGTTCGTTGCCGTACAGCTCGGCGGAGTCGAGGAGGCGGTAGCCGGCGTCGAGCGCGGTCGCGATCGAGTCGGCGCGCTCGACGTACTCCCCGTCGCGGTAGCGCGAGCAGCCGAAGCCGACCGCGGGGAGCCGGATCGCGCGCGGGCCGGGGCGCCCCTCGCTCTCGACCGACTCCGCCGGCCTGACGACCGGCGCCGGCGGCGGGTCGGCGGTCGCCCCGCAGTCGTCGACGGCGACCGGGCCGCCCTCTTCGGCCGCCGCCTCGATCGCGTTGCAGACGGCGACGACGTGGGCGCCCTGACGCCCCCCGGCCCGTGAGGGTGTACCCGCCTCGACCGTCGCGGCGAGGCGCTCGACGGCGTCGACGTACTCGTAGGGCTTCGTCGGCCCAGCCGGCGGCGCGGTCACGTACTCCCGTCCGACGCGGCCGAACCGGACGCCGTCGCGGGCGGCCCCCATCGCGCCGGTCCCCTTCAGGTACAGCGAGCCGTCGTCGCCGTGGAGCTCCAGCCCGTAGAACTCCCGGCTCCGGTGGGGCGCGTAGAAGCTCGCGGTCAGCCTGACCGTCGGGCCCGCCGCGAACGCCAGCGTCGCCTCGACGTGACTGGGAGTCGAGGGCCGGCGCTCCTCGCGCTCGGGCCAGACATCGAGGGCGTCGGCGACGCGGACGCGCTCTACCGGACCGAACCACGAAACCAGCAGCGCGAGCGGGTACACGGCGCCGTCGTACAGCGCCCCGATCTCGAGGAAGGAGTCGGGACGATCGTGCCAGTCGGTCACGCGACCGACGTGGGCGTGGGCGTACCCCAGCCCCACCGGACCGAGCCGGCCGTCGGCGAGGAGCCGGCCCCCGCGGCGCTGGGAGGGCGCCCGCGGCGTGCCCGGCGCACAGCCGAGCGCGAGACCGCGGTCGCGGGCGAGCGCGACGAGCGCCCTCGCCTCGTCGGCGTCGAGCGCGAGCGGCTTCTGCGAGTAGACGTGGCGGTCGGCCTCCAGCGCGGTCCGCGTCACGGGCGCGTGGGCGGCGTGGCTCGTCAGGTTCACGACGAGCGGCGCGTCGACCGCGGCGAGCGCCGTCTCCAGGTCGGTGAACGACGGGCAGTCGTGGGCCGCGGCCAGCGCCGCGGCGCGGTCCCCGTCGAGGTCGGCGACGCCGGCGAGCGACAGCGAACTCCCGGACAGCCCGGCGGCGTACTCCGGCGCGATCGCCCCCGCGCCGACGAACAGACAGTTCACGGTCGTACCGAGGCGGGGAGACGTATAGGTGTCCCGGCGGAGTCGGCGGATCGTCGCCGGAACGCGGGGACGACCCCCCCGCCTCCGCCGGAGCGGTTTAGTCGCCCCGCGCTAACTCACGGTCGTGACGGAGCCGGGAATGAGCCGCCTCGGGACCGCCTACCTGCGCGTGCTGCAAGCGGTCGGCCGCCGGCTCGACTACGGGACGAACGCCTTCGACCGCGAGTGGGACGTCTTGGTCGTCCTCGACGCCTGTCGGGCCGACCTGCTGCGCTCGGTCGCGCCCGACTTCGACTTCCTCGACCGCGTCGAGACGGTCCGGTCGGTCGGGAGCTCCTCCTCGGAGTGGTTACAGAACACGTTCGTCGATCGTCCCGAAACGGCCCGGACGGTCATGGCGACGGGCAACACGTGGACCGACCGCTACCTCGACGCCGACGCGTTCGCGGCGCTCGACGAGGTGTGGAAGTACGCGTGGGACGACGACTCGGGTACCGTGCCGGCGCGGGCGGTCACCGAGCGGGCGGTCGCGCTCGCCCGCGAGCGCGACCCCGACCGCCTCGTCGCCCACTACATGCAGCCGCACACCACGTAAGTCTCGGTTCCCCTCGCCGGCTCCGTCGGCATCACCCAGACAGGGAGCCA
>NZ_JARANT010000026.1 GCF_029889805.1 Halorubrum sp. Boch-26 | reverse complement strand
CCCCCCGTTCACACTCGACCGCCTTCAGATCGACGGTGAACCTCTCCAAAGCCCCAGCCGCTCGTTTATAAACGACTGACTTCAGATCGACGGTGAACCTCTCCAAAGCCCCAGCCGCGAGGACGAAGCACGGCGCAGTAAGCACTGCAGGGAGCGAGCAACGCGAGCGACCGAAGCGCGCAGCAAGCCGCGCGAGTCGTCGCGGCTGCCCCTTTGAGTCCCCACCCCGCACAGCAGCCTCACACCTCCCCAGCCTCGTCGCTCACTCGGGGCTCCCTTCGGTCACCCACATCGCTCGCGACTCCCTCGCACGCGCTCCTCGCGCCTTGTGGGCGCTCGGAGGCGCGCGCCACCGCACCGCCGTCTGTTTATAAACTCAGACCCGTACCCCGCCGATACCTTTTAACTGTGCGAACCGTTCGCACAGGTGATCCCCGATGGAACTCCGCTGTGAGGGCTGCGCCGGCTGCTGCGTCGACTGGCGGCCGCTCTCGCCGGAGGCCGCCGGCTCCGACCGCGCCGGCGACCGCCCCCCGCTCGACGACGTGTACGACCTCGCGCCGCTCACCCGCGACGAGGTCGCCGGCTTCCTCGACGACGGGCTCGGCGACGCGCTCGTCCCGCGGCTGTTCGAGCCCGCCGAGCCCGACGCGCGCGTCTCCGTCGACGGCGTCGAGGTGGCGGCCGCCGGCGACCGCCCCGTGTTCATGATCGGCCTCCGGAAACCGCCCAAGCCGGTCGCGCCGGTCGGCACCGACGAGCCCCGCTGGCTCGACACGTGCGTCTTCCTCGATCCGGCGACGCTCCAGTGCCGGATCCACGGGGAGGAGCGGTATCCCCGGACCTGCGCGACGTACCCGGGGCACAACCTCGAACTCGACGCCGAGACCGAGTGCGAGCGCGTCGAGGCTGCAGGCGGGGGCGACCGCCTCCTCGACGACGAGCCGCCGGACGACCTCCCCGCGCCCGCGTTCGGCCCGCAGGCGCTCGGAACGACGGTCTTCGCCTACCCCGATCCGGACGCCCTGGACGGGGTCATCGACCGGATCGTGAACGACTCGCTCACCGCCGACGACCGCGCCCGGTTCGCGGGCGCCGCGGTCGGCTCCCGGCCGGGGTCGCTGTCGGTCGACCGCGACCGCATGGCCGAGGCTCGCGAGCGCGCCCGCGAGGCCGACTCGTGGGCGGGGCGCGCGATCCGCGAGTGGACCGACCGCGCGGGCGACGACGGGGAAGCCGCCGACCGCGACGCGGCCGCCGTCGGCCGACTGGTCAGCGAACTGGAGGACGACGCCGGCGCGCCCGGGACGCCGGGGTGGGACTGACGGGACGAACGGATCCGGTGCCGCCCCGGCGGTCGCGCTCCCTCTCGCCCGCGCTCACCCGCCCCGCTTGCGATACCACACGCGCTCGCCGACCGGGGACTCGCCGTCCTCGACGGGGAGCCGCCCCACGAACAGGTCCCTGACCGCGAGCGTGATCACGAGTTCGGCGGGAGCGTCGCCGCCGTCTCCACCCCCCTCGTCGCCCTCGGACGCGACCGGGCGGACCGTCACGACGGCGTGCCCGTCGCGCTCGTCGATCGACTCGATCACCCCGACCGACCACCGGTCGACGTGGTGCGACGGCTCCCGGGCGTGGACGCGGTCGTGGTTCACTGCGGTCCCTCCTCGACGCGGCGCACCGCGATCGCCGCCTCGCAGGTGCACTCGACCTCGCACTTCGGGCACTCGGCGGCGGGCCGGTCGATCGGCTCGCGGTGGACCGTCTCGTAGCCGTGCCGGTCGAACAGCTTCTCCGGGGAGTCGGCGCCGCCGTGGTACCACGAGTCCGCGAGGAACAGGTCGACCCCGCGCTCCGCGCCGATAGCGTGCAGCCGCTCCAAGAGCCGACTTCCGATCCCGCGCCCCGTGGCCTCGTCTCGGACGTACCCCATCTCGAGGTGGCCGTACCGCTCCGCGGCCGGGATCAGGTCGGGGTCGTCGAAGAAGTGCATCTCGTCGGCGACGGCGCTCGGATCCTCGAACTCGCGGAGCGCCATGACGCCGAGGATCGGGTCGTCGCCACCGGTCACACCGCCCGCGTCGGCGCCGGCTCGGTCGCCCACGTCGCTGTCTCCTCCGTCGCCCGCATCGGCGTCGGCTTCGACCTCCACCGCGACCAGCACGTGGTGCGTCGGGTCACTGATCCCGAGATCGACGCCGTAGGAGCTTCCCTCGCTGAAGTGCTCGGTGATGAGCGCCTCCAGCTCGTCGGCGTCGCCCGGGCACGGGTCTCGGATCGCGATCTCGTCCATCCCCCCGGGGTACGCTCTCGGCCGATAAGAGCGGCACGGTGGGTCGGCCCCCGCGAGCCGAACGCCGCGGCCTATCCGGCCGCTCCCGGGCGCCAAACGCCCTGTCGTCGGTCGAGCCACGCCACGACGACCACGTGCGGGAGCGTCATGGCCGCGATGGCGACGAGCGACACGGCGAGCAGGTCGCCGGGCGCGGCGACGCCGGCGGGGACCGAGAGCCCGACCGCGCCGACGACGACGAACCCCCCGAGGGTGAGCGGCGCGGCGTCGCGCGCGAACCGCGCGAGGGCACCGATCAGGTCTCCGTCACCGAGCGCCGCAGAGGCTCGATCGTCGACGAGAACGAGCCGGCCGACGTGCCGGAGCGCGTGCCAGAGCGCGAAGTACACGCCCACCGCGAACACGGGCGCGGCGAGCAGGAACCACGCCCACAGCGCTGACACCTCGCCGACGTCGCGGAGCCACCCGCGCCGCGAGGCGCCCCCGCGAACGCGTCGGTACCCCAGGCCGACCGACAGCGCCGTCGCGGCGAGCATGAACGCGCCGACGGCCAGCCGGGTTTCCGGGACGAACACGGGATCGACCGCGGCCGCGGCGGCGTTCGCGTCGACGACGAACAGCCCGACGATCCACTCGGCGACGAGGCGGTACTCGCCCGGATGCGCGAGCAGCGGGACGCCCATCGGGAGTCCGCCGCGAACGACGAGGCTCAGCCAGCGCTCGGCGGAGGTCGGGAGGTGATCGACGCCGGCGACGACGAGCGCCGCGACGTCGCCTTGGCCCCAGTGGAGCCACGTGAGGGCGATGAACCCGACGAACGCGGCCACGGGCGCGAGGAAGAACGCCGCGACGACCGCTCCGCCGAGAATCGCGTAGACGACGGAGACGACGGCGATCGACCGCCGGAGCGAGACGTTCGTCGCCGCTCGGAGGGGGACGAGGTGGTCGACCGCGCCGTGGGCCATCCCGACGGCGAGCGTCCCCAGCGCGAACGTCGCGACGCCCACCTCCACCGGAAACAGGGGGGTTACGGCGCCGACCGGGAGCAGCGCCGCGAGCGCCAGCGCGGGGTACAGCGCAAACCACCGGTCGACCGCGGTCCGCGTCCTCTTGTCGCGCTCGCCCGCCGGTTCGCGCCGCGTCGCCGACCGCGTCGCGGTCTCAGTCATGGACCGGCTCGGCCGACTCCGGTTCCGGGTCGAACGAGTCGGTCGGCGCCCCGGCCGGCCGTCCGCGGCGGTCGTTCCAGTCGAGCACCCACTCGAACAGCACGAGCCCGTTCACGGTCATCACGCCGGCCGAGGCGAAAAAGAGCATCTCCTCGATCGGGAGCCCGAAGACGGCGATTCCGGTTGTGAACTCGGCGGAGAGCCGCCACGTCCCCATCGCGATCGCGATCCGGTCGGCGATCCAGAAGTACGCGGCCGGGATCAGCGTCGCCGCGATCCACATCCGCGGCGTCCGGAGCAAGTAGCCGCCGCCGACCGCCCACTGGAGCGCGACGACCGGACCGACCCACGCGATCAGCCCGCCGAGGTAGAGGTACGAGGGGTCGACCGTCACCAGCCAGAGTCCGCCCCCGACCATCGCGACGCCGGCGACGACGCCGGCGATCCGTGGCCCGCTGTCGAAGTCGCCCTCGCGGAACGTCGGGTCGAACCCGATCAGGTGGAGCGCGAACGCGGTGACGACGGTCTGGATGGTGAAAAAGAGGTACTCGCCGAGCGGAATCGACAGCGCCCGGACGAGCACCGCCCCGTCGGCGTACGACCACGCGCCCCGCCGGATCATGTAGCTGATCCACGGCGTCGTGTACACGTACGCGATGGCGACGAGGATCGCGATCCCGACAGTCGCGCGTCGCCGGCGGACGGCGTCGTACCGCGGCGCGAGGTACCACAGCGCCGCGACGACGGGGAGACTGAAGACGAGGTGGAACTGGAGATACGTCAGCGTCGGAAGCATCTGATCACCTCGGCAACGCCGTTCATACGCCTCTGTTCGCTCTGCCGCTTATTAAGGGCCCGTCCAAACAGTGTGGTCGCGCCCGGCGATCGATGGGGTCAGACCTCGGCCGACAGCACGCCGTGGCCCTCCAGCACCTTCCCGAGGCGGAACATGGAGGCGACGACGGCGTCGCAGACGGGTCGGACCGCGTCCTTCGGCACGAAGCCGACCGCGAGCCCGGCGACCTCCAGCATCGGGAGGTCGTTCGCGCCGTCGCCGATCGCGACCGTCTCGCTCATCGGGATACCGAGGTCGTCGGCGAGCTCGGCCAGCGCGTCGTCTTTCGTCCCCTCGATGAGCGGCCCCTCGGCGTCGCCGGTGAGTTTCCCGCCGGCCATCGGCAGGCGGTTGGCGACGATCGTGTCGGCCTCGACGCCCTGCTTCCCGAGCGCGCGCTCGACCCCGCGCTCGAACCCGCCCGTGAGCACGGCGACGTGGTGGCCCTCGGCCTGCAGGCGCTCGATCAGCTCCCCCGCGCCCGGCCGGAGCGCCACCTCGTCGAACGCGGCCGCGACGTCGTCCTCGCCGAGCCCGCCGAGCAGCTCCGCCCGCTTGTAGAGGCTCTCGGCGTAGCTGAGCTCGTCGTTCATCGCTCGCTCCGTAATCGCAGCCACCTCGTCGGCGACGCCCGCGCGCCCGGCGAGCAGGACCGTCATCTCGGAGTCGGAAAGCGTACCGTCGAAGTCGAACGCGATGAGGCTCATAGCTCCCGTTGGGCGCGGCGGGGTTTTGAAGCACCTGATCGCGCAAGGGGCTCCTCGCGTCGGTGGGGTTTTGCCGGTCCGAGCCGTCCCCTCCGCCATGGACCGAACAGACGCGACCCGCGCCGACGTCGACGTCGACGACCTCCTGAAGGTGATCTTGGGACTCGCGGTCGTGTGGCTTCTCGTGGAGATCCTCGGGGCGGTGCTGGACATCACGTTCGCGATCGTAGACGCCATTTCCCCGCTGATCGTCGTCGCTATCGTCGTGCTGATCGCCTTACGGCTCACCGACCGGATCTGAGGCGTGTTCAGCCTGAACGTCCCGCTCCCGCCCGCGGTCGACCGCCTCGCGGCCGATCTCCACCCGAAACTATCGGGCTTCGACCGCGTGCGCGACCGGCACACCCTCGTCTGCAAGCGTCTCGGGGTCGAGGACGTCCCGGACCGCGTCGCCGGCGGCGCTCGCTCCGGCCGCGCGGACCCTGACTCCGGCCGTGAACCGACGCCGCCCAAGCCCGAGGCGCTCGCGGCGCTGCGCGAGGACCTCCGGCGCCTCCTGTCGGGGACCGACCCGTTCGACATCGCGGTGACCGGCGTCGACGCCTTCGACGCGCCCGCGTCCGGCTCGCGGCCGGTGCTGTACCTCGCCGTCGAGAGCGAGGTTCTCGTCCGTCTCCATCAGCGGTTGTGCGCCGCCTACGGAGCGATCGAGGGGATCGAGGGCGACGAGTTCGTCCCGCACGTTACCTTGGCACGCGGTGGCAATCCGGAGCCCGGCGTCGTCGCCGACCTCGTCGCGGCCGAGTTCGACCCGATCCGCTGGCGCGTCCACGCGCTCGACCTCTACGACCCCGAGTTCCGCGAAGTCGCCGCGAGTATCGAGTTGTAAGCGGATAGTGGGGTTTCGGCGGTGAACACCTCCAAAATTCTAGCCGCTCATTTATGAACGATTGATTACAGATCGACGGAGAACGCCTCCCGGCTGCCCCTTTGAGTCCCGCCCCGACCACCGGAAGACGGTCCTGCTCGCTCACTGCGTTCGCTGCGCGGGCTGCGACTTCCGTGCTCCCGCTCGTTTCACTCGCGGGACCGCAACCGCACCTCACACCTCCCCAGCCTCGCGGCTCACGCCTCGCGGCTTCGCCGCTCGCGTTCGCCGCGTCCCTCGCACGCGCTCCTCACGCCCTGCGGGCGTTCGGAGGCGCGCGCCGCCGCCATCAGTTTATAAATACTACGTCGCCGTCGGCGGTCACTCCCAGTCGCCGTCTTCGCTATCCGAATCGTTTCGCTCGCTCGGCTCGTCGACCGCGTGGTGCGGCCCGACGGGGCCGTGCGTCGGGCAGACGCCGGCGATGGGAGTCGCGTTGAGACAGCAGGCGCGCTGGTGACTCGCGATGGCTCCCCGCGAGAGGGGTTCGCCGCAGCGGCGACAGTACGACTCGGTCGCGTCGTCGGCCATTCCGGTTAGCGCTCGCGAATGCGCATCGGTACCGGATGGTCCGGGTGCATCGTCAGCGACCCGCGCAGCGAGAGGTCGGGCCCCTCGTACTCGAGGTCGTACTGCGAGCAGACCTTCGCGAGGATCAGCTTGGCTTCGAGCAGCGAGAACGCCTTCCCGATGCAGTGACGCGGCCCGCCGCCGAACGGGAAGTAGGCGAACCGCGGGCGCTGGCTCCGGCGCTCCGGCGTCCACCGGCTCGGGTCGAACGTCTCCGGGTCGTCGTACCAGCGCGGCGAGCGGTGGACCACCCACTGAGAGAGCATGAGGGCGGAGCCCTCCGGGATCCGGTACCCGCCCAGTTTCACGTCGAGCTTCGGCTCGCGGAACAGGGTGTAAACCGGCGGATACAGCCGCATCGACTCGTTGAGCACGCGCTCGGTGAACTCCATGTCGCGCACGTCGCTGGCGGACGGGCCGCCGTCGGCGGTGGTCGACTCGTCCGCCGCGCGACCGCCGTCGACCGCCGCCTCGGCCTCGCTCGCCACGCGCTCCCGCGCCTCGGGGTGGTTCGAGAGCAGGTAGAAGGTGTACGTCAACGCGAGCGCGGTGGTGTCGTGGCCGGCCAACAGCATCGTCACCAGCTCGTCGCGGAGGTTCTCGTCCGTCTGCTCGTCTCGGTCGCGGGCGCGCAACAGCACGGAGAGCAGGTCCATCGGCAGGTCGCCGTCGCCGTCCCCGGCGGGGCCGCGCACCGCGACGCCCTCGGGGCCGGCCGGGTCGACGCTCGGGTCGCGCTCGGTCCCGCGGCGTCGGTCGACGATCCCGTCGATCACTGATTCGAGGGTGTCGATGGCGGCGTCGAACTCGCGGTTCTCGCGGGTCGGTACCCAGTTCGGGATCAGGAAGCGGCGCGGGTCGGGCTCGAACCGCGCGCCGAGCGGCTCCAGCTTCTCTTGGACCGTCTTCACCTCCTCGTCGGTGATGTCGGCGCCGAACATCGCCGAGACGATGATCTTGACGGTGAGGCGGGCGACCTCCAGCTGGATGTCGACCACGTCGCCGTCGTTCCAGTCCGCGAGCTGCGACTCGGTGTGGCCGACCATCGTCTCGTCGAGGGCCCCGATCCGCCGGTTATGGAACGAGGGGTTCGCCAGCTTCCGCTGGCGCTGCCACGTCTCCCCCTCGCTCATGAGGAGGCCGTCCCCGAGCAGGGTGTCCATGGCGTCGTCGCCGAACTGCGGCTTCCGGTACTGTTCGGCGTCGGCGACGAGGACGCGCTCGATGTCCGCGGGGTTCGTCAGGAGATACGTCTCCCGCGGGCCGAGGTCGAAGCGGACGACGTCGCCGTAGCTGTCGGCGCAGGCGCGCATGAACGAGAACGGGTCGTCGGCGAACTGGCGACCGTTGCCGAAGAGGGGGTCGCCGATGGGTCCGGGAGGCGTGACTGACATACGAGAAACAGGGTCTCGGTGGGGTTAAACGTTCGGCGGCGGGGAGAAATCGCGAGGCGTGGGGCCGCCGATCGGGGACCGCTCGCCCCCCGACCGACCTCCAATCGATGGACTCCCGCTACTGCCGGGTGTCCAGCCGCTCGACGCGCGTTATCAGCTCGTCGACGGCGATCTCCTGATCGTCGGTGGCGTCGACGATACGGTCGGTCGCGTCCTCGGTGCGGTCCGACCGCTCTCGCACCGACTCCAGCGACGAGGTGAGCTCCTCGACCGTCGCGGCCTGGTCGTCCGTGGTCCGGGCGACCTCGGCGACGCCCGCGGCGGCCTCGTCGACCGCGTCTGCGATGTTTTCGAGGGAGTCGAGCACCGTCTCGATCTCGGTGCCGGCGTCTTCGATGCGATCGTGCGAGCGCTCGACCGCCGTGCTCGTCTCGTCGGACTGCGCCTGAAGCTGGTCGAGGCTCTCCGTGATGTCTTCGGTGTAGCCGCGGGTCTCGTCGGCGAGCTTCTTCACCTCCTCGGCCACGACCGCGAAGCCGTCTCCGCCCTCGCCGGCGCGTGCGGCCTCGATGTTGGCGTTGAGCGCGAGCAGGTTCGTCTGCTCGGCCACGTCCGAGATCACTTCGATGACCTCCTCGATGTCGTCCATGCGCTCCGAGAGCGCCCCGACGCTCTCGACGAGCTCGTCGCCGATCGAGACGACGTCTTCGGTCGCCTCGCGGGCGTCCTCGCTGGCGTCGAGCCCCTCGTCGGCGGCCTCGCTGGCCGCGACCGCGGCGGAGTCGACCTGGTCGGCCGTGGCGGCGACCTCCTCCATGCCGGCCGAGAAGGACTGCATCTCGGAGACGCTCTCCTCTAACAGCTCGTTCTGCTCGTCGACGTTCTCGGCGATGTCGGCGGCGGCCCCGCTCGCCTCTTGGACCGTCCGGTCGATCTGCTGCGCCTGCTCGTGGACGCTCTCGGAGAGGTCCCGCAGGTTCTCGGCCATCCCGTTGACGACGCCGATGACGGCCAGCAGCTCCTCGTCGAGGATCTCGCACTCCTCGTGCCGGGCGACGCGGGCGTCGAGGTTCCCCTCGCCGATCTCCTCGGCCGTCTCGCGGACCTCCGTCACCAGCGTCTCGGTCGCATTCCGCTGGTTGACGTTCTCCGTTCGGTCGATGACGACCTCGGTGACGCCGACGAGTTCGTCGCCGTCGTACAGCGGTGTCGCCGTGAACTCGATGTGCTTCTCGTCGCCGTGGCGGTCCACCATTGTGCTGGTGTCGCGGTAGCGGGTCTGCGCCGAGTCGCAGCGGTCGACTCCGTACACCTCGTCGGCTGTCTTCGGGGCGTCGAGCACCTTGTCGGCGAGCGTGTCGGCCCGCCGTCCGTCGGGGTAGAACAGCTCGGAAACGTGGTCGTGGCCGACGGCGTCCTCGCGCTCGCTCCCGGTAAGCGACGCGATGGACTCGTTCCACTCGGCGATCCTCCCCTCGCCGTCGAGGATGAACGTCGGGACGCCGGTGGCGTCGAACACCTGCTCGAAGCCGGCGGCGGCGAGCGTCCCGGCGCGATCGACGCCCAGCCCCTCCGTGATCCCGTCCCCCTCTCCGTCGAACTCCCCCGTCTCGTCGGGCTGTCCGGCCCCGGTCGGCCCCTCATCGCCGGCTGGATCGTCGACGACGACGCCGCCGTCAGGGACCGACCGCGAGTTCCGATCCCGTCCGAACACGCGCCGGAGTAGCCCTCGAACTCCCGTCATATCTATGTCGCCTTCTCCCGACCACCGCAATAAACTGTCCCCTCTGTTATTCACGGTTGATAATCAAAGACCCCGCGAACGACGGGATACCTGCCGCCATCCCCGCCCGCAGCGTTCAAACGCGTCCGGCGGCTACCCGAGTCCGATGGACGCCGACGCCGTGCGCGAGCGGGTCGCGGACCTCCCGACCGAGCCCGGCGTCTACCAGTTCCGGGCGGGGGAGACGACGCTGTACGTGGGCAAGGCGGTCGATCTCCGGGGTCGAGTCCGGTCGTACGCGGACCCCCGATCGGGGCGCATCCGGGGCATGGTCGCGCGCGCCGACCGGATCGAGTTCGCGGTCACCGACACCGAGACGCAGGCGCTGCTGCTGGAGGCCAACCTCATCAAGCGGCTCCAGCCGCGGTTCAACGTCCGGCTGAAAGACGACAAGTCGTACCCGCTGATCGCCTTGACCGACCACCCCGTCCCCCGGATCGAGGTCACCCGTGACCCGGAGGAGGGCGCGGTCGCGTACGGGCCGTTCACGGACAAGGGCCGCGTCGAAACCGTGGTGAAGGCGATCCGCGACGAGTACCGGCTCCGCGGCTGCTCGGACCACAAGTACGCGAACCGCGACCGCCCCTGTCTCGACTACGAGATGGGGATCTGCTCGGCCCCCTGCACCGGCGAGGTCGACCCCGAGCGCTACGCCGAGGACGTGGCCGCGGTCCATCGCTTTCTGGAGGGCGAGACGGGCGTCCTCGCCGATCCCCTGCGCCGGCGGATGGAGGCGGCCGCCGGGGGCGCGGAGTTCGAGCGCGCAGCCAACCTCCGAGACCGGCTCGAGGCCGTCGAGGCGTTCCACGGCGAGGGCGGCGAGGCCGTCAGCGACCGGTCCGACGACCGCACCGTCGACGTGCTCGCGGCCGCGGTCGAGGGCGACGTCGCCCGCGTGGCCCGGCTCCACAGCGAGCGCGGCCAGCTGGTCGACCGGAGCCGCCATCGATTGGACGCGGCGGCGATGGGCGACGACGACGAGGTGGTGGGCGGAGAGGCGAGCGGCGCCGACTCCGCCGACCCCGCCGACCCCGACGCCAACACCCCCGCGGCGGTGCTGTCCGCGTTCCTCACGCAGTACTACGCGGAGCGGGAGTTCCCGGACGCGGTCCTCTTGGCGGAGCGCCCGTCGGACCCGGACGTGGTCGACTGGCTGGAGGCGGAGGGCGTCGCGGTGCGAGTGCCCGGCGCGGGTCGCGAGGCGAAGCTGGTCGAACTCGCCCTCAAGAACGCCCGGAAGCGCGGCGGCCGCGACGACCCGGTCGGCGCGCTCGGCGAGCGGCTCGGGATCGACCGCCCCGCCCGGATCGAGGGGTTCGACGTGAGCCACGCGCAGGGCACCGCGGTGGTCGGCGCCGACGTCTGCTTCGTCGACGGGAGCGCGGAGACGGCCGACTACCGCCGGAAGAAGCTCACCGACCGCAACGACGACTACGCGAACATGCGCGAGCTGGTTCGGTGGCGCGCCGAGCGCGCGGTCGAGGGCCGCGACGACCGGCCCGACGCCGACCTGCTGCTCATCGACGGGGGCGAGGGCCAACTCGGCGCCGCCCGCGACGCGCTCGCGGAGACCGGTTGGGACGTGCCCGTCGTCGCCTTGGCGAAGGCCGAGGAGCTGGTCGTCACCCCGTCCGGCACCCGCCGGTGGGACGACGACGCCCCCGAGCTCCACCTGCTCCAGAGGGTGCGCGACGAGGCGCACCGCTTCGCCGTCTCCTACCACCAGACCGTCCGCGACGAGGTCAAGACAGTCCTCGACGACGTGCCCGGCGTCGGCCCGGAGACCCGCCGCCGTCTCCTCCGTCGGTTCGGCTCGGTCGAGAGCGTCCGCGACGCCTCCAGCGAAGACCTCACCGACGTCGACGGCATCGGCGAGGCGACGGCCGAGACGCTCCGCGAGCGGTTATAACCGAACTGCGCGGTCGGCGCGTCCCACCGCGTCGCCCGCCGGGCGTGAGCAGCGAGGCGCCGGGAGCGGGGTGAGGTCGTCATGCGGCGCCGTCGGGCGGAACCCGAGGCAACAGCCGCGGGGACGAAGCCGGGCGGCGACCGGACCGCGGGAGCGAGCGGAGTGAGCGACGGGGACCGCAGCGAGGCCGTCGAGTCCCGCGGTTAGGGCTCTGGATGCGTTCGTCGCCGACCGACGTAGGGGATACGCTCAGCGTCCGAACCGGCCTCTATCCGTGGGGTTCCGCGCGAATCGCCACTACCTGCCTGAGGCGGTGTCTCGGCCATCGCGGCGTTCACTCTCGGACCGCTTCATCGCCGATAGGGGCCTCCCACAGGAGGATGCTCACCGCTCCGACGATGAGAACGACGCCCCCGACACCGAGCGCGAACAGCGGAGAGATGGCGTCCGAGATGATGCCGCTCCCAAGTTGAAAGGGGACGACGGCGAGGCCGCTGACCATCGCCATCGCGCTCAGAACGGTGGCGCGACCGAGCGTCTCCACCCGGTCGTTGACGTACTGTCCGGCGAACGACCGTGTGACGTCCGAGACCCCCCGAATCAGGAGGAAGGTCGGAAGCGCTAGGACCGGTACGAAGTACATCCCTACCAACGCGCTACCGACGGCGAACGGGAGGGCGAGAAACCACTTCCGCAGCCCGATCGTCTCTCTGATCGCCCCCGTGTAGTAGTTCAGTACCGCGCCGACGAGACTGTACGCCGCATAGAACCATCCCAGCAGGGCTTCGACCTGCGATTGGGCGATTCCGAGGTCGAGCACGACCGTCTCGAAAATCGGCTGAAGGAAGACGAACACGAGGTACGTGACCGCCGCGTACAGGACGTAGTAGTAGAGCAGGAACGACCGCAGGCGACGGCGCGAGAGTACCTCCCGCACGATGCGCACCGTCCGGCGGAGGCTCAGATCCGCTGTGGCGGTCTGCTTGTACGTCTCCGGTTCGTCGAGCGTGAGCAGTACCCCGACTCCGAGACTCGTCACGCCCGCCGCGACGAACCACGGATACGAGAGGTCGATGCTTCCGAGATATCCGCCGAGGATCGCCGCACCGGCTCCGATGGCCAACGCCGCCGACTCTCCGCGCCCTCGGACGTGCGCGAACTCGTCCTCTGAGAGGTCGTCGGTGAGGGTGTCGTAGAGCCACGCGTCTTCGCTACCGGAACGAAAGTTGTAGCCCAGCGACCAGCAGACGTAGAGGCCCGCCAGCGGAAGAAACGAGCTCGACAGGCCGATCCCGAGAAGCGTAACGGAGATGAGCGACGTCCCGATGAGGAGGCTGTTGCGTCGTCCGACGCGGTCGCCGACGTAGCCGGTGGGAATCTCTCCGAACAGCGTCGTCAGGTTGTAGAGGGCCTCCAGAATCGCGATCTGAGTGAACGACAGCCCTTGGGCCAGAAAGAAGAGGTACATGACGGGCCGATAGAACTCGACCGCTTTCGTCGATTTATATATGTAATATTTCAGAATGTTTCCGGAGACCGCTCCCCCGGACCCATCACTCGAGGCGCCTGCCATTCGTGTACTGACGAACGGCGAGCCGACAAGTATACCCTGTTATTACGGATCGGCCGGTCGAGCACATACGCCGGCGTATTTGGCCGGTACCCCCGATCCGCTTCCGCCATTCTCCGCGTCGTCGACGATTTATGTTCGAACGCGACCGATCCCCACCCGACTATGCGAGCCTTCTTCGCCGTCGACCTGCCCGACGACCTCGCGGAGTCCGTCGCCGACGCGCAGGCCGCGTTCGAGGGCGCGGACGGACTGCGGTTCGTCGATCCCGAGCAGGCGCACGTGACGCTGAAGTTCCTCGGTGCGATCGGCGGGAACACCGCCGGCGAGAGCGACGACGACGCCGACGCTCCCGCCCTCAACGACGTGATCGCGGCCGGCGAGCGCGCCGTCGAGACCGCCGACGTCGACCCTTTCGAGTGCGCCGTCCAGGGGTTCGGCGTCTTCCCGAGCCTCGACTACGTCTCGGTCGTCTGGGCGGGGGTCGGCGCGGGGGACGCGGAACTGACCGCGCTCCACGACTCCCTGGAGACCGAGGCGACCGCGCTCGGCGTCGATCCCGCGGAGCACGCGTTCACCCCGCACGTCACGCTCGCCCGGATGGACGACGCCCGCGGGAAGGGACTGGTGCGGGACGCCGTCCGAAACCGCGATCCCGAGGTCGGTCGGTTCGAGGCCGACGCGGTCCGACTCGTCTCCTCGACCCTGACGGACGACGGCCCGGTGTACGAGACCGTCGCGTCGATCGAGCTCGGATAAGCCGGCGGGTGTAGGGGACGCCCGACCGCGGCGGAGGCCGAGACGAGATCCGCCGCTGATATCGACGAGTCGAGGGACCGGAACGCGGTCTCGCCGATATTCTCATAACTGATACTTTCGGGGGTACGTTTAATCGCGACGCCGATAAGTCGGGGACAGATGGAGCACGACTCGCGTTCGGACCGGGCCGACGGTGCACGTCCCCGGGCGTTCGCGCTACTCGACGAGGGCAACGACGCGACGACCCGACTGGAGGGCGTCGAGGCGCTCGGAAGCCCGTCGAGTTCGATGGTCGGCGACGAGCGTCAGATCGTCGACCGACTGTTGCGGGTCGTACTCACCGACGAGGACGCCGCCGTCCGTGCGGAGGCCATCGACGCGCTGTACTTCCACGGCGACCGATACGTCGACGAGCTCGTCTCCCGGGTCGCGGCCGCGGTCCGACGGCGCGACCCCGCCGACGATCCGGAGACCGCGTTCGCCCGATGGCTGACGAGCGACCACGCCGCCTATCGGATGGTCGGGGCGACCGGGCTGGGCGCGACGGGATCACCGGACGCGACGGACCGACTCCGCGAAGCGTTCGACGACGGCGACGCCCGGGTGCGGGCCCGGTCGGTCCGTGCGTACGCCGAGCTCGGCGGTGACGCGGTCACCCCGATCAGACCGCTGTTGGGAACGCGGAACGCGCTCGTGTGTCGCTCCGCGGTCGACGCGCTGGTGACGATCGGCACGGCGGAGGCGGTGACGCTCCTCTCGGCCGCCGCGGACGCGGGGAGCGAACGGCTCCGCCGGACCGTCGTCACGCGGCTGTACGGGCTGGACCGCCCCGAGTCGGCGACGACGCTCCTCCGGGCGACGACCGACCCGTCGCCGGAAGTCCGGTACGCGGCGACCGTGTCGCTGGTCAGGCTCCTCGCGGAGGGGGAGTCGGTCCGGGGACGCGACGTCCGCGAGCGGGTCGTCGCCGACCGGGCGTCAGGGGACGGAAGCGAGGAGACGACCGGAGCCGACGAGACGCGCGACCCGCACGACGCGGCCGGCGTCGCCGACGGCGCCGAGGACCGGCCGATCGCTCGGCTGCTCCACGGGGTCGTCTCCGGCGACCGCGGGGGCCACGCCACCGACGAGACGCGGTGTCACGCGGCGTGGCTGCTCGGCGAGCTCGCGACGGCGACCGGCGACCCGGCCGTCATCGAGTGGCTGCTGGACGCGCTCGGCCACGCCGACGACCTCGTCGCCGACCTCGCCGCCGCGTATCTCCGGCGCGTCGAGTTCCCGGATCTCGAACGACAGCTCAGGGCGCTCGCGGAGGACCCGGAAACGGACGAGGACACGAGCGAGCGAGCGCGGCGGGTGCTCCGCCGTCGGAAGCGCCTGACGGCCGACCGCGTGACCGATCGGGCTCTGGAGTACGTCTACGTCAGGTGGCCGGCGGACTACACGGAGAAACACCGAGAGTGACTCGGTGGAACGGGAGGCGGGCTCCCGGACGAACGAGACGCCGGGCTACGTCGTCCGGACGAACCGCTCGTCTTCGGCCGCCAGACGCAGGTCGATCTCGTCGTCGAGGAAGTTCAGCACGGTCGAGACGTTCGCGTCCGCGTCGGCGTCGGCGTACAGCTGAAGGGCGCCGCCGGTGTCGTCCAATCGGGCGGAGAGCATCCTGATAAACGAGCAGGCCGTCTGCACGTCGAACGACCGAACGATCTCACGGAACACGCTCACCTCGACCGAGAGCGTGTCGCCGGCGGCGTGGTTGGCGTCGATGATCCGCGACACCGTCTCACCGAGCTCCTCCGCGCCGAGTCGAGGATCGATCTCGACGATCTCGACGGACCCGTCGTCGGGACCGTCGGGCGCGTCGGTCTCGAACGAGTACGGTTCGCTGCTGACGACGACGGTCCGACCGGGCCAAGCGCCGAGTTCCGCGTCGAGCAGGCGAACGAATCGGTCCGGGTCGGCGGTGACCGCGATCACCAAGTCGGCGTTGCCGTGGAAATGCACCCGGAGCGCGTCGGCGCCCGGGCCGTCGACCGGCGCGGCGACGTGGACGGTGCCGTCCCACGAGAAGCGGTCCGCGACGTGGACGCCGTCGTCGAGCCCGTCCGCGGCGTGCTCGTAGAGGTGGCTCTCGAACTCCTCCACGACGCTGTCACCGTCGTAGGCCGTCTTCTCGGTCGAACAGTACGGGCAGTCCCAGCTCGTCCGGAAGTCCGACCGGGAGACGGCGTCCGGCGTGTGCGCGAGGAGGTGCGACCCGACGACGTCGCGCATCTCGGAGCGGTCCGCGGTCCACGCGACGAACCCGCATCGACCGCACCCCCATCGAGTCATCATTATCGAAAGCGTGTGTATCACCTGTCGATCGGGGGATATGTATGTTGTGCTACAGGGGACCGTCGCTGTCAGTCGACCCCGCGTCGGGACCGGGATGCTCGACCCGGACCCGCGTCACCCGCGTCGGGGTCGCCCCGGTGACGGTGAGCGTCACGTCGCCGAAGGCGACCGTGTCGCCCTCGGCCGCGACCCGCCCGACCCGCTGGGTGATCAGTCCCGCGACCGTCTCGACGCCCCGGTCGACCGGGAGGTCCAGCCCGAGCGAATCGTTCAGATGCACGACGGTGGTCCACCCGCGGACGACCGCGGCGTCGGGCGCCACCACGTCGACGTGATCGGTCTCCCACCGGCCGACCAGCTCGCCGACGACCTCTTCGACCACGTCCTCTAAGGTGACGATCCCGACGACCGCGCCGAACTCGTCGACGACGACCGCCAGCCGCCCCCCGCTCGACCGCAGCTCGTCGAACAGCTCGTCGACCGGCTGGGTCTCCGGGACGAACGTCGGCTCCCGGAGCGCGCTCGCGAGCGGCTCGCCCCGTTCGTGGGCGCCGATGGCGTCGCGCACGTCGACGGTTCCAACGATGTCGTCGCGGTTCTCGCCGTAGACGGGCATCCGGGTGACGCCCTCTCGGCCGGCTGCCGAGAGCACGTCGGCCGGGGTCGCGGTGTCCGGGAGCGCCACCATGTCGGTGCGCGGGACCATTACCGCGGAGACGCGCGTCGACTCCAGGTCGAGGACGCCGCGTATCATCGCGCCCTCCTCGGGATCGATCGCGCCTGCCGCCTGCCCCGAGAGCACGAGCGTCTCGATCTCCTCTCGGGTGAGGTACGACTCGATGGCGGACTCGCCGCCCGTGAATCGATTGACGACGCCGGAGAGCGCCTCGAACACGTACAGCACCGGGCGGATGACGCGCTGGATCGCGACGACCGGCCGGGAGACCCGGAGCGCGTGCCGCTCGGCGTTCGCCACCGCGTAGGACTTCGGCGCGATCTCGCCGAAGACGATGACGAAGACGCTCGTGACGAGCGTCGAGCCCGTGGCCGCCTCGCCTCCCGAGAAGCCGAACCGCACGAAGACGGCGGTCGCGACCGAGGCGGCCGCGATGTTGGCGATGTTGTTGCTCACGAGGGCCGTGACGAGGAAGCGGTGCGAGTCCTCTCGAAGCGCCGAGAGCGCCCGCGCGCCCGGCGCGTCGGCGGCGAGCAGCGAGTCGATCCGGTGGGTGGGGACCGAGAAGACGGCCAGCTCCGAACTGGAAAAGAAGGCGCTGATCCCCGTCAACACGAGGATGGCGGCCACACCGGCGAACGCGATCGTGACGTCCATACCCGACCAAGCGTCCGGATATAAAAGGCAGTACCGCCGCCCGGCGCGCTCCGCGCCGGGCGGTCCGCGCGGGCGGAACAGCTCGCCCCGGACGATCGGTACCCACGAACGAGGATTTTCCACCCGAAATAGGGGGGTTTAGTACGCACAATCGAGGATCGTCACGGCCGGCAAAACGAAGCGATGAGGAAAGGGTTAACCTCGCGCCGCCGGTGAAAACGCCCATGAAGGTACTCGTGACCGACCCCATCGCGGACGCGGGGTTGGACCGACTCCGAGACGCCGGCCACGAGGTCGTAACGGACTACGAATCCGAGGGCGACGACCTGCTCGACGCCGTGAGCGACGCCAACGCGCTGATCGTCCGCTCCGGGACCGACGTGAACGAGGCGGTGTTCGAGGCCGCCTCGGAGCTCGTCATCGTCGGGCGCGCCGGTATCGGCGTCGACAACATCGACATCGAGGCCGCCACCGACCACGGCGTCATCGTCGCCAACGCGCCCGAGGGGAACGTTCGGGCCGCCGCCGAGCACACGGTCGCGATGACGTTCGCCGTCGCGCGCTCGATCCCGCAGGCCCACGGCCGCCTCGTCGGCGGTGAGTGGGCGAAAGGCGAGTTCCTCGGCACCGAGATCAACAACAAGACGCTCACCATCGTCGGGCTCGGCCGGGTGGGCCAGCAGGTCGCCAAGCGGCTCGACTCGCTCGGGATGGATCTCGTCGTCTATGACCCGTACATCTCCGAGGAGCGCGCCGACCGCCTCGGCGCCGAGCTGGTCGAGGACCTCCACGAGGCGCTCGCGGCCGGCGACTTCGCGACGGTCCACACCCCCCTCCTCCCCGAGACCGAGGGGATGATCGGCGAGGCCGAGCTGGCCCAGCTCGAGGGCGGCTACCTGATCAACTGCGCCCGCGGCGGCATCGTCGACGAGGACGCGCTCGCCGAGGCGGTCGAGGACGGCGTCCTCGCGGGCGCCGCGCTCGACTCCTTCGCCGAGGAGCCGCTGTCGCAGGACTCGCCGCTGCTCGACGTCGAGGAGATCGTCTTGACGCCGCACCTCGGCGCCTCGACCGAGGCGGCCCAGGAGAACGTCGCGGTCGACACCGCGGAGGCCGTGCTCTCGGCGTTCGACGACGAGCCGGTGCTGACCGCGCTCAACGCGCCCTCCGTCGACGAGACGGCGTTCCCGCGGATCAAGCCGTACATCGCCGTGGCGGAGACCGCCGGCAAGGTCGCCGCGCAGCTGCTCGACGGGCGGATCACGAGCGTGGAGACGGCCTACGAGGGCGACATCGCCGCGGAGGACGTCGAGCTCGTCACCGCCAGCGCCCTGAAAGGCGTCTTCGAGCCGCTGGAGTGGCAGGTGAACGCGGTGAACGCGCCGCGGCTCGCCGAGGAGCGCGGCATCGACGTGACCGAGTCGAAGACCCGCCAGACGGAGGACTTCCAGAGCCTCGTGCGCGTCACGGTCCACAACGGCGAGGACTCCATCGCGGTCGAGGGTACCCTGTTCGCGGGCGAGGACCCGCGTATCGTCCGGATCGACGGCTTCCGGGTCGACGCCGTCCCGTACGGTAACATGCTGGTCGCGCGCAACACCGACGAGCCGGGCGTCATCGGGCTCATCGGCACCGTCCTCGGCGACTACGACGTCAACATCGCCGGGATGTACAACGCCCGCGAGACGCAGGGCGGCGAGGCGCTCACCGTCTACAACCTCGATCAGGACGTGCCGGACGAGGCCATCGAGACGCTGCTCGGCGACGACCGGGTCGTCGAGGTCACCGAGATCACGCTCGACGACGCCGACGAGCGGCCGGCGGAGTAAAGAACCTCGCGCTGCGGCGTGGTGGGCTGCAGTCCGAAGACCCCGGTCTAACGCCTTTTAAGCCGGCAATTCGGCGAAAACGCGAGCCGTGGCGCCGCGATACCGCTCGCCGAACCGAAGAAACGGAACCCCCTCTCGGGGCCACGTTTATGAATATTTATGATGAATAGCTGATTGTATGGTCGACGCTGAGATTCACGTCATCGATCGCGGCGGGTTGTACTGTGACATGAACTACATGATGGAGGCGAACACCATCGGCAGCCGCGACGAGCCGAATCCGGACACCGAGTACGACGAGATCCCGGTGTGGAATCTCGTGATCGACCATCCGGAGGCGACGATCCTCTGGGACACGGGCTCGCACCACGACGCCGCCGACGGTCACTGGCCCGAGGGGCTCGTACAGGCCTTTTACCCGCACGACGCGAGCGAGCACCGGCTCGACGACGACCTGGCGGCGGCGGGCTACTCGCTCGACGACGTCGACGCGGTGTTCCAGAGCCACCTCCATCTCGATCACGCGGGCGGACTGGAGTTCTTCGCGGGCACCGACACGCCGGTGTACGTCCACGAGCAGGAACTGAAGTTCGCGTACTACAGCGCGAAGACGGACGAGGGAAGCGGCGCGTACGTGCTCGACGACTTCGATCACGACCTGAACTGGCAGGTGCTTCACCGCGACCGCGAGGAGCGTTTCACCGACTTGGAGTTCGTTCGGTTCCCCGGCCATACGCCGGGACTGACCGGCTCCGTGGTTCACCTCGACTCCGGCGGTACCGTCGTGTTCACCGGCGATCAGGTGTACATGGACGAGAACTACGAGGAAGGGACGCCGCTCGGCGGTCCCCTCGTGTGGGGGAAAACGGAGTGGACGGAGAGCATACACCGCATCCGCGAGCTGGAGCGGCGCCACGACGCCGAGATCGTGTTCGGCCACGACCCCGCCCAGTTCGAGGCGATCCAACCGGGGTGGGGAGTGTGAGCTACGAGCGATCCGTCTCCGCCGACCCGCACCGGCTCTCGCCGGAGACCGTTTGGGAGGTACGGATGCCCGCGATCCGCGTCGGCGCCAACGCGGCCGACGAGCTCGGCTACCAGCTCGGACAGCTCGGGCTCTCCGGCGAGGGCGGCGGGCTGATCGTCACCGATTCGGACCTCGTCTCCCTCGGACACGTCGATCGCGTCGCCGACGAGCTGGAGGCCGACGGATTCGACGTCGACGTGTACGACGGCGTCGAGCGCGAGCCCAGCATCGCGGCCGTCGAGGAGTGTATCAGCTTCGTCCGCGACGAGACGGGAGCA
This sequence comes from Halorubrum sp. Boch-26, assembly GCF_029889805.1. GTDB lineage: Archaea > Halobacteriota > Halobacteria > Halobacteriales > Haloferacaceae > Halorubrum. The sequence continues at coordinate 9,981 of NZ_JARANT010000026.1, read as the reverse complement.
GACGGGTACGACTTCTACCTCGGGCTCGGCGGCGGGAGCTGTATGGACACCGCGAAGGCGACGCGGGCGATCGTCGCCAACGGCGGCGACGTACTCGACTACGTTGCGGCTCCCACGGGCGCGGGAGAGGACCTCACGGAATCCGGACCGCCGCTGATCCTGTTGCCGACGACGGCGGGTACCGGCTCGGAAATCTCTCCCGTGGCGATCCTCTCGGTGCCCGAAAAGGGGATCAAAGAGGGGATCTCCAGCGCGCACGTCCGGGCCGACGCCGCGGTGCTCGACCCGACGCTCACCACGACCCTGCCGCCGGATCTCACGGCGAAGACCGCGATGGACGCTCTCGGGCACGCGATCGAGGGATACACCACCCACCGCTACGACGACCTGCTTCGCCCCGAGGACCCCGCCGACCGCCCGGTGTACGCCGGGCGCACCGGGTTCACCGAGATGTTCAGCGAGAAGGCGATCGACCTCCTCTCGTCGAACGTGCGCCGCGTCGTCAACAACGGCGACGATATCGAGGCGCGCGGCGCGATGCTGAAGGGCGCGCTGTTCGGCGCGATAGCCGGACTCACTGCCGGTGCGAGCCTCGCGCACGCGATGGCGTATCCCGTCGGCAACAACTACCACACCTACCACGGGGAGACGATCGCCGCGCTCACCCCCGCGAGCACCCTCGGCTACAACGTCGCCAGCGACCCGCCGCGGTTCGCGAAGGTGGCGGAGATGCTCGGCGCCGACACCTCGGGGATGAGCACCCGCGAGGCCGCCGACGAGGCCCGCGAGGAGTTCGTGCGCCTCCAGCGAGACCTCAACGTGCTCCCGAGCGGGCTCAACGAACTGGCGGGGATCACCGCCGCCGACACGGATGAGCTCGCCGAAAGCACCGTCGAGAGCCAGCAGCGACTCCTCCGGTGTAACCCGCGTCCCGTGACGAAAGGGGACGTGGAGGCGGTGTTCCAGGACGCGCTGTACAACTGGGAGTAGCGGAGACGATACATCCGGAAACCGCGGCGGGTCGGCGTTCCCCGACGCTCACCCGTGCAGGTGGTCGAGCACCGCGTCCACGTCGTTCGGGACGGACTCGGGGTCGCCGCCGGCCTCGTAGGCGGCCTCGGGGTCTTTCAAGAGGTGCCCCGTCGTCAGGCAGACGACCCGCTCGTCGTCGTCGACGACGCCGGAGCGCCGGAGCTTCTTCAGCCCGGCGAGGCTCGCCGCGGAGGCGGGCTCGACGCCGACGCCCTCGGCGGCGAGGTGGCGCTGCGCGGCGGTGATCTCGTCGTCGCTGACGGCGACCGCGGTGCCGTCGGTGTTGCGGATCCCGGGGATCGCCTTCGGCGCGTTGACCGGGTTGCCGATGCGGATCGCGGTCGCCCGCGTCTCGACCTCCTCCCACCGGCGGATCTCGTCGTTCCCCTCCTCGATCGCCTCGACCATCGGCGCGGCGCCCTCGGCCTGCACGCCGGTCAGCCTGGGGACCTCGTCGACGTCGAGCGCGCCCGCCTGGACGAGCTCGCGGAAGCCCTTATACAGCGCCGAGGTGTTGCCCGCGTTGCCCACGGGGAGGACGATCCGGTCCGGGAAGGTCCCGTAGTCGGCGTAGAACTCCTCTAGGATCTCGAAGCCGATCGTCTTCTGGCCCTCAAGACGGAAGGGGTTCAGCGAGTTGAGCAGGTACGCCTCGCCGCGGGCGGCCAGCTCTTGGACGATGTCGAGACACGCGTCGAAGTTGCCGTCGACTTCCAGGATTCGGGCGCCGTGGAGGCTCGCCTGCGCGACCTTACCGGCGGCGACTTTCCCGTCCGGGAGGAGCACGAGCGTCTGCATGTCGCCGCGCCCGCCGTAGGCGGCGAGCGCGGCCGAGGTGTTCCCGGTAGAGGCGCACGCGAGCGCGCCGACGCCCAACTCCTTGGCGACCCGGACGCCGACGGTCATCCCGCGGTCCTTGAACGAGCCGGTGGGGTTCATTCCCTCGTGTTTGACCCGGAGCGTCTCGACGCCGACCGCCTCCTCGATCCGCGGGACGCGGTGGAGCGGGGTGTCGCCCTCGGGCAGCGTGACGCCCAGATCGAAGGGGAGCGCCTCGCGGTACCGCCAGACGCCGCGGTCGGGACCGTCGGACGAGGCTCCCGATCCGAACTCGTCGAACGTCGGCGGGTCGGCGTAGCGCACCTCCAGCAGCCCGTCGCATTCGTCGCAGGTGTACCGGACGTCCTCGAAGGGGCCGAACGTCTCGTCGCACTCGATACAGGCGAGCCACGTCCCGTCGTCGGCGCAGTCGGGCGCCGCCGGGGCCGGGGCGTCGATGGCGAGGTCCATTACGTCGTCGTCCGTTCCGCCGCGGCTTAAGACGGGCGGTCGGGACGGACGTTGCCGTGTGTGGGCTCCGAGGCGAACCGGTTCGGCGCGGGGACGGCGTCCCGAACCGGGTTCGGTCCGCGGGAGCTCAGTCGACGATGATCTCGGAGCTCCCGTCGGACTCGTCGGGGCCCGAGCCGAGCCGGTCCTGATAACGCTGGATCCAGTCGGCGAAGCAGTCCGGGCAGAGCCGCTGCGTGTCGATGTTCGCCCGGTCGACGCTCAGCCGGACGGTCCGCGCGAGCGCGTCCGTCGTCGGCTCGCCGCAGCCGTCACAGGGCACGGTCGTCGGCGCGTCGCTCATACCGGTCGGTCGCGGGGGCGGCTCTTAAAAGTACGTCGACGGACCGCGCAGGACCGAGCCCGGACCGCGCAGGACCGAGCCCGGACAGCCGCCGGCGCCTCGCGACCTCAGACCGTCCGGAACGCGCGGTCGCCGGCGTCGCCGAGCCCGGGAACGATGAACCCGTCGTCGTCGAGGTAGTCATCGATGGCGACCGTCAGGAGGTCGGCCTCGGGGACTACCTCGCTCACGCGGACGAGCCCGTCGGGCGCGGAGACCGCCGAGAGGACGAACAGGTCCTCGAACTCGCCGGCCTCGTCGAGGACGTGGTCGAGCACCGCGCACATCGTCGAGCCGGTCGCGAGCATCGGATCGGCGACGATGACGGTGTCGTCGGGGCCGATCTCGGGCAGCTTCACGTAGTCGATGGTGATCGGGAACTCGCCGTCGGTCATCCCGGCCTCCTCGTCGCGGCCGGCGGAGATGACCCCCTGCTTCGCGCGGGGGAACGCCTTCAGGAGGCCCTCGACGAACGGGGTCGCGGCCCGGAGGACGTTGATGATAACCACGTCGTCGAGCCCCTTCACGCGCTCGCCGGTGGTCTCTTGCAGAGGGGTCGTCACCGGGACGTACTCCGTCTCCATCGCGCCGTCGATGATCTCGTACCCGCAGATGCGGCCGAGCTTCACGAGGCCCTTCCGGAAGGCGACCTGCTCGGTCTCGACGTCCCGGAGCCGCGAGAGGGTGTCCTTCGCCAGCGCGTGCGTGATGAGATACGCGTCGTCGCGGTCTTCGATCGTCATTACCGGGAGAGGGACCGCGGTCGGCTTAAAACGTGGCGAACGTCCGCGGTCGTACCGTTCGGCGCCCTTCGCCTCGGACTTACCGCAACACTACGAGGTACGTCGCGGCGAAGACGATCAGCCCGAGCGTCGCGACGTTCGGCGCGGTGAACCCGGCGATCCCGATCTGGTCGAGCCCCCAGACGACGGTCAGTGCGAACACCCCGGACAGGAGCGCGTTCAACAGGAGGATCAGCCGCGGGTCGCCCTCCGATTCTTCCATCCCCTCGCGGATCCCCTTCTGCTCCTCGCTCATGGGGAACATCCGGGGAGACCGGCACTTAGCTCTTTGTCCGTGCGGTCCCTACGAGGCCCATGGACATCGAGGTGCGCGTCCGCAACCGTCACGGCGACCGGGTGGACCCCGTCCCGTTCCTCGTCGTCGTCGGCCTCGCGTTCGCGTTCGCGCTCTCGTTCGGTCCCCTCTACGGCCTCGCGTACGGCCTCGCGCTCCCGGCGTCGGTGGCCGTCTCGACGCTCGCCTTCGCGGTCGCGGCCGCGGTCGCGTACCACCGGCTCGTCCGCTGCGCTCCGCCACTCGACGCCGGTCCCCTCCCGCCGGGACCGCGGCTCGCACGGCTGCTGTACGCCGGCGCGGCGTTCGGCGTCCTGCTCGTCGCGCTCACCGTTCCGCTGCTCTGAGCTCCCGCTTCGACCCCCGACCGGCCGCCCAGCGGCCGTGCACCGCTCGCTCGGGCGGCCGCCGACCGCGCCTGTGCGCCCGGCTCACACAGCACCGGGAGAATAAGATGCCGGAACCCCTACGATCGTTCATGGGAATTCTCGACACGGTGACGGACATAATGGGGGAATCGACCCAGCGCGCCCCGGAGACCGCCGGCGACGACGGCTCGAAGGGGTCGTACTGGTGCGACGACTGCGGCGTGCGGGTCCGCGACGTCGAGGTCGACGCGGAGGGGCTCGACCGCGACGAGGAGGGCACGCCCGCGTGCCCCGACTGCGGCGACTCGATGCGGTTCGAGCGCGCGAGCGGGAGCGGCTGCGCCTGCTGAAGGCGGCGCCCGCTGAATGCGGCGTCCGCTGAAGGCGGCGCCCGCTGAATGCGGCGTCCGCTGAAGGCGGCGCCCGCGGTCCCGGCGATCGGTTCCTCTCTCAGGGCTCGCGGAGCGCCAGCTCCTCGCCCTGCTCCGTCGGGAAGGGAAGCGCCCCGTCGGTCTCGTCCTCCCTCTCCTCGAAGCCCGCCCACTCCTCGTCGGTGACGAGCGCCTCGTCCAGGCGCTCCCGGAGCGCCGCCTCGTCGATGCCGGTGCCGATGACGACGTACTCCGTCAGCCGGTCGCCGTGTTCCTCCTCCCAGTCCAGCTCGGGCCGGTTCGAGCGCAGCATGTCGCGCTCGACGGCCGGGAGGCTCGCGATCCAGGGGCCGAGCGCCGTGACTCGGACCGATGCGGCGGCCTGCCCCACCTGCTGGCGCTGGTCCGTGCCCGCGACCCACAGCGTCCCCTTCGAGCGGACGACTTCGGGAGGCAGATCGCGGAGGACGGCGGCGATCCGCTCCGGGTGGAACGGTCGCCGGCGACGGTAAGTGAAGGAGGTGATCCCGTACACCTCGTCCGGGTGGCGATGCGCGTGGTCGCCGTGGTCGCCGCCGCCCTCCGCTCCGTCGCCGTGACCGGCGTGGTCGCCGCGGCCCTCGCCGTCGTCGTCGTGACCGTCCGCCAGCGCCCGCTTCCATCCCGGCAGGTCGCCGAGCTCGCCCGCGTCGAACAGCCCGACGTCGAGGACGCGGTCGGGGTCGACCGCGGAGAACTCCGCGACCACCGTCTCCGCGTCGGGCTGGAGGGCGCCCACGAGCTCGACCGCCTCGTCCATCTCCGCGTCGGTACAGAGGTCGGCCTTGTTACACACCACGAGGTTCGACACCTCGACCTGCTCGACGAGGAGGTCCGAGAGCGGGCGGGCCTCCTCGTCGTCGTCCGCGGCGACGCGGCGCTCGGGGGTCTCCTCGCCGCCGAAGGCGTCGAGGAATCGCCGCGTGTCGATCACGGTCACCAGCGCGTCGACCCGGTAGCGGGCCGCCGCGCGCGACTCGGTCGTGAACAGCCGCGCGACCGGGGCCGGCTCGGAGATGCCCGACGACTCGACGACCAGATTGTCGAAGGAGCGCTCGTTCGCGAGCCGCACCACGGCGGTCTCGAGGTCGTCCTGGAGCTCGCAGCAGATACAGCCGTTCGACAGCTCCGTGACCCCCTCGACGTCGACCTCGGACTCCTCCGCGATCAGCTCGGCGTCGACGTTGACGTCGCCCATGTCGTTGACGAGCACCGCGATGTCGCGCTCGCCGGCGTTTCGCAGGAGGTGGTTCAGCAGCGTCGTCTTGCCCGCCCCGAGGCTCCCCGAGAGCACGGTCACCGGAATCCGATCGTCGTCCATGAGGGTCGGTCGGTGTGCGGGCCCCTTCAACGTCGCGGCGGCGGAACCGAGGGAGGCTCGCCGCCGGGCTCCGAACCCTTTCGGCGGAAGCCGATACGTCGATCTCACCGGAAGCCGATACGTTGATACGTCGCGCCCGCGCACCGCTGACCATGTTCCAGTACGTATCGGCGGTGGGGATCGTGGCGATCGCGATGACGATCCTGATGGTCGCCGCGATGCTGTACCTCGTCTGGGGCGCGCTCGACGGGGACGCGCACACGCCGACCCCCGACCAGAGCGAACAGCCGGAGCTCGACGAGGGCGACGAGGCGGCCGACTCGGACGAGCCGCAGGCCGAACTGACCGCCGACGGCAACTCCGCCTGAGCGACCCCGGTTCGTCCGACCGACGGACGCGAACCGCCGGCGAGCGCCGGACGCCCGACCGCGACAGCTTTTAACACGCCCCGACCGTCACGACCGATAATGACAATCGCAGACCGGATCGATCGATTCCGAGCCGCCTTCGAGGAGTGGCTCCGCGGCCTGTACCACGGGATGGTCACTCACGCGGCCTACGAGAAGATCGAGAAGGAGGCGGAGGACACGGAAGACGAGTTCATGCTCGCGTGCTTCCCCGACGCCTTCGGCATCCCCTCGCCGGTCTCGTACTACACCGCCGAGCTGCTCCCCTACCTCGAAGACGAGTTCGAGGCGTGGGAGCGGCGGCTGTGGGACCGCGAGAGCCTCATGGAACGGAAGGGCCAGCAGTACCACTTCTGATGGAACGGTTCGTCTTCTTCGGCGGTAAGGGCGGCGTCGGCAAGACCACCGTCTCGTGCGCCTACGCCCACCGCTGCGCGGACGCGGGACTGCGGACGCTCGTCGTCTCGACGGACCCCGCGCACTCGGTGTCGGACGTGTTCGACCAGCAGTTCGGCGACGACCCGGAGCCGGTCGACGGAGTCGACGGGCTCGACGCGATGGAGATCGACCCCGAGGACGAGATGCAGCGGCACCTCCAGGAGATCCGCGAGGGCCTCTCCGAACAGGTGTCGACGGCGATGGTCTCGGAGATCAACCGGCAGTTGGAGATGTCGCACGGCACGCCGGGCGCGTACGAGTCCGCCCTCTTCGACGCGTTCGTGGGCGTGATGCGCGAGGAGAGCGAGCCGTACGACCGGGTCGTCTTCGACACCGCGCCGACCGGGTCGACGCTGCGGCTGCTCGGGCTCCCGGACTTCCTCGGCGACTGGATCGACCGCCTGCTGTACAAGCGCAAGCAGTCGATCGACCTCTTCGAGAAGGCCGCGATCGGCGACGCGGAGCCCCGGCGGATGATGGACGGCGACCCGGTGTTAGAGCGGCTCCAGCGGCGCAAGGAGTTCTTCGAGTTCGCGGGCGACACGATGCGGAACGACGCCGCCTTCTTCCTCGTGTTGAACCCAGACCAGCTGTCGGTCAACGAGACGGGCCGGGCGATCGAGGGGTTCACCGAGCGCGACCTGCGCGTCCGCGGCCTCGTGGCGAACAAGCTCACCCCGTCGCCCGAGGCGCACGAGGAGGGACGCGGGGCCAGCTACCTCCGCGACAAGGTCGCGACCGAGCGCGAGCGGATCGATCAGGTCCGCGAGGAGTTCGACCCGCCTCTGGTCGCCGAGATCGAGTCGCGAACCAGCGAGGTCCGCGGGGACGTGCTCGCGGAGGTCGCGGCGGCGCTCGACGTCGAAACTGGGCAACCGCTGAGCGCGCGCGAGTAAGAACCGGACCACGTCCCGGAAAATAAACTCTCTATGCCCCGAAACAATCCCGGTTCGGCCGATTGCGATCGTCGTTTCTTCAATCCAATCGCGTAACTATCACAGTCGAAGATAATACTTAATACGCTCTTTCCGAACCGCGATCATGAGGCAGGGGAACTTATGACAAGTGTAATTTGGATCACCGTCGCTGTGCTGAGTACATTCACGATCGGATACATGGGGTACTCCCGGTACCTCTCGCAGTTCGTCGAACTCGACGCCGAAACGGAGACGCCGGCGCACAAATACGAGGACGGACAGGAGTACGTACCGTCGAAGAAGCCGGTGTTACTGGGGCATCACTTCTCGAGCATCGCCGGCGGCGCGCCGATCGTCGGCCCGATCACCGCCGGCGCCGTGTGGGGATGGGTCCCCGCGCTGCTGTGGATCGCCGTCGGCAACCCGCTGATGGGGTCGGTCCACGACTTCGTCGCGCTGTCGAGTTCGCTGCGACACGAGGGGAAGTCGATCGGCTACATCATCGGCCAGTACGTGGGCGAGCGCGGGAAGGACATGCTCCTGTGGTTCGCGTTCCTCACGATCATCCTCGTCGTGGCGGTGTTCGCCCTCGTCGTGGCCATCGTCTTCGACGCGTTCCCGCAGGTGACGACCGCGAGCTTCGTGTACATCGCGCTCGCGCTGGTGTTCGGGGTCTACCTGTACCAGCTGAACGGCCCGTTCGTGCCGGGGACCGTCCTGTTCGTCGCCGCCGTCTTCGGCGGCGTCTGGCTCGGCATCGAGTTCCCGTTCGCGCTGTTCCCGGCGGTCGGCGACGCGTCGTACCCCGCCGGAACGCTCGTTCTCGCGGACGCGCTCGGACTCGGGAGCGGGCAGTGGATCCCCGGGTCGTCGGCCGTCGCGATGAACCCGAACCGGGCGGCGTGGGTCCCGGTCATCATGCTGTACGCCGGGATCGCGAGCGCGCTCCCGGTGTGGACGCTGCTCCAGCCGCGTGACTACCTCTCGTCGTTCCTCCTGTACACCGGCGTCGGAGGGGCGCTGCTGGCGATCATCGTCGGCACGCTGCTCGGCACGTCCGCGCAGCCGCTCGTCATCGCCGACTCGATGGGCGCGTTCAACGGCTTCTGGGGCGTCGAGGGAGCCGGCCTCGCGCCGCTGTTCCCGCTCCTGTTCATCACCATCGCCTGCGGGACGATCAGCGGATTCCACTCGCTGGTCTCCTCTGGGACGACGGCCAAACAACTCGACAAGGAGACCGACGCTCGGCTGATCGGTTACGGCGGCATGCTCGGTGAGGGACTGCTCGCCGCAGTCGCGCTGTCGACGCTCGCGGTCGCCGGGTTCGCCGACCCCGCGGGCGGGATCGGCGCGGCGCTGCCGAACTTCGCGACCGGCGGCGGCATCATCCTCACCAGCTTCGGGCTGCCTCAGTCGTACGGGGCGCCGTTCATGGCGCTGGTGCTCGTGAGCTTCCTGCTCACGTCGACCGACACCGCCGTCCGCCTGGGCCGCTACATGATGGAGGAGATCGTCGGGGTCCCCACCGGGGACACCGCCTCCGGCTTCGAGAACCTCACCGACGGCCCGCGGGCGGCCCTCGCGAGCCTCGCTCGCGGTCGCTACACCAACCCGCTGGTCCAGGCCATCCCGGCGTACCTGATGGTCATCTCCGGCGAGTGGCTGACGCTGTGGGCGCTGTTCGGCGGCGCGAACCAGCTGCTCGCGGCGCTCGCGCTGTTGACCGCCACCGTCTGGCTGGCCAACTGGGACGACTCCAAACAGCTCGTCTCGACGGGCGTCCCGATGGCGATCATGACGACGATCACCGTCATGGGGCTCGCCTGGCTGGCGTTCTACAGCAACCTGTACCAGAACCTCATCCAGGGCGGAGCCGAGGGCTTCAGCTCCATCGCGTCGTCGGTCGTCCAGATGGTGCTGGCGCTGGTCCTCATCTACATCGCGCTCTCGCTGGTGCGGATCGGCTACAGTAATATCCAGTCGGCCCGCGGAGGGACGTCCGGCACGGCCGTCGAACCGAGCGACGACTGAGCCGTCTCCCGCGGCTTCGAAGTCCGATTCTTTTTATTCCACATCCGGCCAGCGGCACGTCTTCCCGCACCGACTCAGGCGTCGCGCGTGACCTCGCCGAACGGCGGGTCGCTCTCGACGCCGGCGGGCGCGACCGCGATCGCCGTGACGGCGTCGCCGTCGGCCCGGACCCGAGCGCGCTCCAGGTCGACGTCCGCGTCGTCGGCGGTCGCGGTCGCCGTCTCGCTCTCCGCCTCGGTGCCGAGCACCGTCCGCGTCGAGGCGCTCCGCCGGTCGGAGGCCGACGAGGCGCTCGCGCCGGTCGCCGG
>NZ_JARANT010000025.1 GCF_029889805.1 Halorubrum sp. Boch-26 | reverse complement strand
CGGCGAGTTAGAGCTCGCCGCCTGCTCCCCTTCTCCGAATGTATCCGAGAGAGGCATCGCCATCGTCCACCTCATGCTTTATCTGGTATCTTGTGAAACTGATGCTTTGGTCGCCGCATAATTCCGCTCGAATCGAATCGTCCGATCTGAGAATCCACAGCTAAAGCGCTGCTACCGGTAGAAGATCGAATATCAAAAATCCGATGTTGCCGCCGTCTTGCGTTCAACACGGCAACCTCAAAGAAACACGATGCGAAGATCGGCCCGTAGGTCGCCTCAACGCCGGAGACCTGCGGAGCCTCGCTGCTGATCGCGGGTACGAAGCAAAGACTTTCCGCGATGAACTCCGCGAAAACGGCATCAGACCATTGATTAAACATCGGATCATGAATCCACTCGATCACGCCCACAACGCCCGCATGGACGGTGATCGGTACCACCAACGTTCCATGTCAGAAAACGTCCTCTCGTCGATCAAGCGCACGCTCGGATCCGCCGTGCGTGCGCAAAGTTGGTGCTAGAGTTTCGCGAAATGCTGCTGAAAGCCACCGTCTACAACCTTCGTCGTTGCGTCCGATCCCCGTGAAATCCGCCGCCGTGTACCGAAACTACAGAGCCAAAATATTGGACCGTCTATCATTTGTCGTAACCACTACGTCTATGGCGCTGTACTCAAATTGAATTCTATACAGATGATCCACGACCTCGAAGTCCGCGACCTCCAAGTAAATCCCGACGAGCGCGGCCACCTCGTCGAGGTGTACCGCGAAGACTGGGACGAGTACGACATCTCCCCGGAGATGTCCTACTACTCGATGACCTACCCAGGCATCATCCGTGCCTGGCACCGCCACCTCGAAGGCCAAATCGACCACTTCGTCTGTCCCGAAGGCCGCATCAAAGTCGGCGTCTACGACGACCGTGAGGACTCCACCACCCAAGGCGAACTCAACACGTTCGTCATCGGGGAACACAACCCGCAGATGATCCGCATCCCGGGCGACTGCTGGCACGGGTTCAAAGCCATCGGCGACAAGCCGTCGCTTCTCATCAACTACCCGACGCAGCTCTACGACTACGACAGCCCCGACGAGGAACGGATTCCATATGACACAGACGAAATACCTTTAGACTGGGAAGAAGAACCCCACGCATAATGAAGGGGGTAGTCCTTTCGGGGGGAACAGGCTCGCGCCTACGTCCAATTACTCACACGGGACCGAAACAGCTCGTCCCAGTCGCAAACAAACCCGTCCTCGAATACGCAATTGAGGATCTCAAGGAAGCCGGCATCACCGAAATCGGTGTCATCCTCGGAAACAAGGGCCGCGACGAGATACAGGAACTCTTCGGTGACGGATCCGAATATGGCGTGGATATTACGTACATCGTCCAGGGGAACCCACTTGGACTCGCACACGCTGCGGGCTGTGCAAAAGACTTTGTCGGTGACGATGATTTCGTGATGTACCTCGGGGACAACATCCTGAAATCGGGCGTCACCGAGCTCGTAAAGAGCTTTGAGACGGGTAACTACGGCGCAGGAATTGCCCTCCAAGAAGTAGACGACCCGCAGGCATTCGGCATCGCAGATGTAGATAACGAGGGCAACGTCACCGAGCTCATCGAAAAACCTGACGAGCCGCCAACAAACCTCGCACTCATCGGGATGTATGTCTTCTCACCCGCAGTCTTCGACGCCATCGACGAGCTCGAACCGTCGTGGCGTGGCGAGCTCGAAATAACGGATGCCATCCAGGATCTTCTTGAAGACGGCTACGAAATCGACTCTCACATTGTCACGGGCTGGTGGAAGGACACCGGGAAACCCCAGGACATTCTAGAGGCAAACCGTCTTGTCCTCGAAGATACTGAACTGAATACGGCAGGCGTCGTCGAAGACGGCGCACAGACCGACGGCTGTATCGAACTTGCGGACTCCTCGGTCATCGAAGACGGTGCTGTCGTTCGTGGTCCCGTCTCCATCGCAGAGAACACGACCATCAAGAGCGGGGCGTACGTTGGTCCGTACACGTCGATTGGTGCGAACTCCACATTAGAGGATATCCACATCGAGAATAGCGTCGTCATCGGTGATTCTGAAATCACCACCAATGGCCGTATCGTAGATAGCTTACTCGGACGCAACGCCAATGTCGGGAGCGCGGACGAACTCCTTCCGGAGGGCCGCCGGCTCGTCGTCGGTGAGAATTCCCAACTCAAACTCTAACGATGCGCATCATCACTCATACCTGTCCGGCCTGTGGCACCGTCGTTGCAGCGAACCAACTCGAAGATAGCCGCGTGATGAAGTGTCCAGGACTCGGCTGTCAGGAAGTTGTCCGCTTTGAGGACCTCCCCGAGGACGCACGCGAACATTTCCTCGAAAACCGGGACCGCTACCAGATCTAATGCAACGCGTTCCAGACAGTTTCGACATCCTCGCGTAACGTCGGTTGGGCACGGTCAAGCTCTGATTCCACGTTTTGGACGTCGAGGCAGCTGTACGGCGGTCTTGTCGCGTCTCGTTCGACGTCGTCCATCGATCCCTCGATGAGCAATTCCTCGCTGCTGCCGACGTGATCGGCAATCACCTCCCCAAACTGGTAGGGGGTAACACACGACGAACACGCGATATGGAAGAGATCAGTGGCGTCGTGCTCAATCAGTTCAAGCAGTGTTTCGGCGGCTTGGCCGGCACGCGTCGGCGTTACCCACTGATCCGTGAACAACGGAACGTCTTCGCCTGAGAGGAGCCGGCCGCGAACCCATGCCGGAAAACCCGTGAGATCCCCACTACTACGGTGGATACCCCAGACGAACGAGAACCGAGCCACGAGCGCGTCCATGGTTTCTTCGGTGACCGCCTGTTCGCCTACTAGCTTCGACTTGCCGTACATCTGTATCGGGTTCGTGTCTGCTGACACACTGTACGGATCACGTTCGGTCCCATCGAAGACATAGTCGGTCGAAATGTGAACGAATTTAACATCATTCGCGTCACAGTGAGCGGCCAGTCCACCCGGTGCGTCGCCGTTGAGTATATTCGCTTGTTCCGGATTCGTTTCACAGCCATCGACATCCGTCATTGCAGCACAGTTGACGACCACGTCTGGATTGTGTTCGGTAAGGATGTCGTCAAACAAATCACAATCTCGGAGATCGAACTGTGTGAGTGGAATGTCGAACGCCGGTCGCGTTGAGTGATAGGTTCCAGAGACTTTCCACCCGCGTTGCTGACCTACACGTACGACGTTACTACCGAGGAGACCGTTGGCACCGACAACAAGGAGTCGCATACTGTATTGTTCAGACAGTAATGTAAATAGGTACTGCGAACATGGTCATACTATGCGAGTACTCGTCACTGGTGGTGCCGGATTCATCGGTTCAAACTTCGTTCACTACCTTCTCAACGAACACGAGGACGACGAAGTGGTCACTCTGGACGCACTGACGTATGCGGGTTCAAAGGAAAACCTCGATGGCGTTCTCAACGATCCACGCCACGAGTTCGTCGAAGGTGATATCCGCGACCGAGATCTCGTCACGGACCTCGTTTCCGACGTCGATGCAATCGTCAACTTCGCGGCGGAATCACACGTAGACCGGTCAATCGAGGGTGCGAAACCCTTCGTCACGACGAACGTCCAGGGTACCCAGACCCTCCTCGACGCTGCCAACGAGGCAAATATCGAGCGCTTCCTCCAGATCTCGACCGACGAGGTGTACGGCCAGGTCCTCGACGGGAAGTTCTCTGAGGACGATCCACTCAATCCCCGGAACCCCTATGCGGCGACGAAGGCAGGTGCAGACCTCCTCGCCCAGAGCTTCCAGACGACTCACGACCTCCCCATTCTCATCACGCGGACATGTAATAACTTCGGTCCCCGTCAACACCCCGAGAAACTCATCCCGAAATTCATCCAGAACGCGGCCGACGGCCAGGACCTGCCCGTCTACGGCGACGGGTCGAACGTCCGCGAGTGGATCTACGTAGAGGATAACTGCCGAGCACTCGACGTGGTCCTCCGGGAGGGGGAAGTGGGAGAGATCTATAACATCGGGAGCCACGCGGAGAAGACGAATCTCGAAGTCACCGAAGCGATTCTGGACGCCGTCGGGGCAGACGACGACCTGATCGAATTCGTCGAGGACCGCGCCGGCCACGACCAGCGCTACGCACTCGAAACCGAGAAAATCGAAGCACTCGGCTGGGAACCGGAATATACGTTCGAAGAGGGCCTCGAACGAACCGTCGAGTACTACTTGGACTGACGATGCCTACCGAGGAGAAACCGATCCCGCCGCCCGACTGGCAGGCAATCGTAGAGAACGTTCCACTCGTCTCCGTTGATCTTGTCGTCGAATATGATGGCGGTATTCTCTTGGGCAAACGCGAAAACGATCCCGCCAAAGGGGAATGGTTCGTGCCCGGTGGAACGGTACTGAAGAATGAATCCCGGACTGAGGCTGTCCACCGCGTCGCCAAGGAAGAACTCGGAGAATCGGTCGTTATTGACGAGTGTCTTGGTACCTACGAGCACTTCTACGATACGTCCGAGATTGAGGGAATTGACTCGAAACACTACGTGGCTACCGCGTATTGTTGCCATCTCAAACACGCCGAGCCCGATTTCTCTGGTGACGACCAACATAGCGCGCTTGACTTCTTCCATCCGCCATTCAACAAGCTTCATCCATACGTTGAACAATATTTTGACGAGCTCTAAGACAGCACTTGGATTAACAAGGACCTCGCTCACGGAACATCTTTTATTTTTCCGCGTCCGTTTCGGAGAATCCGCTGATCCACTATGATTGTGACACTAGTTTTATAGAACAAGACTAGAACTTCATGTAACATGCGCCAGATGTTCGGCAACGAGTAAGAACAACTCGAACGTAACCGGGCGTTCTAGGCGTTCTTACGCTAATTTTATTGAACTCACGTAGTCGGTTCTGCGACTCGTTCGATTCTGAGTGCCAGCTATCGATCCTCTCTCGCCTCTTGGCGTTTGAGAGCGCCGTTACGCGTGTTCCGTAACATCCCCGAGCTCGAACAGTTGTACGTCATCGCGCTCGGACACAGCTTCTCGAACCGACTGTGTCGCACCATTTCGGGTGAATAACGCGTACTCGATGCTTCTCTCATCGGTGTCCGGCGTCCATCGAATCTCGGCGGCATGGTCTTCGAGCGAGGCGAGAGCTCCGTAGTCAAGCGGAGCGTTCGTGAACTTGCATTCACCCGCAACCATCGTTCCGTCGGTGGTGAATCCGACGACATCGACTTCATGTTCCTTGTACCACCAGCGGCCGATATCGAGGAACGTCTCTGCGGGGTAGAGGCCCGGGAGTGCGTCTTGACAAAGTCTCTCGAATTCGTGACTCACGAAATCCGGGAGCTCCGGCTCAATGACCGCGCCGTAGGCATTCTCTCCGAGTCGTTCGTATCGATCTTCCTTGCCGTAGACGAAACGGAACCAGAACCGGAACAGCGGATCCAGGATTCGATAGCGCCCCCGGCGTGACTTCGCCTTCTCTTCGGTGATCGGGACTTCTCGCTCGATGAGCCGCAGACGCTCCAACTTCTGCGTGTACGTCGATATCTGCTTCCCATCGATTCCTATCGCTTGAGCGATCTCGTTCGACGTCGTCTTTCCGGCAGCGATGGCGGTGAGGATCGCAAAGTATCGGTTCGGATCCGTGAGTTCGGTGCGGAGCACGTACTCCGGTTCGTTATGGAGATACCCCTTCTGGGAGAGGACTTCCTCGGTGAGAACTCTTCCGAGGTCCCGTCCGAGATCGACGCCATCGAGATAGTACGGAACGCCACCGAAGATCCCCCACGTGAAAATCCGCTCTTCGGGCGAATACTCGTCCGGAACGAACTCCTGTGCAGCGGCGAAATCGAGGGGCCGGAGGTCAAGTCGTTCCGTGAATCGTCCATATAACGGACTGCTCCCGAGAAGCGTCGCTTCTTCCATCATACTGATCGACGACCCGACCAGAACGAACGTTCCCGAGGTGTTCTGGAGACGCTGGTCCCACAGTCGCTGAATGACTGACGGAAGGCTTTCGTCAGCGTCGATGAGGTAGGGGAATTCGTCAAGGACCACGATTCCGTCCTGATCCCCCAGATATCCGAGCAGCGCTTCCCAGTTCTGTTTGATCTGCGTGATCCTGGGAAAGTTTTCGGAGGCGACATCGACGAACTCGTCAAGCTGTATCTGGGAAGTGGTCTCCGTGGCCTGATAGACGACGGCGTCGTCACGGTCGGAGAGCGAGTGCTGGACGAGTTGTGTCTTCCCGAGGCGTCGCCGACCGAAAACCACGACCATCTCCGCGTCGTCGGATTTGTAGCATCCGCGTAGCCGAGAGAGTTCGTCTTCCCGATTCACGAACTGGTTCATACACCTACTCCACCGTGACAGAAAATAATACTTCCGAATAGCCTATTTCAAAATAGGCTAATTTGGAATTGTTTATTGAGTTCTCTACTGTATCTCTTGATTTGAGCAGATCAGGCGGCAAAGCATATCCGGACTAATTCTCCGCTATGTTCAGTAACTGAACACAGCTCTCCTCTCATGCGCCAGATGTTCGGCGACGAGTAGCGCCGCTCTCCCTCTCTCTCCGCGCGACCGCGTCTACCCCTCGGCGGCCGACAGCGCGTTCCGAGTCGCCTCGTCGACGCTCTCGGGCGTCGCGCACCCGTCGCCGTAATGGGACATCACCGCGGCGTGGATCACGCGGTCGGCGTCCAGCTCGTACGCGTCGGTGACGGCGACCTCGCCGAGGCCGATCGGCCCCTTCGAGACGGCGGCCTCGTTTATCGGCCCGCCCGCGTTCCGGCGGAGCGCGTCGGCGACGCCGCTTCCCATCCGAAGGCTGGTTCCGGCGGCGTTCACGAGCGCGTCGACGTTTTGTTCGGCGATGTCACCTCGGATCACGTCGAACTCCATCCGCGGTGTTTCCGTCGGCGATCCGGTACCGCTAACGGTCGGATCGCCTCCGCGCGGCCGGGTGCGGAGCCTCCGATCGCTCCGTGAGTAAGCCATATTACGGCCTAGCGGCTACGATCCGACATGACCACCCTTCGACGGCGCGGTCTGTTCTCGAACGGACCGGGAGGCGGTCGACCGTGAGCCACCACCTCGACGACATCGATCGGCAGATCATCCACGCGTTGATGTCGGACGCGCGAAACACCTCCGCGCCGATGATTGCGGAAGGCATGAACGTCTCGGCGGGAACGGTTCGGAACCGGATCGAACGCCTCGAAGAGGCGGGCGTGATCCGCGGGTACACCGCGATCGTCGACTTCGAGCAGGCCGGCGGACGGCTCACATCGGTGTTCATGTGTACCGTTCCCGCCGACGAGCGGGAGCGGCTGGCGCTTGCGGCCCGGTCCATCCCGGGCGTGATCAACGTCCGCGTGCTGATGGCGGGTCGCCGGGACCTCCAGGTGGTCGCGGTCGGCGAGGAGACGAGCGACCTCCGTGAGATCGCCCGCGCGCTCTCCGGACTCGACATCCGCATCGAAGACGAGGAGCTGCTCCAGACGGAGCTGCACACCCCGTACTCCAGGTTCCTCTCAGACGACTCCAAGCGGTCGGTGGTCACGGACACCGTCACGCTCGCGGATGGGACCGCCGTGATCGAGGTGTGCGTCACCGACGACGCACCGATCGTGGGTCGCTCACCGTCGGAGGCGCAGGCCGACGGAATTCTGTCGAGCGACGCTATCGTGACGTCGATCGAGCGCGACGGATCGATCCTCCACCCCGTCGACGACACGACGATCCGACCGGACGACGTGGTCACCGTGCTTCCGAAGGAATCGTCCGAGGACGACGTCCTCGAAGCGTTCCTCGCCGAGGGGGACGAGACTCCGACGGCGACGTCGTGAGTCTCCCCGGTTTATTATTCTGGGTCCGCAACGACGAGCCATGGCAGACACGATCCTCGTTCCGCTTGAACTCCCCGACCCCGAGCCCCTGTCGCCGGTGTTGATCGAGGACCTGTCGTCGCTCTCGGTCGTTATCCTCGGCCACTACGACCTCCCCGAACAGACGCCGGCCAGTTCGGCGCGCGAGCAGTTCGGCGAGGCCGCGCAGGCGACGCTCGACGAGATCGCGGGCGCGTTCACGGACGCCGGCGCGTCGGTCCGGACGCGGTTGGTGTTCGGGAAGGACCGGGCGGCCGCGATCCAGCAGATCGCGGCCGAGGAGGGGTGCGTCGCCGAGCTCGACCCCGCTCCGACCGAGGGGATCGGACGAATCCTCGTGCCCCTGCCGGACGTCGCCGAGCTCGATCGACTTCCGAGGTTCATCCGGGTTCTGAGCGAGGACTCGACACAGCGCATCACCCTCTTCCACGTCGTCGAGGACGACCAATCTCGTGAGGACGGGGAGGCCGTCGTCGCGGAGACCCGAGAGCGTCTGATCGAAGACGGGTTCGACGCCGACGCGGTCGACACGCTGGTCGTCGAGGGCGGCGAACACGACGAGGAGATCCTCCGTACCGCGGCCGAGTACGACGCGGTCGTGATGTACGAGCCGGAGTCTAGGCTCGGCGACCGCATCTTCGGGACGCTGGCGGACCGGATCGCCAACGAAACCGGCGATCCGGTGATCCTGGTCAACAGGGACTACTGACTCCGTCTCAGGTACCGGCCCGACCGGTCGTCCGCCTCCGTTCTCTCACTCCGGTTTCGTCGAGGCGACTCCGTCGTCCTCCTCGCCGCGGCGGGCGTGGAGGATCGTCCCGATCGCTCCGGTTCGGTCCGTTCTGTGCCGTCCGTACGCGACGTACACGAGCGCGCTCCCGGCGATGATTCCGACCGCTCCGAGGATCGGAACCGTTCCCATCTGCGTGAGTAAGGCGATACCGGCGACGAAGCCGAACAGTTGGACGAATGGGTATCCGGGGGCGGTGAATTCGGGTTCGTAGGAGGGCACGTCCGCCACGCGGAAGGCGACCAGTGCCATGTTCTCGAACGAGAAGACGAGGATCTGGAACGCGCTCGCCAGCTTCGCCAGCTCGATCACGGGGACGAACGCGATGAGCAACAGCAGCACGACTCCGGTGAGCAGCACGGCGTTTCGCGGGGTCTTAAACCGCGAGTCGATGGTCCGGAGCGCGGGCGGCAGGAGGTCGTCACGGCTCATCGCGAGGGGGAACCGCGAGGAGGAGAGGACGCCGGCGTTCGCCATGCTCGTGAGCGCGACGACGGCGATCACGGAGATGAACAGCACTCCGACCCCGCCGAGGAGCGCGCCCGCGCCGTCGGCCATCGGCGTGAGCGACGCCGTCCCGCCCGGTCCGCCCGTCTTCAACACCTCCGGGTCGCTCAGACCGATGATCGCGCCGACCACGCCGATGTACAGGAGCGTCATGATTCCCATGGAGCCGAGCATCGCGCGGGGGAGGTTCTTCCCCGGGTGCTTCACCTCCTCGGCGACGCTCGCGATCTTCGTGACGCCCGCGTACGAGACGAAGACGAAGGCGGCGGCGGTGACGACGCCGCCGCCCCCGTCCGTCGTGAACGGAGTGTACCGGGCGGTGTCGACGATGAACCCGGCGTTGACGACGTACGCCAGCAGCCCCGCGACGACCAGCGTGACGATGATCGCCTGAATCTGTCCGCTCATCTTCGTTCCCGAGATGTTCAGGGCGACGACGAGGACCGCCAGCGTCAGCGCGACGTACACTACCGCTCCCTGCGAGAGCGGCGCGAAAAGCAGCAGATACGCGCCGAGTCCGACGAGCGCGAACGAACTTTTGAACACCAGCGAGAACCACGCGCCGATCCCGGCGATCGTCCCGAACAGCGGCCCGAGCGCTCGGTCGATATAGAGGTACGTCCCTCCGGACTCCGGCATCGCCGTCGCCATCTCGGCCTTCGACAGCGCGGCCGGCAACACGACGAGCGCGGCCAGTACGTACGCGAGGATCACCGCCGGCCCGGCCTTTTTGTACCCAAGCGCCGGCAGCACGAAAATTCCGCTGCCGATCATCGCGCCCATGCTGATCATCATCGTCGGATACAATCCGAGACTCCGATCTAAATCGTGCTGGCCCATGCGTCTACTCCTTGATAACGGCTGTTTCGGTTTATGGCCTTCGGAATGTCCAAAACAGAGGGGGCAAAACTACGGATCCGGTAAAATGGTGGGCCGCAGATCGCCCGGCCGCTCGGGTACCCGGTGTTACGAGTCGTCTCGCCGGTCTTGGTCGGCTTCTTCGTCTTTTTCTTCCGCGGTCTTTTCGACCGTTTCCTCGACCTTCTCGCCGGCCGTCTTCTCGGCGTTCTCGCCGACCGTTTCCTTGACCTTTTTGTCGACGGTCTCCTCGACGGTCTTCTCGACGGTCTCCTCGACTTTCTCGCCGACGGTCTCTTCGACGGTCTTCTCGACGGTCTCCTCGACTTTCTCGCCGACGGTCTCCTCGACGGTCTTCTCGACAGTCTCTTCGACTTTCTCGCCGACGGTCTTTTCGACGGTGTCGCCGACGGTCTCCTCGACGGTCTTCTCGACGGTTTCGCCGACGGTCTCCTCGACTTTCCCGGTCACCTCCTCGCTGACGTCGTCCGCGACCCCGCTGACCTCCTTGTTGACGGTGTCGCCGACGGTCTTCTCGACTTCCTTGCTGACGGTGTCGCTGACTGTCTTCTCGACTTCCTTGCCGACGGTGTCGCTGACTGTCTTCTCGACTTCTTTGCCGACGGTGTCGCCGACGCTCTTCTCGACTTCCTTGCCGACGGTGTCGCCGACGCTCTTCTCGACTTCCTTACCGACCTGGTCGGCGACCTCCCGGGTCATCCAGTCGGGATCGAACCGTGCCATCTTCCAGACGACGTGGACCACGTAGGAGGCGAACACACCGATCCCGAACGCGACACCGACATCGGTCCCGTTCAGCGTCGCGATGAGGACGATCGACAGGATGATCAGCGCGCCGTACGCGAGGTCGGTGAGCGCGTCGACGCGGGCCGGACTCACCATCTCCGATCCGCCTCCGCGGTCGCGTCGCGTTCGCGCGCCGGGCGGTCGTCGCGGCTCCGATTGAGCGTAACGTGCATCAGTGTGTACACCTATCCGCGGTGACGGGCTAAAACTCTCGCTTCACGGCCGCGTCGCTCGCGAGGGGTGTGAACGGCGCGGTCGCCAGGGGGATCGCTGGCGGAGCGCGGTCCTTTTGTGCCGGATGGCCGAAGCCGAGGCATGGACATCGAGGAGGGCGGTCTCACCGTCTCCGTCCCCGAGGCCCGCGACGGGGCCAGCGAGGGCACCGGCGGCGGGGTCTTTTTCAACCCGACCCAGGAACTGAACCGCGACGTCACCGTCGCGGTGCTGCGCGCGTACCGCGAGCGCGAGCCGCGCGCGGCCTCGTACCTCGACGCGATGGCGGCCTCCGGGATCCGCGGGGTCCGCGCCGCCGCCGAGGGGTACGACGTCACCTGCGCCGACGTCGACCCGGACGCCGTCGACCTCGCGGCCGAGAACCTCGCGGCCAACGATCTCGACGGCGAGACGGTCCGCCGCGACGTCAACGCGCTGCTGTACGAGAACGTCTTCGACGTCGTCGACCTCGACCCGTACGGGACGCCGATCCCCTTCGCCGACGCCGCGCTCGCGAACGCGCGCAACCTCGTCTGCGTCACCGCCACCGACACCGCCCCGCTCTGCGGCGCGCACCTCAACAGCGGGATCCGGAAGTACGGCGCCGTCCCGCGCAACACCGACTACCACCCCGAGATGGGGCTCCGCACACTGATCTCCGCGCTGGTGCGCACCGCGGCGCGCTACGATAAGGCGGCGCGCCCGATCGTCTCGCACGTCTCGCGCCACTACGCGCGGACCTACCTCGAACTCGAGTCCGGCGCGCAGGCGGCCGACGCCTGCATCGACGAACTCGGGTACGTCGACAACTGCGAGGACTGCCTCTGGCGGGAGCCGACTCGCGGGCTGGTCGCCGATCCCGTCGACGGCTGTCCCGTCTGTGGCGGCGACCGCGTGCTCACGGCCGGACCGCTGTGGCTGGGACCGGTCGCCGACGCCGACTTCGCCCGCGCGGTCCGGAGCCGGGTCACCGACGACATGGGCGAGGCGAAGCGCGCCCGGACGCTCCTCGGGACCGTCGCCCGCGAGCTCGACACCCCCACACACTACGACCAGCATCGGCTGTACAAGGCGTGGGGCGAGCCGGCCATCGGGATGGATGAGTTCGTGGCGCGTCTGCGAGGAGCCGGCTACGAGGCCAGCCGCGCCCACTACCGCGGCACCGCGGTCAAGAGCACGGCGTCGATCCCCGAGATGCGGACGGCGATTCTGGGTGATGCGAGCGACGCGGACGATGTCGACCCCGCGGACGGCACCGCGAACTGACCGCCTCGGCGTCCCGATTCGGCTCGCTCCGTCCCGGCGCACTCCGTCCCGACCGCACCGCCTCGTTTTTGTCGTCATCGCCCGAATCGGGGAGCGTGCCCCGACACTCGACCACTGCCTTTGGGACGGCGCGGCGCGTCGTCGACGTCGCGATCGACCGGCAGGTAACGTTCCTCGCAGCCGCGATCGCCTACTACGCGTTCGTCTCGCTGATCCCCGCGCTCCTGCTACTCGTCGTCGTCGCGACCGCGGCCTTCGGCGAGGCCATCGCCGCCGAGCTCGCGGCGTCGGCCGGGGGGTTCCTCACCCCCGCCGGCGAGGAAGCCGTCGTCGGCGCGATCTCCGCCGCAGGCGGCCGGACCGGCGCCAGCGTGCTCGGCGTCGCCGTGCTGCTCTGGTCGACGCTGAAGGTGTTCCGCGGGCTCGACACGGCCTTCGTCGAGCTGTACGGGGCCGAGGGGGCGCCGAACTTCCTGAAGCAGGTCACCGACGCCGCCTCCGTCGTCCTTGCAGTCGGCGTCGGGATCGGCGTGATGGTCGCCGTCGGCGCGTTCGTCGCGGCCGCGGGCGCGGTCCCGCTCGTTGAGGCCGCGAGCGTCCTCGCGTTGCCCGCCTTCCTCGCCGTCGTCTTCCTCCCGATGTACTACCTGTTGCCCCAGCCCGAGATCGGGGTCCGGGAGGCGCTTCCCGGCGCCGTCTTCGCCGCCGTCGGCTGGACGCTGCTGCAGGCCGGTTTTCAGGTGTACGCCGCGAGCGCCGGACAGTATCAGGTGTACGGCGTGATCGGCGGAATTCTGCTTCTGGTCACGTGGCTGTACCTCGCCGCCGTCGTCGTCGTGGTCGGCGGCGTCGTCAACGTCGTTCTCGCGGGGCGGGGCGGCGGGGTCGCCGCTCCCGACCACGCCGCGGACCGGCAGTTACAACACGACCGCGGCCGACCCACGGGTATGAACGGCGAGTCGGACGGCGCGGGCGACGCCGGCGACGAGGAGCGGCCCCGAGGGGCGCCGGACGTCGCGGCGCTCCAGGAGGAAGTCGGGCGGCTGCGGGCGGAGTTCGACGAGTTCGAAGACGACGTCGAGCGTCGCACCGTCGACAAGCCCGCGGTTGAGTCGGAGCTGAAACGCTACGTCCGGTCGCGGATGCGACGCGGCCACGCCCGCGGCTGGGGACCGTATCTCGTGCTGCTGTACGGCACGGTGCTGATACTTGGTGCGTTCTCCTTCCTCGACGGCCTCTACGCCATCGCCGCGATGCTCATCCTCGGGCTGTCGACGCTCGGGCTGTACACGCTCTTCATCATCGCCGGCATCGGCCTCAACCTGCTCGAGACGCCCGGGAAAGCGCTCGATTACGCCCGCGACCGGGGCGACGACTAATCCGAGTGATCGGTTCGTGACCGCCCTCGTCTCCGCGGAGCGCGGTGTCGGCGAGACCGCCCTCGTCGACGCGCTCCCCGAGGTCGTCGTCGTCGCCTTCGCGGCCGTCACCCACCTCGCCGACCCGTGGTTCCTCTTCGGACTGTTGGCGGTCGCCTACTGGTTCGCCGGCGACCGGCTCGCGGCCTCGCCGCGCCGCGCCGGCGCGACAGCGATCGCGGCCGTCACCTGCGCGTACGCCGCCGTCGCGCTCGGCAAGGCGTGGTTCGCCGTCCCCCGACCGCCGGGCGCGATAGGCCCCGTCGACGTGCCGACGTGGCTTCCGGGCCTGCTCTCCGGGTGGTACGAGGCGCAGGTGCTCTCCGACGGCTTCGGCTTCCCGAGCGGGCACGCCACCGGCGGTGCGGCCGCCTACGGCGCGCTGGCGCTTTTGTACGACCGCGCGTTGACCGAGCGGATGCGGCTGCGAGCAGCCGGCGTCGTCGCCGTCGCCGTCGCGGGCTCGCGGGTGGTCATCGGGGTACACTACCTCGTCGACGTGGTCGTCGGACTCCTCCTCGGCGGCGGCGTCGTGGTCGGCGCGCTGTGGCTCGCGGGTGACCCCCGCTTCCGCGGGCGGACCGCCTCGCGGGCGGACCGCCGCGAGCCGACCAGCGGGCTCGACCCCACGCCGGCGTTCCTGCTGGCCGCGGTCGTCTCGCTCGCGGCGGCCGGCGTCGCGTTCGCCGCCGGGCACACCGGCGAGGTCGTCGAGGCGGGGATCGGGATCGCCACCGGGGTCGGCGGCGCGGCGGGCTGGCGGCTCGTCGGTGGCGACGAGCCCGCGGTCCCGGTCCGGATCGCCGTCCCGGCGCTCGCCGTCACCGGCGCGCTGTGGGTCGGCGCGTACGCGCTCGCCGACTCGCTCGTCGTCACGCTGGCCGCGACCACCGCGGCGGTCGTCGCCGTGGTCGCGCTTCCGGCGCTGCCGGAGCGGATCGAGGCGATATCGAGTGATCGGAGCTGAGCGAGTTCCGTGGGGATCGCGGTGTATCCCTCTGACCGATCGCGGGAGTGGGTGTTGCAGATCGTTGGTGATGATACGACATTTAAAAGACACGAGCAACAGCGACGATCGTTTATAAATAGCCGGGGCGGTGGCGCGCCCCGGTGAGCGTCCCAGAGGGCCGCGAACCGCGAGGGACCTTCGGTCCCTCTGGCAGCCGGCGGCGGAGCCGCCGGCGACGACGGTGCGAGGGAGTCGGTCGCCCACGGCGACCGACGAGGCTGGGGAGGCGTGAGGTGCGGTTGCGGTGCTGTGCGGGTGGGACTCAAAGGGGCAGCCGGCGAGGCGGGCGCAGGCGACACAAGCACCGCAACGACAGAGCGAACGAAGTGAGCGACCGAGTGAGGCGCGCAGCGAGCGTGCGCCCGCCTCGCCGGCTGGGGCTTTGGAGGTGTTCGCCGCAGTGTCGTCGATCACGTGTAAACAGCCGACAGCAACACCACTCGATCACTGATAAAGAACCACTCAATCGTATCGATACACTCACTCCCGTTATCGATCGCTCGTCGAGTCCGCGTGCCGGTCGCGAAGCGCCTCGTCGTCAGTCGGGAACTACGCGACGAAGCGACATCGGACGAGACTGAGAGCACCGAAACCACCGAAAAATCGAACGCGCCGAGAGAGCCGAAAACGCCGAGAAACCGCGACCGCGCCGTCGCCTCAGAACGTCTCGAGGTAGCGGTCCTCCTCCCACTGGGAGACCTGGGTGAGGTACTCGCTGAACTCCTGGGACTTCGCCTCGGCGAACTTCTCGGAGGTGTGCGGGCCGAGCGCCTCCTGAAGCACCTCGTCCGTCTCCAGCTCTTCGACGGCGGAGCCGAGGTTCGGCGGTAGCGTCTCGATGCCGTACTCCTGACGCTTCTCGTCGTCGAACTCGTAGATGTCTTCGCGCACCGGGTCGCCCGGGTCCGCGCCGGTCTTGATCCCGTCGAGCCCGGCGGCGATGAGCGACGCCATCCCGAGGTAGGGGTTACAGGACGGGTCGGGGCTGCGGACCTCGAACCGCGCCGAGACCCCCGCGGCGTCCGGGACGCGGACGAGCGCCGAGCGGTTCGTGTCGGACCACGCGACGTAGATGGGCGCCTCGTAGCCGGGCACGAGGCGCTTGTAGGAGTTCACGGTCGGGTTGGTGACCGCCGTGAACGCCTTCGCGTGGTTCAGGATGCCGCCCATGAACTGGTAGGCCGTCTCGCTCAGATTGAACTCGTCGTCGTCGTCGGCGAAGGCGTTGCCGTCCTCGTCGAACAGCGAGATGTGGCTGTGCATCCCCGAGCCGTTGATGTCGGCGATCGGCTTGGGCATGAACGTCGCGTGGAGGTCGTGCTGGCTCGCGACCGCGCGGACGACGGCGCGGAACGTCGCGATGTTGTCCGCGGTCGTGAGCGCGTCGTCGTACTTGAAGTTGATCTCGTGTTGCCCCTCGGCGACCTCGTGGTGCGAGGCCTCGATCTCGAAGCCCATCTCCTCTAGCGTGAAGATGATCTCCTTGCGCACGTCGCTCGCGAGGTCCTTGGGCGCCAGATCGAAGTAGCCGCCGTTGTCGTGGGGGATCGTCGTCGCGTTCCCTTCGTCGTCGGTCTTGAATAGGAAGAACTCGGGCTCCGGCCCGATGGAGACGGTGTAGCCCATCTCCTCGGCCTCCTCGAGGACGCTCTTCAGCACCTGGCGGGGGCCGCCGACGAACGGCTCGCCCTCCGTAGTCACGATGTCACAGATGAGCCGCGCGGCCGCCGAGCCGTCCTCGCCGCTGCGCCACGGGAGCACCGAGAACGTGTCGGGGTCGGGAACGAGCCGCATGTCCGACTCCTGGATACGCACGAACCCCTCGATGGAGGAGCCGTCGAAGTAGATTCCCTCGGTGAACGCCTTTTCGGCCTGATGGGCCGGGACAGAGACGTTCTTCACGACGCCGAGGATGTCGGTGAATTGGAGCCGCAGAAAGTCGACGTTTTCCTCTTCGATCTCGTCGAGTACAGCCTGTTCTTCGGCCGTGAGGCCGCCGTCTGGTTTCGCGTGTTCGTCCGTCATGTTCTGGACGCTTCGTTAGTTATCTGCCAGTATAAAGGCCTTATCGCTTGGTGCATGAACCGCCGGTCCGGCAATACTGCTGGACGTTCGTAAAATTATAAACCCCCGAATGCGTGGATAGGTGTGATGACGTACGAAAACCTCGACGCCAAACTCGTCAACTCGCTTCTCAGTAACGGTCGCGCGAGCCTCCGGAGCCTCGGCGACGACCTCGACGTGTCCGTAACCACCGTCTCGAATCACCTCCGGGATCTCGAAGACGAGGGCGTGATCCGAGGCTACACGCCCATCGTCGACTACGACAAGCTCGGCTACGACGTGACGGCCGTGCTCCAGCTGAAGGTGGAGGGAAGCGCGCTCCCCGACGTCACAGAGAAGCTCAAACAGGAGAAACAGATGGTAAGCGTCTACGAAGTCACGGGCGATTACGACGTGATCGCCATCGGCAAGTTCACCGACACGGACGGGATGAACGACCAGATCAAGTCGATCCTCACCGACGCCGACATCCGCGAGTCGAACACGAGCGTCGTGCTCAACGCGGTGACGGAGAACGAGCAGTTCGACCTCGACCTCAACGAGGAGTAGCTCGACCGCGAGGGCGGAAATCCGTCCGCCCTACTGCTGCCCGGCCGCCGCCTCGAGGACCTCCACGGCCGGCAGCGGCTCGCCCGTCAGCGCGCGGATGTACGCCCCGCCCGCGATGGAGACGTGCGAGAAGTCGTCCTCGTCGAGCCCGTACATCCCGATCGCGCGCGAGGTGTCGCCCCCGCCGACGACCGAGAAGCAGTCGGTCTCGGCGATGGCTTCGAGCACGCCGACGGTCCCGTCGGCGAACCGCTCGTCCTCGAAGACGCCGAGCGCCCCCTTCACGAACACCGCGTCGGACTCGTGAATCAGGGGTTCGTACGTCTCGACCGTCTCCGAGCCCACGTCGAGGTACCCCGCGGTCTTCTCGTCGATATCGCCGACGGCGACTTCCGCGCGCTCGCCGTCGGCCCCCTCGTACGCGAGGTCCGTCGCGAGGTGGATCGCGTCGCCGCGCTCGTCGAGCACCGACTCGATCAGCTCGCGGTTCGCCGCCCACTGCTCGTCGAAGAGGTCCATCTCTCCCACGTCGCGCCCGACCGGGTGGCCCGCGGCGCGCAAGAAGAGCTCGCCGGCGACGCCGCCGAGGAGGAACCGGTCGACCCGATCGTCTAGGGCGTCCATCACGCCGATCACGTCGGTCGCTTTGGTCCCGCCGACGACCATCGTCACCGGACCGTCGAACTCGCGGGTGGCGATGGCGGTGTTGGCCTCGTACTCCGTCTCCATCACGCGGCCGGCGTACGCGGGGAGCGCGAGCGGGAACCCGACCAGCGAGGCGTGCTTCCGGTGGGCGGCCGAGTAGGCGTCGTTGACGTAGGCGTCGAAATGCGGCGCGAGCGTCCGGACGAACTCGGTGTCGGCCTTCTCCTCGGGCGACGCCTCGGGGAGCTCGTCGTCGCACATCCGGGTGTTCTCCAACAGGAGGACCTCGCCCGCGCCGAGCGCGTCCACGGCGGACAGCGCCGCCTCGCCGAACGTGTCCTCGACGAAGGCGACGTCGCGGCCGACGTGCTCGGCGAGGATCGCGGCGTGGCCCGACAGCGACGTGAAGTCGTCGCGCCCGGGGCGGCCCTGATGGGCCATGCAGACGACTCGGTGGCCCGCGTCGGCGAGCTCGCTGACCGTCTCCGCGTGGCGCTCGAAGCGGCGGTTGTCCTGCGGTACTCCGTCCTCGATCGGCGAGTTGAGATCGAGCCGAACGAGGACGCGCGAGTCTGTCGGGAGGTCGTCGATAGTGTCGAACGTGGGCATGAGTGAACGGTCGTCGATGAGATATTTAAGCGGTGGTTCTCCGGGGGAACGTTGCCGCCGGGGGCGTCAGGCCAACCGCCCGCCGGCCTCGTCAGCCGCTTACGCCTCGTCCTGAACGTACGCGGCCATGTCGAGCATCCGGTTCGAGAAGCCGTACTCGTTGTCGTACCAGGTGAGGATCTTCAGGAGCTTCCCGCCGGCGATGACGTTCGTCGACCCCAGGTCGACGTAGCTGGAGAACGGGAGGCCGACGATGTCGCTGGAGACGACCTCGTCGTCGGTGTAGCCGAGCACGC
This sequence comes from Halorubrum sp. Boch-26, assembly GCF_029889805.1. GTDB lineage: Archaea > Halobacteriota > Halobacteria > Halobacteriales > Haloferacaceae > Halorubrum. The sequence goes on along the minus strand of NZ_JARANT010000025.1, from coordinate 11,975 downwards.
CCGCGAGCGGGCCGGAGTCGGCGGCGTCGCGGAAGGCGGCGTTGACCTCCTCCGCGGTGACCGTCTCGTCGAGGCTGACGACGAACTCCGTGATGGAGCCGCTCGCGACCGGGACGCGCATCGCCATCCCGTCGATCTTCCCCTCCAACTGCGGGAGGACCTGCTGCGCCGCGCCGGCGGCGCCAGTCGAGGTCGGTACGATGTTCTCGGCGGCCGCGCGCCCGCGGCGCGTCTTCGCCTTCGGCCCGTCGATGAGCGCCTGCGAGCCGGTGTACGCGTGGACCGTGGTGAGCGTGCCGGCGTCGATGCCGAACTCCGCGTCGAGCACCTTCGCGACCGGCGTGATGGAGTTCGTCGTACAGGAGGCGTTCGAGATCACGTCGTCGCCCTCGTACTCGTCGTGGTTGACGCCGTAGACGAGCTGCTTTACCGGCTCCTCGCCCTTCGGCGGCGCCGAGATGATCACGGTGTCCGCGCCGCCCTCCAAGTGCGCGCTCGCGTCCTCTCGCGTCCGGAAGACGCCCGTACACTCCAGAGCCACGTCCACGTCGAGCTCGTCCCACGGGAGGTCCGCGGGGTCCTGCACGTTGTACAGCGGGACCGAGGTGCCGCCGATCGCGAGCGCGTCGCCCTCGCGCTCGACGCCGTCGAGCCGACCCATGACGGTGTCGTACTTCGCGAGGTACGCCATGTCGTCGAACTCCATCACGTCGTTGATGCCGACGAGCTCGATCCGCGGCGCCTCCAGCACCGCGCGGAACACGTTCCGTCCGATCCGACCGAACCCGTTGAGACCGACCCGCACGACCTCGTCGTCGCTCACATCGCCCGCCGCATCGAGGTACGATTTACTCATATTTGAAAAAGCCGAGCCGCAGATACTTAAATCCGGCCGAGTCGGTCTGAGATAGTCACTATCGTTCGATTTCGTTACGAACGGTGTCGACGATCGGGGGCAATTCCCGACCGGCGGCGCCGGATCGACCTCGCGTGGCGCCGCGCCGTGCCGGCCAATACGGCGACCGACAGAAGGCTTATCGGGATCACTACCCTCACGTGGGGTATGGATAGAGACGACCGTGACGATCCGTTCGGCGATTTCTTCGAGGAGATCGAACGGATGATGAACGAGATGGCCAACGGCGAACCGGGCACCGAGGACGCCGGCTTCGGATCGGCGACCCACGTGGACGCGTACGCCACCGACGACGGCGTGCGGCTCGTCGCCGACCTCCCGGCCGTCTCGAAAGAGGAGCTCTCCCTGCAGTGCGACGGCGAGGCGCTCACCATCTCCGCGGCCTCCGACCGGCGGGAGTACGACGAGACCGTCGACCTCCCCGTCCCGGTCGACGAGCACTCCGCGAACGCAACGTTCAACAACGGTATCCTCGAGGTCACCTTCGACCGCGACGACGACTCCGCGTCCATCGACCTCGAATAGTCGTCGGTCCTCTCTGCTCCCGATCAGCTCTCTCCCGCGGCGGTCCGCTCGATGAGTCCCGCGAGTCGGTCGTAGAAGTCGGGCTCGTACTTCGTCGCGGCGTCCACCGTCGGCCGCGCGTTGGTCTCGTTGACGACGAGTCGGTCGTCCATTTCGAGCAGGTCGACGCCGAGGTAGTCGATTCCGAGCGTCTCGGCCGTCCGCTCGGCCAGCTCTCGGGCGCGTTCCGGGAGGTCGACGCCGGTCGCCTCGGCGCCGCGGTGGACGTTGTGCTTCCACCGACCCCGCTCGCGGGCGTCTGCCGGAAGCTCTCGGCGCACCGCGCCGGCGTACACGCCGTCGACGACCATCGCCCGGTAGTCGCGGGCGCCGGGGAGGAACTCCTGGATCAGGTACGACTTGTCCCCGGTCGCGCGGTAGTCGTGAACGAGGTTCAGGTAGTCGACGACGCCCAACAGGGAGTCGAGATCGCCGGCGGTCGCGACGCCGACCCCCCGGGTGGCGGAGTTCGGCTTGACGACGACGGGGTACGAGATCGACGAGACCGCCTCGGTGACGACCGCCTCGTCGACGGGGTTCGACACCAGCGCCGTCCGCGGCGTCGGGAGCCCGGCGTCGTCGAGCGCGGCGAGCGCGCCCGCCTTGTTCCGCGAGGCGAGGACGGCGTCGCGGCCGTTCACCCACGGCACCGACAGGCGCGCGTCGACCACGGCGCCCTCCATGAGCCGCGAGGGGTAGACGAAGCCGACGTCGAAGCCGTCGAACTCGCCGTCGCGGCTTCCCTCGCCCGCGCTCCCTTCTCCGCCGCGCTGCCCGGCCGAGACACGGAGCGAACGCTCTTTCGCCTGCACGTGTTCGACGGCGATGTCACGGGTCGCGAGCGGCTCGCGCACTCGGTCGAACGTCTCCGCGTCGGTCGTCATCGCGAGCCGAAGCATACGCTCGTTCGGGGCCGTTCGGACTTAAAAACGGTGCGGCGGCCGCCGGCGGCTCGTCGCCCTCGCGGAGCCCTCGGCAAGGGGACCTGCGGGAAGGGGCCCCGCGGAGCCCGGCGTCGGTCCCGTGATGTCGGTGGTTCGGTCCGCGCTCGGTTCGGCGTGCCTTATCCTAGGTGGCCTTCCTCGCGGAGCTGTTCCGCCTCACTCTTCTCGTAGCGCCACGCGATATCGCCCTTCTCGTCTTGCCAGTCCCACGGCTCGACGAGGACGATGTCGTCCTCGCGGATCCAGACGCGCTTCTGCATCCGCCCGGGGATGCGCGCGGTCCGCTCTTTCCCGTCGGCGCAGCGGACGCGGACCCGGTTCGCGCCGAGCATCTCGACGACCTCCGCGAACACCTCGTCGTCGTCGGGCATCCGGAGGTCGTTTCGACCGTCGCCGTCTCCGTTGCTCATGCGTACGCGGTGATACGCGCTCCCGGAAATAAAAGGGCCGCTCTCGCGCGGAAGCGCCCTTTTTAAACCGCGACGGGGACGATCGGCGGGTATGCGCGACACGCTCGGACTCACCGGCCTCGTCGGCGTCGCCCTCCTCATCCTCGCGGTCGGGCTGTTGACCGTCTACGATCCCGTTATCGGCGGCGGGATCGCGCTCCTGCTGGCGGGGCTCGGACTGATCGCGAAGGGCGTCGCCGACTCGGCGATGCGCATCTTCGGCCTCAAGTAGCCGACGTTCGGGCGATACACGCCCTCTACGATCCGAATGCCCTCTCACGCCGCTCCCGAAAGAGTGATAATCCGCGGTCGACGCGGACCGGTATGGTCGATGTACCTGCGGTCGCGGTCGAACTCGCGGAGCTGCTCGCCGTCGTCGTCGGGGCCGGTGCGGCCTCGACGGTCGGCATCGTGCTTGAACAGTTCGGACTCTCCGCGGCCTCCACGGGCGACCTCGTGCTCGGCGCGTGGGCGGTCGGGATGGGACTCCTCGCACTGTACGTCGGGGTCGTCGCGCTCGGCTACGAGCAGGCGCTCCCCCGGCTGCGGCGGATCGCCGCCGGCGAGTAGGACCGACGCGACGCACCGTCGAACACTCGATCCCTCCTACAGCGCTCCGTCCGCAGCCAGCCGTCGGACCGTTTCCGCCCGTTCGCGGATCTCGGCCCACTCGGTCTCGTCCTTGTTGTCGACGTGCGAGTACATCAGCCCCATCCGTCCGGTGCCGCGGAGCGTCTCCTCGTTCTCCTTTAAGAAGTCCCAGTAGAGGGCGTTGAACGGACACGCCCCCTCGCCGGTCGTCCGAGAGACGGTGTACGGACACGACGCGCAGTGGTCGCTCATCCGGTTCACGTAGTTCCCCGAGGAGGCGTACGGCTTCGACGAGAGCACGTCGGTCCCGAACGACCCCATCGCGACGACGTTCGGCGTCGTCACCCAGTGGTAGGCGTCGACGAACCCGAGATGAAACCACTCGTTCACCTCGGCGGGGTCGGCGCCGTAGATCAGCGCGAAGTTCGACAGCACCATCAGCCGCTCGATGTGGTGGGCGTAGCCGTGCTCGCGGACGTGGCCGACCGCCTCCGACAGGCAGAGCATGTCGGTGTCGCCGTCCCAGTAGGCCGGCGGGAGCTCCCGGGACTGCTCCAACTGGTTGGCCGTCGCCAGCTCCGGCATCGCCTCGCGGTAGACGTGTCGCATAAATTCCCGCCAGCCGAGCACCTGTCTGATGAACCCCTCCGCGGCGTTGAGTGGCACTGGGGAAAGGTCGGCCTCTTCGTCCGGGTCGTCGTTTTCGCTCGCGTCGGCACCCGCGCCGTCGCCCGCGTCCGCCCCGCTATCTTCCTCCGAAAACGCGTCCAGTGTCGCCTCCGAGCCGCCGCCCGCCGCGCCGTGGTCGCCCGGGTCGTACGCGCCCGGGTCGACGCCGCGCTCCTCGTAGGCGGCCTCCACCGCCCGGACGGGCTCGTGCGGGTCGAGGAGGCCGAGGTTGATCGCGGGCGACAACAGGGAGTGCGAGAGGAACGGCTCGCCCGTCACCATCGCGTCCTCGTACCGGCCGAACGACGGTAGCCGCTCGCGGACGAACGCGTCGAGCGCGGTCCGGGCCTCGCCGCGGGTGACGGGCCACGCGAACTCGTCGAGGTCGTCGGTTCCCCACGTGTCGAACCGGTCGCGGACCCACGCGTGCGTCTCGCGGGTGAGCTCGTCCGGTTCGAACCGCGGCCGATCCGGCGGCGTCCAGTCGTCCGGCGGCGTCTCCTGGTTCAGGTCGTCGTAGTTCCACTCCCCGCCAAGCGGTTCGTCGCCGTCCATCAACACGCCCGTCTCGCGGCGGACGCGGCGGTACCAGCCCTCCTGTCGGTAGCTCCGCTCGGCGGCCCCGTCCACGTCGAGGAGCGCCGCAGTCCCGCTCTCGTTCGGGCTCCCCGCCCACTCGCGCCACTCGTCCGGCGTCGTCCAGAACAGCTCGTTTTCCAACAGCTCCAGCGACCCGCCCCGCTCGGCGACGAGCTCGCGGAGGCGCTCGCCGGCGCCGTGGCTCGCGGGGCGCATCAGCCGGAGGTCGGGATCGGAGCGGTCGGCCAGGAATCCGTCGAGGCCCTCGCCGAACGACTCGGCCCGCAGGTACGTCGCGTCGTGGCCCCGCTCGCGGAGCTCGTCCCGGAAGTGCCGCATCGCGGAGAAGACGAGCGTCAGCTTGTGGGCGTGGTACGGCTTCCGGTCGGCGAAGCCGTGCGCCTCGATCACCAGCACCTCGTCGGCGTCGGCGAGGGCGTCGAGGTCGGGGTTGAGCTGGTCGCCGAGCAGCCACAGGGTGGATCGCTCGCTCACGGCGTATCAGACGGACTCCGTCGACAAAGCTTCGAGGGCGCGCTCGGATCGGTCCTCGGCCACTGCCCCCGGACGGCCGCGCCCGGGGTGGTTTTTTGTCCCGGCTCCGCCTGCTCGGGGTATGGAGTACACGACCCTCGGCGACACCGGGATGACGGTGTCGAAGATATGCCTCGGCTGCATGAGCTTCGGCGACTCTGACTGGCGCGAGTGGGTCCTCGACGAGGAGGAGGGGAAAGAGATCGTCGAGCGCGCCTTGGAGCTCGGGGTGACGTTCTTCGACACCGCCAACATGTACTCGAACGGCGAGTCGGAGCGCGTCCTCGGCGAGGCGTTGGCGGGCCACCGCGAGGAGACCGTCGTCGCCACGAAGGGCTACTTCCAGATGGACGAGTCGAACCCGAACTCGGGCGGGCTCTCGCGGAAGGCGATCGAACAGGAGCTGTCGAACAGCCTCGACCGGCTCGGGATGGACGCGGTCGACCTCTATCAGATCCACCGCTGGGATTACGACACGCCGATCGAGGAGACGCTGGCCGCGCTCGACGACGCCGTCCGCCGCGGCGACGTGCGGTACGTCGGCGGCTCCTCGATGTGGGCCCATCAGTTCGCCGAGGCGCTCCACACGAGCGACCGCGAGGGGTACGAGCGGTTCGCCACGATGCAGAACCACTACAACCTCGCGTACCGCGAGGAGGAGCGCGAGATGCTCCCCCTCTGCGAGAAGGAGGGGATCGGCGTGATGCCGTGGAGTCCGCTCGCCCGCGGGTACCTCACCCGGCCGCACGAAGAGGTCGACGCCACGCTACGCGGGGAGACCGAGGAACACCTCTACGCGCACCCCTACCGCGAGGGCGGCGGCCCGGCGGTCAACGAGCGCGTCGCGGAGCTGGCCGACGAGAAGGGCGTGAAGATGGCCCAGATCGCCCTGGCGTGGCTGTTCCACAAGGAGTGGGTCGACACGCCCATCGTCGGGACGACCAGCGTCGAGCACTTGGAGGACGCGGTCGAGGCGCTCGACATCGATCTGTCCGCCTCGGACCTGGAGTGGCTCGAGGAGCCGTACGAGTCGGTCCGCGTCTCCGGGCACGAGTGACGAGATCGGTGTACGAACGATCATCGGAAGATAATTCCTCACCCGTTTTAACCGCCTTTATGACGTTTTAGGCATATAGTGGCAAGTTATTAGTGTGCTAGTAGCTGTCATGATTCTATGACCGACGACGCCGATCGATCCCCCGTCCCGTCGAGCACCGAGTACGCGCGCACCCGGACGCGGTGTCCGAACTGCGGGAACCGCGTGCCCGCGGTCGGCCGCGACGCGGAGACGACCGAGTGTCCGAACTGTCACCGACCGGTCCGGGCCTGAGGGCCGGGACGAGGCGGCCGCGCAGCGAGCACGGAGTCGGTCCCCCCGGTATAAACGCACCGTCGAGAGCCGGAGCAACAACCCTTTTCGGCCGGGCTACCGAACCGGTGTCCATGGCAGACGACGAGACCACCGACGCCGAGGAACAGGGCGACAGCGCCGCCGGGGCCGACGGCGGAGACGCCGAGGGCGGCGACGACGAGGAGAAGTCCTTCCGCGAGCGCGTCGAGGAGATCCGCGAGCGACGCGAGCAGGAGCGCGAGGAGGGCGACCGGCCCGATCCCGAGGAGATGATGGGCGGTGGCGGCGGTCCGCCCGGGATGGGCGGCGGTGGCGGCGGCAACCCGTTCGCGCAGATGATGTCCGGCATGATGGGCGGCGGCGGTCCCGGCGGCGCCGGCGGCGCCGGCGGCCCGCCCGGGATGGGCGGCGGACCGGGCGGTCCCGGTGGCCGCGGCGAGGAGGGCGGCGACCAGGTCGGCAACGAGGAGCTCGTGCGCGAGGTCCGACAGCTCCGCGACGAGGTCCGCGACGCGACCCGCCAGCTCCAGCGTATCGCGCAGGCGCTCGAAGACGACTAACTCGGCGGCAGTCCTCTGCGGTCGCGATTCTGTTCCGTTCGTCGCCGCCCCGAAGCGGTGCGCTCGTCGGTCGACCGATTGCCGGAGCGAGTGTCGCGGATCGGCGGCAGCGGTGTGGTATTTAAATACTCGTGAGGACGGCGACGCTCGTTTATCACCTGATGAGGCGGTGGCGCGCCTCCGAGCGGTCGCCGGCGGCGACCGCGAGGAGTCCGCGAGGGACGCGGTGAGCGCTCGGAGAGCGCGAACCGCGAGGCTGGGGAGGTGTGAGGTGCGGTTTCGGTGTGGGGTGGGACTCAAAGGGGCAGCCGTGAGGAGCGCGGAGGCGATGAAAGCACCGCAGGAACGAGCAACACGAGTGACGAGGAGCGCAGCGAGCGTTCGCGCTCCTCACGGCTGGGGCTTTGGAGATGTTCGCCGCACCAGCGACTGCGACGACGTGCAGCCGAGCGGCGGGGGCTTTGGAGATGTTCGCCGAAGCGTCGTCAACGGTATGTAAATAACCGACAGCGACACCGCTCGCTTACTTATAAACAACCGATCGACCGAATTGACACACGTACTCCCGCTATCTCTCATTTCCCGGCTCGTGCCGGCGGTAAAAAACCGCGCCGTCGATAGCTCGTTACCGACAGCCTGCCGCGTCTAACACTCCGACCAGCCGCACGACTCGCACGTCTTGCAGCCCTCGGAGTAGTAGAGGTTCATCCCGCCGCAGTCGGGACACTCGGGCGACTCGCCCGCCGCGATGAGCTCCTGCATCGCGTCGTCGGCGCCGGCCGCGTCGTCCTCGGCCGCCGGCCCGTTCGCGTTCGGGGCGTCGATCGCCGCGCCGGCGTCGGCCGAGCCGGCGTCGACCGCGCCGCCGTCAGTCTGGCTGGCCGGCTCGTTCGCTAGGTCGCGCTCGACGTCGTCGAGGCTCTGCTGTTGCGGAATGCCCTTGTCGACATCGTCATCGAGGTACCGCCGGAGGGCGGTGCCGATCGCGTCCGGGATCGACTGGATCTGCTCGCCCTTGTCCCAAGCGACCTTCGGACTCCGGGTGCCCTGCAGCTCGTCGACGATCTCCTCGGGGTCGACGCCCGAGCGGAGCGCCGTCGAGATGACCTTCGCGAGCGCCTCGGTGAAGGAGTTGGTGTAGCCGCCGGAGTGGCCGATGTTCGCGAACAGCTCGAACGGCAGCCCGTTCTCGTCCTCATTGATGGTGACGTACAGCTTGCCGTACCCCGTCTCGACGCGCTGGGTGACGCCGTTCAGGGAGTCGGGGCGCGGGCTGCGCTCGCTGTAGTCGATCCGGGGCTGCTCGCTCGCCTCTAGCAGGTCCGCGATCTCCGTATCGATCGCCGCCTGCACGTCCTCGTTGCCGAGGAACGCCTCGACGCCGCCGAACACCTCGCCGATCTGCTCGACGATCGTCTCGGCCGCCTCGCTCTCGTCGGCGAACTCCGTGTTCTTCGCGCGCGTCGTGAGCACCTGCTTCGAGCGGGTGCCGTCGCGGTAGACGGTGACGCCCTTTCCGCCGTGGTCGTAGATGTAGCGGTACACCTCTTCCATCTCCTCGGCGGTGGCGTCGTTCGGGAAGTTACACGTCTTCGAGATGGCGGAGTCGACGCCCTCCTGACAGGCGCACTGGACCGCCGCGTGCTGCTTGCCCGAGAGGTCGCCGGTGACGACGAACAGCTCGCCGATCGCGTCCGGCACCGTCTCTAACCCGTCCACGCCGTCGAACTCGTTCGTCGCCATCTGCTCTTGGGCCTCCCGCTTGACGGCGTCGACGTCGACGTCGTTCTCCTCTAGGGTGCGCAGGAAGTAGTCGTCGAACTCGACGAGCATCTCGTCGCCCTGCACGTCGTCGGAGACGTTCTTGTAGTAGGCGACGTTGTAGATGGGCTCGCAGCCGCCGGTGGTGTTCCCGATCATGGACGTCGTGCCCGTGGGCGCGATCGTCGTCGTGTTGTGGTTGCGGATCGGGAAGCCGTCCGCCCACTCGTCGGCGTCGAGGCCGGTGTAGTGCTCGAACCAGTCGCGGTGCTCGGTGGGGTTCGCGTACTTCGACTCCTCCCAGTCGTTGAACGTCCCGCGCTCCGTCGCGAGCTCGTGAGAGGTCTGCTTCGACGCGTGGTTGATGTGGGTCATCAGCTGGCGGGCGACCTCGTTGCCCTCCTCGGTGCCGTACTGAATGCCGAGCTGGATGTACAGCTGGGCGAGCCCCATCACTCCGAGTCCGATCTTCCGCATGTCGCGGACCTTCTGCTCGATCTTCTCGACCGGGAAGTCCGACATCGTCACGACGTTCTCGAGGAAGCGCGTGCCGTAGTCGATCCGCTCGTCGAACTCCTCGAAGTCGATCGCCTCCTCGAGGAACGCCGACATCGCCGCCTCCTTCGACTCGTACTCGTCGGCGTGCTCCTCGGACCAGACGCGCCAGTCCGGCGCGTCCTGCGCCGCGAGCGTCGAGAGGTTGATGTGGCCGAGGTTACACGCCTCGTACTCCTCTAACGGCTGCTCGCCGCAGGGGTTCGTCGCGAGGATCCGGTGGTCCGGGTGCGCCTCGGTGTCGAAGGAGTGCTCCTTGTTCACGCGTTCGAGGTAGATGACGCCCGGCTCGCCGTTCTCGTGGGCGCCCTCGATCATGTCGTCCCACAGCTCCTGTGCGGGGATCGAGAGCACCTCGCCGACCTCGACGTGCTCGCCGAGACCGAACATGTCGTAGATCTCCTTCGTCTCGGGGGTCGCGACGTGCGGCTCCTCCGTGCGCGGGTTGGTGAAGGTGAACTCCTCGTCGTTGTACAGCGCCTCCATGAAGTCGTCGGTGACGCCGACGCTGATATTGAAGTTCGAGAGGTGCCCCTCGACCGCGTTCCGGAGGTGTTCGGGCACCTTTCCGTCCTCGTCGATCAGCTCTCGGGCCTCCTCTAAGGCGTCCGCGAAGGAGTTGTGCGTGAAGTCGTCGGGGTCATTCAGCCGCAGCGAGTGCGCCAGCGAGACGTCCTTGTTCTTCGAGTGGATGAACTGGATGACGTCCGGGTGCGAGACGCGCATGACGCCCATCTGGGCGCCGCGGCGCGCGCCGCCCTGCGCGATCGTCTCGCACATCTGGTCGAACGTCCGCATGAACGTGATCGGGCCGGAGGCGATGCCGCCCGTCGAGCCGACTGAGTCGCCGTAGGGGCGGAGCTTCCAGAACGCGTACCCCATGCCGCCGCCGGACTGGAACACCTCGGCCGCCTCCTTGGCGGTCTGGTGGATGTCGGTGATGTCGTCGTCGGGGGAGTCGACGAAGCACGCGGAGAGCTGCTGAAGCTCGTCGCCCGCGTTCATCAGGGTCGGTGAGTTCGGCATGAACGAGAGCTGTTCCATCCCGTCGCGGAACCGGTCCGCGGTCGCTTCGACGTGGTCGCGCACGCTTTCGGGAAGCGCGGGGACGACCGTCTCGTACGCGAACTTGTTGACGTTGTGCGCGGTCAGCGTCGTCTCCGCCTCGTCCTCGGCGGCGGTCCCGGCGCCGAACACTTCCTCCGCCAGCTCGTCCCGGCGGGGGTGGTCGGGCTTCAGCTGGTCTGGCGTGACGGTGACCTCGACGCCCTGCTTCTCGGCCTCGAAGACCGCCTCCGCGAGCGCGACGTTGCGCGCGACGCGGTCGAACAGCTCCTCGGGGTTCTCGATCGCCTCGCCGTCCGCGTTCTTCCGGAGGTACCGCGCGGGCAGGATGTTGTGGTAGGCGTTGGCGGTGAGGCGCTCCTCCATCGTCTCGCCCGTGGTTCGTTTGATCGGCAGTTCGAGTTCGTCGGCGGCGACGCCGTCGCTGCTCATTCGACGGCCACCCCGCTCGGTTGACGTGCGTTCTGGCTCATATATGGTGTCTACGTACTGTCGCAGCAGGCCCTTTTGTGTTCCGCTCCCGGCCCGGATAGGTAACTACCTGTTCGATTCGGTATGTAATTCCCGGTCCGCGTGTCTGACGCCGGATTCGATTACGTTACAACTGCACGTGTTCCGGATACATAAGGATGGCCAGAGCGGAGTGAAACTGATTGTTTCGACGAGAAACCGACGGAAGTGCCGGCTCTCCCACCGGAACAAAAGGGGGGTTATTCGCCCCGTATTTTCGCCGTCACGTCCCGCGTTACCGCGATCGAGCCCGCGAAGCGACCCGGCGCCCGCGGCTCGCCACCGCAGTATTCACCGGTATTTATCAGAATCCAATAACTGCTAGGTGAGCGTCTCTCCCACAAGCTTATGCCCGACGTGCTCGTGAGCCCGGACATGACCACTTCGCTCGCCGCGTTGGCATCGTCGCTGCCGCTTCAGGCCGGGCTCCTCGCCAGTCAGGCGGGACAGCTGCTCGTCGCCTTGGTCGCCGTCGCGATCGTCATCGTCGTCGGCAAGTTCGTGCTGAAGCTCGCGTGGCGGCTGGTCACGATCGGGATCGTCCTCGTCGCCGCGTTCTTCCTGCTGTCGACGGCTGGACTGATTTAAAAATCAATCGCGTCCGCGCCCGCGACCGATGCCGATCTGACCGCCGTCCCGACTACTGGAACGCGGTCCCGGGATCGGCGTCCGTGCGGTCGACCTCCGACCGCTTGAACTGCTTTTCGATCTCCGCGTAGCGCTCGCGCGTCTCGGGGGTGACGCTCGGGTGCACTTCGTCGAGGGCGTCCTCGAAGTGGGCCATCGTCACGCGGACGTTGCCGACGGACTCGCCGACCTCCTCGCGCGTGACGCTGCCGATGAGCTCCCGGGAGGCGTTCATCGACGCCTCGCGGGCGACCGCCTCGATGTCGGCGCCGACGTGACCCTTTGTCTGCTGGGCTAGCG
>NZ_JARANT010000024.1 GCF_029889805.1 Halorubrum sp. Boch-26 | reverse complement strand
TGCCCTTTCCCTGCGTCACCACGTCCAACACCGGCGCTTCCGGCGCGCCGAGCGGGACGCGCACCGACTCCTCTCGGGTCTCGCCGCCGACCGTCACGCGCACCTCGGCTCCCCACTCGTCCGGGAACCGCCGCTCGATCGCCTCGTCGGTCGTCACGCTCGTCGCGTCCATCAGCCGCCGGATCGGCGGGTCGTCCCATCGCGGCGGCGCGTCGAAGCGGCCGACGGCCCGGAGGAACTCCTCGGCGCCGGCCGACCCCTCGGTCAGCACGAGCGCGGCGGCGAACGGGGCCGAGAACTGGCAGTCGACGAAGCTCTCCGGGCGCCGTTTCGACTCGATGGGTGCGCCCGTGAGCCGGACGCCCGCGCTCGGGATCGCGATCCGGACCGACTCGACGGCGCCGGGCTCGACCGCGGGCGCGATCTCGCGGAGCGCGTCGATCGCGGGGTGGAGGTACCGACAGCAGGGGTACGGCTTGCGGCCGGTCTCCGCGACCGCGTCGCGCTCGCCGAGGCGGTCGAACGCCGCCGGGTTCGGATCGTCGCTGTACCCCGCGAGGAAGCCGTACTCGCCGTCGAGGGGATCGGCCGCGCCGACGACCCCGGCGGCGGCGAGATCGGTCGCCTCGATCCCGCGGCGGGCGGCGAGGCCGGGGTGGAGCCGCTTGTTCCACGCGCCGTTCGCGAGGAACTGCAGCGAGCCGGCCGCCTGACTCCCGGCGATCCCGAACGCGTCCCGGAGCGCGTCCGCGTCGAGCCCGCGGACCACGCCGGCGGCGGCGACGGCTCCGAAGGTGCCGCAGGTGGCGGTCACGTGGAAGCCGCGGTCGTAGTGGGAGTCCGGCCCGATCGCCTCGCCGACGGTGCAGGCCACGTCGTAGCCCGCCGCGACGCCGGCGAGGAACCGGTCGACGCTCGCGTCGGCGCCCTCGGTGGCCGCGAGCGCGGCGGCGATCGTCGGCGCACCGGGATGGAGCGAGGAGGGGAGATGCGTGTCGTCGAAGTCGAGGCTATGTGCGAGCGCGCCGTTCGCGAAGGCGGCGTCCGCCGGAGTCATCCGCTCGCCGCTCGGGAGGACTGTCGCGGCCGCGTCCGTCCCCGGGCCGGGTGTCGGCCCCGAGATCCGTCCGATGCCGTCGAGCACCGCCGGGGAGGAGTCGGCGTGTGCCGCCCCGCCGATCGCGACCGCGAACCAGTCGAGGACGTGCTCGGATAGGTCGGCTCGCTCGCCGTCGACGGCCTCGCAGTGATCGACGATACGGTCTGTTACCATGTCGACGGGTGGAAAGGAGGCCGTATCAAGGTTCGCGTGTCGGCAGAGTCGTGCCCGGAGACGGGATCGCAGCGTCCCGAACACGAAGCGTTCGAACGCCCGGACTCACTCGTCCACGAAGCGGACGTTCGTGATCTCGAACCGCACGCCGCCGTCGGTGCCGTCGGTTATTTCAATCGTCCATTCGTGCGCCTCGACGATCTGTTTGACGATGCTCAACCCGAACCCCGTTCCCCCTTCCGACGTCGAGTAACCCGCGTCGAACGCCCTCTCCCGATCGTCGGGTGGTATCCCCGGTCCGTCGTCTTCGAAATAGAATCCGTCGTCCAGACGGCCGACCGTGACTGTGACGTTCTCGCCCCCGTGCTCGACGCTGTTTCGGATGAGGTTTTCGAGCACCTGTCGGAGTCGGTTCCGATCGGCTCGGATCGTCTGATCGACGTCCGTCTCTATCGTCGCGTTCGCTGTGGCGACGTTTTCCCAACTCATCTTCAGTATCTCCGGCAGGCGGATCTGTTCGACGTTCTCGATATCCTGCCCGCTCCTCGCAAGCCGCAACAGGTCCTCGATCAGCGTTTCCATTCGGTCGTGTGCGTCCGCTATCGAATCGAGGTGTTCGCTGTCGTTCTTTTCGCGTTCCAGTGCGAGGTGTCCCGAGGCGACGTTGAGCGGGTTCCGCAGGTCGTGACTGACGATACCAGCGAACGCTTCGAGCCGGTCGTTGCGCTCCTCGATCCGCGTCCGTTCCATCGCCTGTCGTTCGGCGGCGATCGCTCGCTCGATCGCGCGGGCCTCGAACAGACCCATAGTGATACCACCTGCGCCACCCACGGTTGCGGCGAACAGTCCCCACATGATGTCGTTGTACGTGGCACCGGTGGGCCACACGGCGATCATGATCGCATTTATACCGAGGAAGCCGGCGATCCCACCCGCGAACCACTTTCCGATGCGCGGGTACCGCTCCACCGTTAATTCACTCTTGTCGAGCCAGTAGCCGGCATATCCGATCACGAGCAGAAACGGCAAGTTGGTAATAAGACTGAAAACGAAGTTATCAGAAAGTAACATTCTGATTTTTATTCCATGAAATAAAAAGAACGAGACAATAAATATACTGAAAAACGCTATCCCTGATCCTTGGATAAGAAAGGGCAAATATTCCCAATTAGGGCGTTTTTCAGTACGCATGTGTTCCTCATTAGTGATTGTCTTTATATAGGTTCTTCTCTAGATATCAGTATCTCTCATTCGCAGCAAAGCTCATTGATAAATTCCGGTGCGTTTCCCGGGCCGATCGCTGACAAGCGGCGGTCGTTCCGGTCGGCTATACGTTTCTCCGCCTCGCCTCCGACGGCCGAATCCGGTTCGGTCGCGCTCAGACCGTGTGTTTCGCCTTCTCGGCGTCGTCGACGACCTCGATCCCGCGGTTGTTCACCGCGTGGGGGTCGAGCCCCTGCTCTTGGAGGAACTGCTTGTAGAGGCGCTCGACCGTCTCGCCGTCCTTCTGCCGGTCGCTGGCGTGGTCGCACAGCTCCACGAGGTTCTCCGGCACGTCGTTCTCGTGGACGATCCAGTGGTTGATCGTGTCCGAGAGCCGGCGGATGGGAGAGGTGAAGTGGCCGTAGATGTCGAAGTTGAGCGCGTGGTGGCCGCCGAACGGGTCGTTCATGTACTTCGCGCGGGGCATCACCTTCAGCACGGCGCGCTGGATCTTGTTGAGCTGGCGGCCCGGGGACTCCTCTAAGGCGGCGTTGACCGCCTTTCGCGGGTCGTCGCCCCACGCGTCGCCGGGGATGGAGACGGAGTCGAGCTCCTGGATCTCTTTTAAGGCCTCGTTCCACTGGTCGGGGGTCGGCTGCGGGTGGACGCGGTACATCGCCTCGACGCCGCGGTCCCACATCAGCGTGTGCGTCACCGCCTTGTTCGCCTTCAGCATCGACTCCTCGATGATGGTGTGCGCGCGGTCACGGCGGGGGTTCAAGACGAGCGAGCCGTCCTCCTTGCGCTGCTCGTGCATCCGGTCGGCGAGCTCGAAGGCGAGCCCGTTCTCCTCGCCGAGGGGAAGGGAGGGGTCCTCAAGCCGTTCCTCGCACTCGGAGTAAGTGAGCCGCTCGTCGGAGTTGATGACGGACTTGTAGATGTCGATGTCTTCGAACGAGAGCGTCTCGTCGTCGATCTCCATCTCGACGGTGTGCGCGAGCCGGTCCTCGTCGGGGACGAGCGAGCAGACGGTCTCGGCGAGCACCGGCGGGAGCATGTGGATCGTGTAGTCGGGCAGGTAGACGGTGTTCGACCGCTTCACCGCCTCGTCCCACATCGCGGTGTCGGGATTGACGTAGTGGGTGACGTCGGCGATGTGGACCCACAGCCGGTAGGCGCCCTCCTCGCGCTCGATGGAGATCGCGTCGTCGAAGTCCTGCGCGTCGATCGGGTCGGTGGTCCAGGTCGTGAGATCGCGGAGGTCTTCGCGCTCGTCGATCTCGGCTTCGATCTCGTCGTACACGCCCTCGGTTCGGGTCTCGGCCTCGCGGAGGACCTCGCTCGGGAACTCGTCGGGGACCTCGAACTCCTCGAACAGCTCGGTCCGCTTCTCGGCGAGGCGGTCCGCCAGCTCCGGCGTGATCGTCACGGGACCCTGATCCTCCGCGGACCCCGGTTTCGGCTCGTCGTCTGACATACCGGGACCAACGCGGCTCCGTTAGAAAGGCCTGTCGGGGGGCGGACCGAGGCGTCCGGAACGGCGGCGTGCTACCGGTCGCGGTCCGACGGCTCTCGGTCGCGATCGGATCGGCCGCGGAACCCGGTCGGGTCGGTGCCGTCCTCGTCGGTCGCGACCGCGTCCGTGTACCGGCCGAGGAACTCCTCGCGCGAGAGCCCGTCGGCCTCGATGGCGCAGATCAGCGACTCAAGCCCGTCCCGGGGCTGGTGGCAGAGGGCGTCGTCGCAGTCGGTACAGAGGTACTCGAACTCCTTGTCGCGCCGGTTCCAGCGGTTCCCCTCCTTGTCGTACTCGCGCGCGTCCTCGCGAAGCAGCGAGTCGCCGCACGCGATGCAGGTCACCGTTCGCCGGTCCCGGTTCTTCCGGGAGCGCCACATGATCGCCACCTCGGTCTCACCCCACTTAGCGTTTGGTACGGGGCGATCGGCCGTCGCGACGCGCTGCGGTCGTGATCGCGGTGACGGTGTCGCCGCGGGTCGCCGTGGGCGACCCGCGACGTGTACACCTATTACACTGGCACCGCTCCTCCCGGTATGACGATCCGCGAATCCGACCTCCCGGGCGTCGGGAAGAAGTTCGAGATCGACCTCGACGACGGCGAGATGATCGTCGTCATCCACAACACGGGGAAACGCGAGGTGTTCCGTCGGCCCGACCCGGACGCCGACTCCGAGAAGGCGTTCGAGTTCTCGGACGACCTCGCCCGGACGATCGGCTCCATCATCGAGGGCGCGTACTTCCAGCCGGTCGAGCCCGAGACGCAGGAGACGACCCTACCCGGCGGAATCTTACTGGAGTGGTACGAGCTTCAGCCGGGCTCGCCGCTTCTCGGCGAGACGTTACAGAGCGCGGACATCGGCAACCGAACCGGGCTCGCCGTCGTCGCGATCCAGCGCGACGGCGAGGTCCTCGGCAGCCCGACCGCCGACACCACGCTCCGCGAGGGCGACACGGTGATCGGGGTCGGCACGCCGGAGGACTGCGCGGCGTTCGAGGAACTCCTCACCGAATGAACGGCCGGTCAGACGCCACCGACTCGACCCTCCCGACCGCCCGTCCCGGCGGTGACCGGTAATGGCGCTGCTCGATATCGGCGTCATGTTCGCCGCGGTCGCGGTCGCCGGGTGGCTCGCGAACCGCCTCGGCCAGTCCGTGATCCCCTTCTACATCGTCGCGGGAATGCTGCTGGGAGAGTTCGTCCTCGGACGGGTCTCCCCGCCGACGCTCGGGACCGTCTACGTCCCCGAGACGGAGTTCATCGCGCTCGGCGCGGAGCTCGGGATCGTCTTCCTCCTCTTCTTCCTCGGGCTGGAGTTCAACCTCGACCGCCTGCTCGCGCGGCGGCGCCAGATCGGGACGGCGGGGACGATCGACCTCGCGAACTTCGGGGCAGGGCTCGTCCTCGGGTGGCTCGTCTTCGGCGCGTTCCTGCCCGCGTTCCTGCTCGCCGGGATCGTGTACATCTCCTCGTCGGCGGTGATCACGAAGTCGCTCATCGACCTCGGCTGGATCGCCAACGACGAGGCCGAGCCGCTGCTCGGGACCCTCGTCTACGAGGACCTGTTCATCGCCGTCTACCTCGCGGTGGCCTCGGCGCTCGTGCTCGGCGGCGGCGACGTGAGCGCGGCCGCGGCCGACGTCGGCATCGCGATCGGGTTCATCCTCGCGCTGCTGGCCGCGGTCCGGTTCGGTACGCCCGCGTTCGATCGGTTGGTGGCGACCGATAACCCGGAGTTCGTCGCGCTCCGCTCGATCGCGACCGTGGTGCTCGTCGCCGGCGGGGCGCTCGCGCTCGGGGTCAGCGAGGCGGTCGCCGCCTTCTTCGTCGGGATGGCGTTCGCGTCGACCGAGTACGCCCACGAGATCGAGACGCTGCTCGAACCCGTCCGCGACACGTTTGCGGCGATCTTCTTCTTCTGGATCGGGCTCGTCACCGACCCGCTGCTGTTCGGCGGCGTGGCGGCGCTGATCGCGCTCGCGGTCCTCGTCACGACGCCGACGAAGCTCGTCACCGGCTTCTTCGCAGGTCGCGCCTTCGACCTCAGCACGAAGCGGTCGACCCGCGTCGCGCTCGGAATGACGACCCGCGGTGAGTTCTCGCTGATCATCGCGACGATCGCCGTGAGCGGGGCCGAGGCGGGTGCGTTCGACCCGGCGCTCGCGCAGACGATCAACGCGTTCGCGGTCGGTTACGTGCTCGTGATGGCGATCCTCGGCACGACGCTGATGCAGTACTCCGGGCCGTTCGAGTCGATCGCGGTCTCGTGGCTGGATCGAGACGCGGGTGGTGGGACAGCTGATCGCTTATAAATGAACGACAGCGGACCGACGGGGAACTCCTCCAAAGGGGCAGCCGCTCAGTTATACACGGCTGCTGACGGACCGACAGCGAACACCTCCAAAGCCCCAACCGGGAGGCGGGCGCACGCTCGTTGCGGTCCTCAGTCACTCGCTTCGCTCGCTTCCTGCGGTCCTTACGTCGCCTGCGCCCGCCTCCCGGTTGCCCCTTTGAGTCCCACCCCACCGCACCGCAGCCTCACGCCTCCCCAGCCTCGCCACCGGCGCTACGCGCCGGTTGCAAGCGAGAGCCTCGCTCTCGCCCCGTCGCTGGCGCCGCCGACGCCAGCGACTCCCTCGCACGCGCCGTTCGCGGCCTCACGGCAGCTCGCGTGCGCGCCGACCGCATCGGTTGCTTATAAATAGTCGCCGTCGTCGGCTCGCTATTCCGGGTCGTCGGCCCGCTACTCCGCTCCTTCTGCCAGCTCCTCGAACACGGCGTCGACCAGTTCGCCGGTGTCGGCGATGATCGCGTCCATCTCCTCGTCGTCGACGGGGAGCCCGAGCAGCCTCGCGACCTTCATGATCGAGACGTGGTAGACGACCTGCTCGTTCGGCGACTCCTGTCGGATAACCATGTTACAGGGGAACAGGGCGCCGATACGCCCGTCGGTCGCGTCGAGTGCGCGATCCGCGACCGACGGGTTGCAGGCGCCGAGGACGTAGTACGGGTCGCGGTCGGCGTCGACTTTCTCGTTCAGCATCTCCGACGGGGAGAACTCGACCGGGATGCCGAAACCGGCGTCGGTACACACCTCGCGGACGCGCTCGATCGCGGTCTCGTGGTCCGTGGACAGCGTCGTCTGGGTCTCGCCGTACTCCTCGGGGTCGATTTCGTCAGGATCGAAAGGGATCGACATACGTCGACTCCGTGTCGGCGGGGCAAAAAGGCCGCGACGGAGGGTTACTCGGTCGCGACCGGACCGCGCCCAACGAGCTCCTCGACCTCCGCGGCGAACTCGCTGCGGCTCTCGAACAGCGGCACCTCGGAGTCCGCGAGGACCTCGTCGAGGTCTCGCGGGCCGTCCGGACTCCGGACCACGGCGTCGCCCTCTTGTGCCACCACGTCGCTGCGCGTCGCGGGCCACGTGAGCCGGGACGCGACGCGGGTGATCGGCTCGCCCGCCACGTCCGGGCCCTCGCCGAGCTCGACGGCCGGTTCGCTCTCCTCGGCCTCCTCGTTGTCGCTCATACCCCGCGGTTCCGCTCCGGCGACACTAATGGTTTCGATGCGAACCGGCTTCCGGCCCCTCCGCGGCGGATCACCGCGTGTCGCCCGTCTTATCGGGCCTCGTTCCGCGCGGCCGAGATCGATACCGCTCCCTTTGATCCCCCTCGTCCGACGGCCCACCCTCGAACCCGAAATAATTCGGTATCAGAACTATATTATTCGGCAATAACTTCCGATTGCGGAGTAAGCACACGACTCCCGCGTCTCGCGTTGGACGCCCGGCGCGCAGGTTTCCGTGGTCCCCTCGTTCACCCCTCGCGTTACGCGTCGTCCGCCTCGCGCGTCTCCTCTTCGCTCGGTTCCCGATCCGAAATCGACACTCTCCCAGCAGTCGCTGGGCACGTTTCGGGCCGCGTCCGAACTGTCGCGGTCACCGCCAGCCGCGGTCGGTGTCGTTCAGCCGCTCGCAGCCGTCCGCCGTGACGGCGACGAGGTCCTCGATCCGGCAGCCGAACCGACCGTCGAGGTACGCCCCCGGCTCGACGGAGACGATCATCCCCGGTTCGAGCTCGCGGTCGTTGCCCGCGACGATATACGGCTCCTCGTGGACGTCGAGCCCCACCCCGTGGCCGGTCCGGTGGACGAAGGCGTCGCCGTACCCCGCCGCCTCGATCACGTCCCGCGCGGCCCGGTCGACCGCCGCCGCGGTGGCCCCCGGCTCGACGGCGTCGACCGCGGCCGCCTGCGCCTCCCGGACCGCCTCGTGGACCCGCTCGTACTCCGCCGGGGGGTCGCCGTCGAACACGAGCGTCCGCGTCTGGTCGGAGGGGTAGCCGTCGACGCGCGTCCCGAAGTCGAGCACGACCGGCTCGTCCGCTCGGATCTCGCGGTCGCCGTGCCCGTGGTGGGGCTTCGCGCCGTTCGGGCCGGACCCGACGATCGTCTCGAACGAGACGCCGGTGCCGCCGTGAGCCGTCAGCCGGTCGGCGATCCACTCGGCGAGGTCGCGCTCGGTCATCCCGACCGCGTCGGCGCCCAGCTCGCGGA
Organism: Halorubrum sp. Boch-26; assembly: GCF_029889805.1. GTDB lineage: Archaea > Halobacteriota > Halobacteria > Halobacteriales > Haloferacaceae > Halorubrum. The sequence continues at coordinate 23,233 of NZ_JARANT010000024.1, read as the reverse complement.
GGTCGCGCACGGTCGCGTCGGCGGCCGCGGCCGCCTCGCGCAACGCCGCCAGCTCGGCGTCGTCCTTGCGGACGCGGAGGTCGGCGAGGACCTCGCTCGCGAGCCCCCACGTCGCGTCCGGCGCCGCCGCGCGGAGGTCCTGCGTGAACGTCGCCCACATCGCGTCGTCGACGAGGAGCCGCCCCTCGCGGAGCCCGAGGTCGACCAGCAGGTCGCGCGCGGCCGCGACCGGGTCGTCGCCGTCGCCCCACGTCCGGACGGCCGCGACCGTCGTCTCGTCGCGCACCTGCGACTCGTACAGCGCCGGGACGAGGCAGGTCGGCGTCTCGCCTTCCCCGCCCGCCGCCGGCACCGCGAGGAGGAAGTGCCGCTCGCTCGGTTCGGCGTCGAAGCCGGTGAGGTACTGGAGGTTCCGACTCGGGAAGCAGACGAGCCCGTCGGCGCTCGTGTCCCGGATCCGGGCGGCGGCGCGCTCCCGTCGGTCCGCGTGGACGTCCTCGACCATGCGCGCTCTCGGCACGGCGATCGGTTATAAGTGGGGTCTCGTTGACGGCCCGAGAACGGTACGGATCGCCGTGCTACGGAGAGGCACGTGCGTCGAGAACGCGTCGACGTGCGGCCGTCCTGCGTGCGGCGTGATATCCCTCTCGTCGTCCGTTTCGTACGACACGCTCGGCTACGCGGTCTGTCCGGTCTGTGTGGACGCGGCGGCCCCGGGGGACGAGGACTGACCGGAGGGTCAACGGTTCGGCGTCCGCGGCCGAACCGGGCCGTTTTAGCCGCCGCGCCCGCCCCGTGAGGTATGGGCTGGTCACTGGGACGCGAGGACGAGGCGATCACCGAGTGGGAGCGCTCCGACGGCTACGCGACGGTTCGGATCCGCGAGCGCGCCGACGGGGGGTTCGTCGTCCGCCTCGACGTGATGGAACAGGCCGCCGACGCGTCGGCCTACGAGCGCGAGCGCTTCGACGACCGCGAGGCCGCGCTCGACCGCGCCGCCGAGTGGCGCGAGGAGCGCACCATCGAGGACTGACCGCGGCAATCGCCGCTCTTCGTCCGACCTCCTTTCAGATAGACGGCACGTCGTCGCCAAGGAACGCCTGACACTCGACGGTCCGTCCGTCGGGGTCCTCGGCGAAGAACTGGTAGATGCCGTACCGCTCGTTCTCTCTCGGCTCCTCGACCGCGCTCGGCGCGCTCGCGTCGTCGCGGCGGTCGCTCGCCTCGGCGAGTCGCTCGCGGACCGCGTCGACGCCCGCGCGGTCGGAGTAGACGAACGTGAGCGTCCCGCACGTCTCGGTCTCGTCGCGGTCGCAGAAGCCGAACAGGAAGTTGTCGTCGCGTAAGATCGTGCAGTCCGGCTGTTCGAGCCACGTCTCGGCGCCCAGCTCCCCGCGGTAGAAGTCGACGACGCCGCCTCGGTTCTCCGTCCCGTAGAAGACGATCCCGGACATGCCCGAGGCGTCGCGCCCAGACCACTTTACCGCTCCGGGCGGAACTCACCGCTCCGGGTGGATCGGCGCGTCGAACCCGCCCCTGACGAGCGGCTTCGCGACGTGGCGGCGGGCGCTCGGGGGCACCTCGTACCAGCCGGCTTCCAAGTCGCGGTCGATCTCCCGGTCGACCTTCCCGGGCGCGGCGGTGCCGCAGTCGCGGCAGCGGTACCCCTGACCTCTCCCCGCCGACGACATCGATCGCCCGCAGTCCGGGCAGGTCGGCACGGCCGGTTCGGTCCGCACGAGGTCGCGCACGGCGATCTTCTCCAGCTTGAGGGTCGACTTCGACTCCGTCGCGTTCCCGTCTTCCGCCCCTCCGTCGTCTGCGTTCACGCCGTCCGATTCCCGAACCTCGTGTTCGCCGCACAGCGTCACCCGGTCGCCGGGTCGGAGGGCGCGCACGCGGTCGCGGAACCGCCCGGTCGGCGCGAACGCGACGCAGCGGAGGCGGGCCGCGCCGTCACCCTCGTCCGCCTCGTCACCCGCCACGACATCGACGTGGACGTGGCCCCCTCGTTTCGTCTCCGGCTCACTCGCGACCGCGCCGGCGACCCGGTACCCCGCGCCGTCGCGGAGGCCGCCGATCCGCCCGGGCGCGAGGTGGGCGTCGGTGCCCTGGTTCGTGAGGAACGTCGCGGCCCGCTCCACGGGTTCGCTCTCGATGGCCTCGGCCACCTCCCGGCACGCCGCCGGGTCGTCGCCGCGGATCCCGTGAAGGATCGGGCCGGGGGCGTTGGGGACGCAGACGGCCGCCCCGGTCTCGTGGTCGACGGTGTCCCAGACGGTCGGGTACCCCGCGTCGGCCGCGGCGAAGACGCTCTCGACGCCGACCTCGCGGGGGCTCCCGCAGCGGTCCAGTTCCCGGTAGGAGATCCGCTCCGCGGTCCAGTCGTCGAACGCGGCCGGAGCACCGACCGCCGCGAGCGCGCCGATTCGCCCGCGCCCGGCGACGAACTCCGCCTCCGTCTCACCGCCGGTCCCGAACGCGGCGTGTCGGTAGCCGTGCGCCTCGGCGAGCGACAGCGCCTCGGCGAGCGAGAGCCGGCGGCGGAGCGCGCGGCGGGCGAAGTCGGCGACTTCGTCGGGGATCCGACACCCGGCCGCGACGCCGTCGTCCCGCGAGGAGGCGGAGCGAGAGACAGAGGCGGAGGGCGCCGCGAACGGGTCCCCGGCGACGTCGACGTCGGCGACGACGACGCCCGGAGATGTCCGGGAATCCTCGACGGCGGCGAACTCCCGAACGGTCTCCGCGGCGAGGTCGAACGCCGCCGCCGCGTCGACGCCGGAGACGTGGACCGCGACGGCGGCGTTCCCCCGCGTCTTGTGCTTCACGGCCGGGTTCAGCCGGACGAGGAGCCGGCGACGGACCCGCCCGCCGGCGGATTCGAGCCGCTCGGCCAGCCGCGCGCCGACGTACGTCGTGCACATCCCCCGCTCGCGGGAGTCGGTGTCGTCGACGGCGACGATGGGCATACGCGCTCTTGCCCGCTCCCGGACAAACCGGTTTCGGCCGACTCTCCGACCACGTCTCGGGAGGGCCGCCGCCTCGTCCCGGCTCTCGGCCCGGATCGCCGGTATATAATCTCTCCGACGCCCTTCGCGGGAAAATCGCAAGCTGGCGGCGGTTTCGTGCGACACAAGTGACACAACGCATATATACGGCGAGCCGCTTATTTTCGAGTATGTCCCGGACTGCGCTGATCGAAAACGTCACCGCGATGCTGGAGGATGCGGGCTTCCTCGTCAGCGATCGGTGTGCGGTCCGGCCGAAGAGCTTCGACGTGGCGGCTCGGCGCGACGACGACCTGCTCCTCCTGAAGATCCTCGGTAACGTCGACGCGCTGGACGCGGAGACCGGCGCGGAGATGCGCCGGCTCGGCGAGTACCTACGGGCGACGCCGATGGTGCTCGGGATCCGGACCCGCGACGAGGAGCTGAAGCCCGGCGTCGTCTACTTCCGTCACGGGGTTCCGGTGATAAACCCCGACACGGGGTACGACCTGTTCGTCGAGGGGATGCCCCCGCTCATCTACGCCGCGCCCGGCGGGCTCTACGTCAGCCTCGACGGGGACCTCCTCGCGGACGAGCGCGAGGAACGCGGCTGGTCGCTCGGCCGGCTCGCGACCGAGCTCGGCGTCTCCCGGCGCACCGTCTCGAAGTACGAGGACGGGATGAACGCCTCCATCGAGGTCGCGATCCAGTTAGAGGAGCTGTTCAACGAGCCGTTCTCCAGCCCGGTCGACGTGCTCGACGGCGCGGACGAGGTCCACGACGCGGAACCGACCCCCTCGGCGCCCGAGACCGATCCCGACGACGAGCACGTCCTCCACGTGCTCACCAACGCCGGCTTCACGGTCCACCCGACCGCCCGCGCGCCGTTCAAGGCGGTCTCCGAGGACGACCAGCGCTCCGAGGCCCGGGTGCTCACCGGTCACTCGGCGTTCACCCCCGCCGCGGAGAAGCGCGCGCGGATCATGTCCTCGATCGGCGAGGTCGCCCACACGCGGTCGGTGTACTTCACCGAGGAGGACGAGAAGCGCGAGTCGGTCGACGGCACCGCTCTCGTCTCCTGCGAGGAGCTCGCGGGTATCACCGACCCCGAGGAGATCCGCGATCTCATCCGCGACCGCGCAGCGGCGCCGTCTGAGGCGTGACCCCGCGAGCGCGGCTCGACCCTTTTATCGGCCGAATAACCGACTGAAGAAGCCGCCGCTCTCCTCCTCTTCGTCCCGTTCGTCGTCCGACGCTGTCTCGCCTTCCGTCTCGTCCCCGTCGTCCTCCGAGAGGACGGTGTTCATCATCCCGGTGTCATCATCGCGGAACGGAACGCTTCCGGCGAGCTCGTCGTCGGGGTCCGTCGCCGACTCGTCGTCGGGGCTCGTCGCCGACTCGTCGCCGGCTGCGGCGCCGTCGTCCCGGGTCGCTTCTCCGGTGTCCGTTGGCGTCGCCTCCCCGTCACCCGCCGCGGGGTCGTCGCTCGCGTCGTCCGAGTCGGTCGCCTCCGCGTCGTCGAACGCCTCGGTCTCGCTCTCCTCGATCATCGCCTCGAGGTCGTCGGCGACGACGTGCCCCTCGCCAACAGTCTCGGTCTGCCCGGTCGCCGCCGGATCGGTGACCGCCGCGCCACCGGGCGCCTCGTCGTCGGGCGCTGTCGTCGCGTCGTCCTCCGAGACGGGATCCTCGTCGGCGACGATGATATCCTCCTCGTCGCCCGGATCGCTCAGCCCGCCCGGCTCAGCGTCGGCGATGATGATGTCCTCGTCGTCCGCGTCGGTGTCGCCGGTCGGTTGCGCTTCGACCTCCGCGTCGCTCCCGTCGCTCTCGTCGCTTTCACCGGTCTCGACATCCTCGTCGCTTTCACCGGTCTCGACATCCTCGTCGCTTTCATCGCCCTTGTCCCCCTCGTCGGCGTCGATTCTCCCCTCGTCACCGCTCTCGTCCCTCCCCGATTCGTCCTCGATATCGCCGGTATCGTCGCCCTCGCTGACTCCGGCGCCCTCGACCGGCGCGCCAGTCAGCGCCCGCGTGAGGTCCCGGTAGGCCCGGGTGGCGGGCGCGTCCGGCTCGAACGTCGGGAGCGGGCGGTTCGCCGTCGCCGCCCGTACCACCGCGTCGTCCTCCGGGATCCGGCCGAGGACCGCTGCGTCGAGCACATCGGCGATATCGTCGAGCCCCTCGGCGCCGGTCTCGTCGGGGTCGGCGTGGGGGTCGACGCGGGTGATCGCGGCGCCGGCGACCGTGCCGCCGAGCCGCTCGGCGAGCTGCCGGGTCTTCTCGGTGTCGCCGAGCGCGCTCAGTTCGGCGGTCGAGACGAGCAGCGTCTCGTCGGCGACCGCGAGCGGGAGGCTCGAGTCGTGCGAGAGCCCCGCGCCGGCGTCGACGAACACGTAGTCGGCGCCTTCGAAGGCGGCGACCACGTCCGCGAGCCCGGCGGGGTCCGCGGACGCGTAGGCGTCGAGGCCGGTCGCGCCGGGGATGACGCGGAGGCCCTCGGGCCCCTCGTGGACCGCGTCGAGCGGGTCGGCCCGTCCCGCGAGCACGTCGTGGAGCGTCGTCTCGCCGGGCGTCACGCCCAGGGCGCCCGCGAGATTCGCCATGCCGATGTCGGCGTCGATCGCGACGACGTCGGCGCCGGAGCCCGCCAGGATCGTCGCCATCGCCGCGGTCGTGGTGGTCTTCCCGACCCCACCTTTCGCCGACGCGACCGCATACACCGTTACCATACGGTGACGGTCCGGCGACTGGTACTTAAATGTAGGCGGCGAACGCCGGGTCGACGGCCTCCCCGCCGCGGATTCCCGCCGCTATCGGGAGCAACGCCCGCGTACTTTCGCAAACACCTTATACGTCGCTTCTAGAGTTTCAGGCGATTAGTAGCATGGCGAGACCAGAGGTGCTCGACCGGATCAAGGAGGCTGAACGGGAGGCGGACGAGATCATCACGGAGGCGGAATCGGACGCCGACGAGCGCCTCGCCGAGGCTCGAGAGCGCGCGGAGGCGATCCGCGCCGAGGCCGAGGAGGAGGCGGAGTCCGAGGCCGGAGCGCGGCTGGAGGCCGCCCGTGAGGATATCGAGGAACGCCGCGAGGAGATCCTCGAATCGGGCCGGTCCGACCGCGACGAGCTCGAACGCGAGGCCCGCGAGCGCGTGGATTCGGCCGTCGACTACGCCGTCGAACGGTTCGAGGAAGCGGTGAACCAACAGGCCGAGGAGGCGGTGGATGCTCAGGCCTGAGCGGATGAGCAAGGTGTCGGTGACGGGCTCGAAGCGCGTCATCGACGACGTGATCGAAGCGGCGTACGAACACCACTCGCTGCACGTCACGGACTACGACGAGCGCTACGAGGGGTTCGCGCCGGGCGACTCTCTCGAAGGCGCCGAGACGGTGAACGAGCGGCTCGTCACCGTCCGCTCGCTGGAGAGCGTCCTCGACGTCGAGGGCGACGAGGTCGACGCGGCCCGCGTGCTCGACGACGACGAGCTGGAGGCCGAGCTCGCGGACGTGCGCGAGCGCGTCAACGCGCTCAACGACCGCCGGGACGAGCTCCAGACCGAGATCCGCGACCGGGAGGAGGAGATCGACCGGATGGTGCCGTTCGCGGACCTCGGCATCGAGCTCGACCTGCTGCGCGGCTACGACTCGCTGGAGGTCGTCGTCGGCGAGGCCAAGCCCGACGCCGTCGATGCGACGCTGGCCGACGCCGACGGGATCGACGCATACGAGGTGTTCGCCGGGAGCGACGTCGTGGCGATCTTCGCGAAGCCCGCCGACGGCGCCGAGGCGGGCGTCCTACAGGACTCGCTCGTCGGCGTCGACATCGCGTTGCTGGAGGTTCCCGAGGCCGAGGCCAGCCCCGCCGAGTACGTCGCGGAGCTGGACCGTGAGCGCGAAGCGTTGCAGGTCGATCTCGAAGCGGTCGAGGCCGACCTCGCCGCGGTGAAAGAGGAGGCGGCCGGCTTCCTGCTCCGCGCGGAGGAGCAGCTCACTATCGAAGCGGAAAAGAAGGAGGCGCCGCTCTCCTTCGCGACCACGGAGAACGCGTTCGTCGCCGAGGGGTGGATCCCCACGGACACCTACCCCGACTTCGAGGCGACGCTGGCCGACGCCGTCGGCGACCACGCCGAGGTCGAGGAGCTCGAACGCGCCTCGTTCACGCCCGACGGCGACCACCACACCGAGGCGGTCGGCGGCGACGCCGAGCGCGAGGCCGCCACCGACGGCGGCCACGTGGGCCACGGCGCCGACGACCCGCCGGTCGTCCAAGATAACGGGAGCGCGGCCGGCCCCTTCGAGCTGCTCGTGCAGGGGTTCGGTCGGCCGAAGTACTCCGAGTTCGACCCGACGCTTCTCGTCTTCCTCACGTTCCCACTCATGTTCGGATTCATGATCGGCGACGTGGGGTACGGGGTGCTGTACGCCGCGATCGGCTACTTCCTGTACAGCCGGTACGACGGGACGTTCCGCGAGCTCGGCGCCGTCGCGATGTGGGCCGGCGGCTTCACGATCCTGTTCGGGATCTACTTCGGGATCGACCTGTTCGGTTACCACGCCTACCAGCTCCTGCCGGGCGACGTCCACTGGCCGGTCGCCGGGAAGGGGCTCTCGCCCGCCGATCTCGACTGGGGGCTGGCGTTCCTCGTCGCCAGCGTGCTGTTCGGGATGATCCACCTGAACGCGGGTCACGCCCTCTCGTTCGTGAGCAACTACCAGCAGCACGACCTCAAGCACGCGCTGTACGAGAGCGGCTCGTGGCTCCTGATCCTCAACGGCGCGTGGATCTGGATCTTCAGCCAGCACGTCCCGGGTCCGAAGCCCGACTTCCTGTTCGAATCCGTGTCGCTGCTCACCCTCGGTGCGGTCTCGTTCGCCGGCTTCCCCGTGGTCGTCGGCTATGCCGGCCTCGCGGCCGCCGGGATCGGCGTCGTCCTCTTAGGAGTCGGCGCGACCGCGGAGCTCGCGGAGGTGCTCGCCCCGATCGTCAACGTCATCTCGTACGCCCGGATCATGGCGGTGCTGCTCGCGAAGGGCGGGATGGCGCTCGCGGTGAACCTGCTCGCGTTCGGCGCGTACATCGACAACGGTGGGGAGGGAAGCTTCCACTTCATCTTCAGCGCCGACTACCTCGAATACGTCCAGAGCCACCCCGGTGACTACGAGCTCGTCTTCGCCGGGATCACCACCGCCTTCGACCCGGCCTCTATCGGGCTCGTCGGAGTCGTCGCGCTCGTCGGCGGGATCCTCGTGGCCGTCGTCGGCCACGTCGTCGTCCTCCTGCTCGGCGTCACCTCCGCCGGTATTCAGGCGGTGCGTCTCGAGTACGTGGAGTTCTTCGGGAACTTCTACGAGGGCGGCGGCGACAGCTACCTGCCGTTCGGCTACGACCGGGAGTACACCACCGAAGAGTAGACGGCTCTTCGGCGGCCTTCCGCTTCGCTGTTCACTCGCCTCGCACCAACCCACCGCCGCTTGCATCGGTCCGGAGCCGCCCGTCGAACGACGTGCCGATTCGGGTCCGAGGCCGCGTTTAGCCGTGTCTCCGTCCGCGAATCCGGCCGCTCTATTCGGTCGTTTTGGGAAGCTTTATGACGACTGTGGCGGCAACTAGCAACTGTTCGGAGACGAGCAACCGCAACTACTACCAATGCTTGAAGCTACCAACGCACTCGGGAACGCCGTACTGTCCACCGGAGGAACCCTCACCGACCCCAGCGCCGCGGCGGCGCTCGCCGTCGGGCTCGCTGCCCTCGGTGCGGGCTACGCTGAGCGCGGGATCGGTTCGGCCGCCGTCGGCGCGATGGCCGAGGACGACGACCTCTTCGTCAACGGGCTCATCCTGACGGTGCTTCCCGAGACGATCGTCATCCTCGCACTCGTCGTCGTCTTCATCGTCTGAGCGGCACTTCCTTTCACACAATGAGTTTGGACACTGTCGTTGAGGACGTTCGAGACGAAGCCCGCGCGCGTGCAGAGGAAATCCGCGAAGCGGCGGAGTCCGAGGCGGACGAAATCGTCGCCGAGGCGGAGACCGACGCCGAGCGCATCCGCGAGGAGCGGCTCGCCGAGGTCGATCGACAGATCGATCAAGAGCGCGAGCAGACTCTCTCGTCGGCCAAGCTCGAGGCCAAGCAGGAACGGCTCGGGGCCCGGCGAGACGTCTTGGAGGACGTTCGCGACGACGTCGAGGCCGCCATCGAGGGGCTCGACGACGACCGTCGCCGAAAGCTGACCGAGGCGCTGCTCGACGCGGCCCTCGCGGAGTTCGACGACGAGGACGTCGCCGTCTACACCCGCGCTGAAGACGTCGAGCTCCTCGAGGAGCTCGTCGCCGACCGCAACGCCGCGGTCGACGGCGAAATCGACTGTCTCGGCGGCGTCGTCGCCGAAAGCGACACCTCTCGCGTTCGCGTGAACAACACGTTCGACTCGGTCTTAGAATCCGTCTGGGACGACGAGTTGAAGAACATCTCGGAGCGACTGTTCGACCAATGAGCGCCGTCGGGAGCTCGAACCCAGAGTACGTCGTCGCGCGGGTTCGTGCCCGCCGCGGCAGCCTCTACGGGGACGAAGAGTACCGCAAGCTGACTCGGATGGGACCGGCGGAGATCGCCCGGTTCATGGAGGAGTCGAGCTACGGCCGGGAGATCAACGCCCTGGGGAGCCGCCACGGCGGCGTCGATCTCATCGAGTACGCGCTGAACCGGAACCTCGCTCAGCAGTTCGAAGGGATCTTAGACTGGAGCGAGGGGGCGCTGTACGACCAGATCGCCCGGTACCTCCGCAAGTTCGACGCGTGGAACGTGAAGACGATCATCCGCGGCGTCTACACCGACGCGGACCAGTCAGCCATCGAGGTCGACCTGATCCGCGCCGGGGAGTTCGACGACCGTCGGATCCGGCGGCTGCTGGAAGCCGACTCGATCGACGCCGTCGTCGACGTGCTGGAGGACACGATCTACGGGCCGCCGCTCCGCGAGGCGTACGCCGAGTACGAGGAGACGGACGTGCTGGTACCGCTCGAAAACGCCGTCGACCGCGCGTTCTACGAGCGGCTCCTCTCGGGGCTCGGCAACGACGAGCCCACGCAGCAGTACGAGGCGTTCCTCAAGGCGGAGGTCGACTTCCGGAACGCGACCAACGCCCTCCGGCTCGCCCGGTCGGGCGCGGACATCGACCCCGCCGAGTACTTCATCGAGGGCGGCGAGCTGTTCACCCGCGGGTCGCTCGCGCGGCTCGCGCGGAACCTCGAAGAGCTCGTGGAGTACATCGCGGACAGCCAGTACGCCGACGAGCTCGGCCCGGCGCTGCGCGAACTCGAGGAGGCGGACAGCCTCATCGCGTTCGAGCACGCGACCGACGCCGCGCTGCTGGCGTACGGCGACCGACTCGGGACGATCCACCCTGTGTCGGTGACCCCGGTGATCTCCTACATCCTCGCGAAGGAGCGCGAGGTGGAGAACATTCGGGCGATCGCCCGCGGGAAGGAGGCCGGGCTACCGGTCGACCAGATCGAATCGGAGCTGGTGATAACATGAGTCAGGAGATCGCCGTCGTCGGCAGCCCCGAGTTCACCACCGGGTTCCGGCTCGCCGGCGTGCGGAAGTTCGAGAACGTCCCGGACGACGAGAAGGACGAGCGGCTCGACGACGCCGTCGAACGAACCCTCGACGACGAGGACACCGGCATCATCGTGATGCACGACGACGACCTCGACCACCTCTCGCGGGGGACCCGCGAGGCGGTGGAGGGGAGCATCGAGCCCGTGCTCGTCACGCTCGGCGGCGCCGGGGCCGGCAGCGGCGGGCTGCGCGACCAGATCAAACGAGCCATCGGGATAGACCTGATGGAGGAGGACGACTAATATGAGTAAAGCAGAATCCACGGAGACCACCCCAACCGAAGACGGTGTTATCCAAAGCGTGAGCGGTCCGGTCGTGAGCGCCCGCGACCTCGACGCCCGCATGAACGACGTCGTCTACGTCGGCGACGAAGGCCTCATGGGGGAAGTGATCGAGATCGAAGGCGACATCACGACCATTCAGGTGTACGAGGAGACCTCCGGGGTCGCCCCCGGCGAGCCCGTCGAGAACACGGGCGAGCCGCTGTCGGTCGACCTTGGTCCGGGCATGCTGGACTCCATCTACGATGGCGTCCAGCGCCCCTTGGACGTGCTGGAGGGCAAGATGGGCAGTCCGTACCTCGACCGCGGGGTCGACGCGCCCGGCATCGACCTCGAGAAGGAGTGGGAGTTCGAGCCCACGGTCGAGGTCGGCGACGAGGTCGGCCGCGGCGACGTCGTCGGCGTCGTCGAGGAGACGGTCACCATCGACCACAAGGTGATGGTGCCGCCGGACGCCCTCGAGGCGGGCGAGACCACCGAGGTCACCGCCATCGAGCCGGGCTCGTTCGACGTCACCGAGGCGGTGGCCGAGCTCGCCAACGGGACCGACGTCTCGATGCACCAGGAGTGGCCCGTCCGCGAGGCGCGCCCCTCCGAGAACAAGAAGACGCCCCGGACGCCGCTGGTGTCCGGACAGCGCATCCTCGACGGCCTGTTCCCCATCGCGAAGGGCGGGACGGCCGCGATCCCGGGGCCGTTCGGCTCCGGAAAGACGGTCACCCAGCACCAGCTCGCGAAGTACGCCGACGCGGACATCATCGTCTACGTCGGCTGCGGCGAGCGCGGCAACGAGATGACCGAGGTCATCGAAGACTTCCCCGAGCTGGAGGACCCGGCCAACGGCAATCCGCTGATGGCCCGCACCTCGCTCATCGCGAACACGTCGAACATGCCCGTCGCGGCGCGTGAGTCCTGTATCTACACTGGAATCACGATCGCGGAGTTCTACCGCGACATGGGATACGACGTGGCGCTGATGGCTGACTCCACCTCGCGGTGGGCGGAGGCCATGCGCGAAATTTCCTCCCGGCTGGAGGAGATGCCCGGAGAGGAGGGGTACCCCGCGTACCTCGCCGCCCGGCTCGCGCAGTTCTACGAGCGCGCCGGCTACTTCGAGAACGTCAACGGGACGGAGGGGTCCGTCTCGGCGATCGGCGCGGTGTCGCCGCCCGGCGGTGACTTCTCTGAGCCGGTCACCCAGAACACGCTGCGTATCGTGAAGACGTTCTGGGCGCTCGACGCGGACCTGGCGGAGCGCCGCCACTTCCCGTCGATCAACTGGAACGAGTCGTACTCGCTGTACAAAGACCAGCTCGACCCGTGGTTCGAAGACGAGGTCGCCGACGACTGGTCCGAGAAGCGCCAGTGGGCGGTCGACGTGCTCGACGAGGAGACCGAGCTGCAGGAGATCGTCCAGCTCGTCGGGAAGGACGCCCTGCCCGACGACCAGCAGCTCACCCTGGAGGTCGCCCGCTACCTGCGCGAGGCGTACCTCCAGCAGAACGCGTTCCACCCGGTGGACACGTACTGTCCGCCGGAGAAGACGTACCTCATGCTGACGACGATCGAGGCGTTCAACGACGAGGCGTTCAAGGCGCTCGACGCTGGCGTCCCCGTCGAAGAGATCGTCGACACGGAGGCCGCCCCCCGGATCAACCGGATCGGCGTCCAAGAGGAGTACGAGGAGTACGTCGAGGAGCTCAAAGCGGAGATCGCCGAGGAACTCCGGAGCCTCTACTAACATGAAAGAGTACCAAACTATCACCGAGATCAGCGGTCCCCTCGTGTACGCCGAGGTCGACGAGGCGATCGGTTACGACGAGATCGTCGAGATCGAGACGGCACAGGGCGAGACGCTGCGCGGACAGGTGCTCGAATCCTCGGAGGGCGTCGTCGCCATCCAGGTGTTCGAGGGCACCTCCGGTATCGACCAGAACGCGTCCGTCCGCTTCCTGGGCGAGACGATGAAGATGCCCGTCACCGAGGACCTTCTCGGACGGGTCCTCGACGGCTCCGGCCGCCCGATCGACGACGGCCCGGAGATCGTTCCCGAGGAGCGACAGGACATCGTCGGCGCGGCGATCAACCCGTACTCCCGGGAGTACCCCGAGGAGTTCATCGAGACGGGCGTCTCCGCGATCGACGGGATGAACACCCTCGTTCGCGGCCAGAAGCTCCCGATCTTCTCCAGCTCCGGCCAGCCGCACAGCGAGCTGGCGATGCAGATCGCCCGGCAGGCCAGCGTGCCCGAAGAGGAGGAGGAGGGCGAAGACGGCTCCGAGTTCGCCGTCATCTTCGGCGCGATGGGCATCACCGCCGAGGAGGCCAACGAGTTCATGGAGGACTTCGAGCGCACCGGAGCCTTAGAGCGCTCCGTCGTCTTCATGAACCTCGCGGACGACCCCGCCGTCGAGCGGACGGTCACGCCGCGGATGGTGCTCACCACGGCCGAGTACCTCGCCTTCGAGAAGGGCTACCACGTCCTCGTCATCCTGACGGACATGACCAACTACTGCGAGGCGCTCCGCGAGATCGGCGCGGCTCGCGAGGAGGTCCCGGGTCGACGCGGCTACCCCGGGTACATGTACACCGACCTGGCGCAGCTGTACGAGCGCGCCGGGCGGATCCAGGGCCGTGACGGGTCGGTAACGCAGATCCCGATCCTCACGATGCCGGGCGACGACGACACCCACCCGATCCCGGACCTGACCGGGTACATCACGGAGGGACAGATCTACGTCGACCCCGACCTGAACAGCCAGGGCCTCCAGCCCCCGATCAACGTGCTCCCCAGCCTGTCGCGGCTGATGGACGACGGGATCGGCGAGGGGCTCACCCGCGAGGACCACGCCGACGTGAAAGATCAGATGTTCGCGGCGTACGCGGAGGGCGAGGACCTGCGCGACCTCGTGAACATCGTCGGTCGCGAGGCGCTCTCGGAGCTCGACAACAAGTATCTCGACTTCGCGGACGCCTTCGAGTCGGAGTTCGTCGACCAGGGCTTCGACCAGAACCGCGACATCGAGGAGACGCTCTCGATCGGCTGGGACCTGCTCTCGATGCTCCCGAAAGACGCCCTCAACCGGATCGACGAGGAGTTCATCGAGGAGTACTACCGCGAGGACGACTCCGAGCGCAAGGTCGTCGAAGCGGCCGACTAAGCCGACCTCTCCTCTTTCCGACCGTTCGTTCGCCTGGTAGCGACGGCGTTCCGCCGCCTACTCGTCGCCGTCGTCCTCGACCAGATCGATCACGTTCTCGCGACCGATCCGCAGCTTCTCCACCTCGCCGTCGTCGGTCATTCGCGAGAGCACGCGCGACGTCTTCGATTTCGACCAGCCGAGCGCGTCGACCACGGCAGACTGCCTCATCCGACCGCCGCGCTCGCGGAGAGCGCGCCTGACGCGGTCCTCGTCGGTGAGGAGGTCCGGATCGACCGCGTCGCCCTCGCTCGCGTCGTCCGCGCCGGTCGCGCCTGCGCCGCTAGCCGCCCCCGCGGTGCCGTCGCCGCCCGCGGACCGCGGACTCGCCTTCTCCGTACCCGCCTCGCCGATGCTCGGGGCGGCCGCGGCGCCCCCGGCCGAGTCGTCGTCTCGACCGGGGCTCCCGAGAGCGATCCGGTCTCCCCGCGCCGCGTAGGCGGCGACGACGAGCGCGGCGATAACCAAGGCGACGACGAGCGCGGCGACCGGTGGTCCGTCGCCGGCGCCGCCGTCGTCTCCCCCGCCGTCCGACGCCCCGTCGCCAGCGCTCGCGGGCACGGCGCGAACGCTGGGACGGCCGTCGTCGAAGTCCTCTCGCCCCTGCCACTCGACGGCCCCGTTTCCGGTCGAATCGGGGGTCGGCGCGGCTTCGTCGACCGCGTACCCCTCCGGGGCGCCTATCACCAGCGCGTCGTCGTCGCCGATGAAGAACCCGCCGTCGAACACGTCGCCGACGACGACCGCGTCGCCCTCGACCGCGGCGAAGCCGGTCCACGTGAACCGGAACCTGACGACGCCCCACCGACGCGGGACCTCTTGGACCCCCGTTTCGGCCGCGAAGTCGGCCGCGCGCATCTCCCTGTCGAACGACTCGTTCGCGGCCGCGACGACCCCGGTCATCCGGTCGGCGAACGGGTCGAGGTAACGGCTCGTGTTCGATCGGAACCGCTCTTGGAACCGCTCGTACTCCGCGACGTCGCTGTCGTTTCGGAGCCGGGTCCGCAAGGTGATCTCCCAGGCCGCCGAGCCGTCTGCGGCGAGGTCGATCCGCGTGATCGTGTTGTCCGGATCGGGCTGGTCGTCGGCCTGTGGAAACCCGGTCGTCTGCGCGCCGACTGGCGCGGCGAACGCGACCGCGGCGACACAGCAGACCGCGACGAGGAGGGCCGCGACCGCCTTGACCGTCCGACCGCGTCGTCTCATTGGCGCACGGTACTCCGGCTCGCGAGTTAAACCCACAGATCGTCCCGCGACGCCGCCCGTGAAACCCATCGAAATTCGGTGCAACGGTCGGAGGCGGCGGTGCAACACACCGGAACAGACCGCAACGGGCCGCCACGGTCGTCCCGGTATATGTGGCCGGCGCCCGTCGGCCCATCCGTCATGCAAGGCACACGACTCCTGACCGTTCTCGTGGCGCTGGGGCTCGTCGTGGGCTCCGTGCCGGGCGGTGCGCTCGCGAGCGTCACCGCCGGGGACGCGGCGGCCATCGACTCGGCCGACGCGGCGCTCGAGGGTATCGACGAATCGACCATCACGCCGCAGGCAGACGACGGAAACGCTTCGGACAGCGACGGAAACGCTTCGGAGGAAGCCGGTACCGCCTCGCGGGCGACCGTCGGACAGCAGCTCGCGACGGTTCTCGCCGTCACCGACGACGAGGTGTCGAGCGACGTCGAGGCGTCGTCGCTCGACGCGGCGCTCGAGGGGGCGAACGGGTCCGAGCGCGCGGCGATCCTCGCGGACCGCGCCGCCGCGCTCCGTGACCGCGCCGACGAGGTCGTCGCCGACCAACGCGCCGCGCGCATCGCCTACGAGGACGGCGAAATCGCCCGCGGCGAGTTCGCACAGCGGCTCGCGGTCCTCGCCGGACAGGCTCGCACCGTCGACGGCGACTTCGAGCGGGTCGTCGACCACGCGGACGACGTCTCCGCGCTCGAACTCCGCGCGGCGGGCTACGACCGGAGCGCCAACGCGGACGCCAGAGAGCGGCTCGCCCGTGTGACCGGGACCGGCGCGAGCGCGCTGCTCGCGCAGTACACCGGTGAGAGCGCCGGCGAATTCTCGCTGGAGGTCGACGGAGGCGTCTCCATCGAAGTCGAGGGAGACGACGGCGAGCGCTCGCGCGAGTTCGAGCGCGACCAGCCCGGCAACGGCACCGTCGAGGTGAGCCAGAGCGAGGCGCTCACGGCGGCCACGGAGCAGCTCTCGACCGACGCGGACGGCGAGTGGGCGCTTCGGTCCGCCGACCGCGACGAGGAGGACGGCTACTACGAGTTCGAGTTCGCCTTCTTCGGTCCGGACGCGACCGGCGAAGCCGAGGTGAGCGTCGACGGACAGACCGGCGAGGTCTTCGAGTTCGAAGAGGAACTCGAACCCCGCGAGGCCGACGACGAGGACGAAGACGCGGATGACGGCGACGACGCAAACGACGACGGGAACGATGCAGGCGACGATCGGGACGACGCAGGCGATGCGGTTCCCCTCTCGATCTCGATCGCCAACGGGACGGCCGCCCCCGGCGCGACGGTGACGCTCCGCGTGACCGCCGCCGGCGAGCCCGTCGAAGACGCGAGCGTCGAACTGAACGACCGGGACGCCGGGACGACCGACGCGGACGGTCGCATCGAGGCGACGCTCCCCGACGACGACGAGGTCGACATCGAGGTCGAGGACGGTGACCGCGAGGGCAAACTGGAGATCACGCTCCGATCGGACGTCGAGGGCGAGGAGGCGGACGCGGAGATCCGCGAGCGCCTCTCCGTTGACGGCAGCGCCGAGAACGGAACGGTCTCCGTCTCGGTGACCTACGACGGCGAGGGCGTCGACGGCGTCTCCGTCTCCGTCGACGGCGACCGCGTCGGGACGACCGACGAGAACGGAGCCCTCTCGTTCGACGCGCCCGACGTCGGCGACGAGCTGGCGGTGACGCTCGTGAAGGGCGCGTTCGAGGCCGGACTCCAGTTCGAGGTCGGCGCGGACGGCGCACTTGCGCTCGACGACGTCGATGTCGACGAGCGTGACGCGGACGGCCGAGACGACGACCGCAACGACGATGGCGACAGCGAGAGCGATGCCGACCGCGACGATGAGGACGAGCGCGACCGTGACGACGAGGACGACCGCGACCACGAGGGCGACCGCGATGACGGCGAACTCTCCGTCACGATCGTCGCCGGCGATCCCGGTCCCGGTGCGGCGGTGACGGTCGAAGTGACCGCCGTCGGCGGTGAGCCCGTCGGGGGCGCGAGCGTCGAAGTCGAAGGCGAGTCCGTCGGGACGACCGACGCGGACGGTCGGATCGAGGTGACGCTGCCGGCCGACGGCGAGGAGGCCGAGATCGGCGTCGAAGAGGGCGACCGCGAGGGCGAACTCGACGTGGAGTTCGAGACCGACAGCGACGACGCGGACGATGCTGACGCGGACGATGCCGACGATAGCGATGGTGATGAGAGCGACGACGAGGGCGACAACGCGGAGGACGACGAGTGATGCGGTCTCGTAGCCGCGTCGTCACTGCAGTCGCGGCCGTCGCGGCGGTCGCGCTGATCGGTACGCTCCTCGCGCCGGGCGCCGCCGCGCTCGACGGTCCGGGGGCGGAGCCCGCGGCCGAGGGGGGGTCAGCGTTCGTCGTCGCGCTCGAACCGGACGGCGACTCGACGGTCTCGCTCGTGTTGACCTACGACCTCGCCGACGCCGACGACGAGGCCGCGTTCAAGGACCTGCGCGATCGCTCAGAGCACGTCACGAAACGGTTCGGTGACCGCCTGACGCGGATCGCCGAGCGGACCGCGACCGAGACGGAGCGGGAGATGGGCGTCTCCGACGTACGGGCCGACGTCGAGTCCGCGGACGGGACCGGGGTCGTTCGACTCTCGGCGACGTGGACGGGTCTCGCCGCGGTCGATGGCGACCGATTGGTGGTGAGCGAGCCGTTCGCTAGCGAGTTCCGTCCGGACCGCCCGTTCGTCCTCGTCGCGCCCGACGGGTACGCGCTCGCGGACGCGACGGTCGAGGCGGACGCGACGACCGCGCCCGACGGGAGCGAGTCCTCGACCGCCGAGTGGGGCGCCGGCGCGGACCTGTCGGGGTTCTCGGCCGCGTTCGCGCCCGCGGAGGCCGGAGGCGTCACCGACGATTCGCTGCCGACCCCGCTGGCGCCGACGCTGGCCCTCCTCGCGGCGGGACTCCTCGGATACGCCGGCTGGCGGCGGGCGTAACCGGACCGTTCCGGTCCGACGCGACCGCCGCGGGTCCCGCCGGGTATCGCGACCCCCGCTGACCGCGGCCCCACCGAACCCGAACTGGCGACCGCTATCCCGACGACCGGCGTCGGAAGCGATCGCCGGCGCCGTCAGAGGCACACGATCGGTCCCGTCTCTCTCGTTTTCGTCTCCGCTCACCGCTTCACGCGTCTCCCTCTCAACGCCGTGGCACGTTCGTCCGCGCGTCCCTCCTGTCCGTCGTCGACCGTCCGTGGCCGCGAGCGGGCACGTCACGACTGAAAAGAATTATCCGCCTCGGAGCGGAACGGTCCTCTAACAAGATGGCCAAGGACGTCAAACCGACGCGGAAGAACCTGATGGCGATCGAGGACCGCATCGAGCTCTCCGAGCGCGGTCACGACACGCTCGAACAGAAGCGTGACGGCCTCATCATGGAGTTCATGGACATCCTCGATCAGGCGCAGGACGTTCGAGCGGACGTGTCCGAGACGTACGAGACGGCCCAGCGCAAGATCGACATGGCCCGAGCGATGGAGGGCGACGTCGCCGTCCGCGGCGCGGCCGCGGCGCTGAAAGAGCACCCGGAGATCACCACCCAGTCGAAGAACATCATGGGCGTGGTCGTCCCGCAGATCGAGTCCTCGAAGGTGCGAAAGAGCCTCGACGAGCGCGGTTACGGGCTGCTCGGCTCCTCCGCGCGCATCGACGAGGCGGCGGACGCCTACGAGGACCTGCTAGAGAAGGTTATCCTCGCGGCCGAGGTCGAGACGGCGATGAAGAAGATGCTCACGGAGATCGAGACCACCAAGCGCCGCGTGAACGCCCTGGAGTTCACGCTCCTCCCGGGCCTGTACGAGAACCAGGAGTACATCGAGCAGAAGCTCGAAGAGCAGGAGCGCGAGGAGATCTTCCGCATGAAGAAGATCAAGGCGAAAAAGGAGGAAGAGGAGAAGCCCGATCGGGACGCGGAGGCTGCCGCCGATGCCGCCGCGGCCGAAACGGAGGAACCGGAGCCCGCGGACTGACCGCTCTCACCGAACCGCGCCGTCCTACCGAACCGCGTCGTCCCGCTCTCCCCGACAAATTTCGCCGTCCCATCCATCTCGTTCCGCATGTCCTGTCCCCGCTGTGACGCCCCCCTCGTCGCCTTCGCCGTGCCGCTCGTCCTCCGCGAGCACGCGCCGGCCGCGACGACCGCCGTCTGTACCCGCTGTCTGCGGACGTTCGCGGCCGACGGGAGCCACGAGGCCGTCGATCCCGTCGCCGAGGACCCGCCCGCAGACCCCGACTTCTCCGCGGTCGACTCCGCCTTCCCCGGCGGCGAGGCGGGCGTGGCGCTCGCCCTCGTCTGCGGCCAGCTGGAGTCGTTCGCGCTCAACCGCGCCTCGGTCGAGGCGCTCGTCGAGCACGCGGAGCGGTCGGGCGCCGACGTCTTCGCCTTCTTCGAGCGCCTCGACGCCGCGGACGCCGAGTTCGACCTCGACCGCCGACGGGCGGCGCTGCTCGACGTGCTGTGAGGTCCGGGGGGTGACGACCGGTCGCCGTCGAGGTCGACGCCGGGGGTTAGTCCTCGTTGAGGTCGACGCCCGGCGGGTCGTCCCACTCGTCCTCCTCGTCCGTTTCGTCGTCGGCCTCCGTTCCCGCCGGACCGAGCGGCTTCTCGCCGCGTCGTCGCTCGTGAACGGCGAGGCCGGCCTTGCGCGCGTCGCTCCCGCCGGCGTAGGGGTCCTCTGACGGGTCGTACGACTGCTCGTCGCGTTCGAAGAGGTACGCGAAGAGACCGAACAGCGGCACGACGAAGGCGATGAGCGCCCACTTCCGTCGGTCCATCCCGTGTTCCGGTGCGTCGACGTAGACGAACGCCGCGAAGCCGACGAGCCACGCGAGCGGGACGCCGACGAGAATGGCGACGACGAGCGGTTCCATACCCTCGCTTCGGGCTCGTCGGCTTAAGCACACGGGTGAATTTCGAGTGGAGGGCGCTCGCGCTCGCGTTTGTGCGGGATCCGCGACCGCCCCCCGGCGTCGGTCCGGCCGAAGGACACTATCCCGTGGAGGCCGTACCGATCCCATGCAGCTGTTCTGGCACCGACGCGACCCGCGGACCCGTGACAACGCCGGACTCGCGGCGGCCGCACGGGCGGGGACCGTCGTCCCCGTCTTCGTCTACGACGCCGACCTGTTCGAGACGGTGGGAGCGCGCCAGCGGGCGTTCTTCCT
This sequence comes from Halorubrum sp. Boch-26, assembly GCF_029889805.1. GTDB lineage: Archaea > Halobacteriota > Halobacteria > Halobacteriales > Haloferacaceae > Halorubrum. Next base: position 2,689 of record NZ_JARANT010000024.1, on the reverse strand, counting down.
CCGACACGCGAAGCGGTTGGAGGCCCGCTACCGCGAGCTCGGGAGCGACCTCGTCGTCCGCGCGGGCGACCCCGAGGCGGTCCTCGTCGAGCTCGCGGACGAGCACGGCGCCGAGACCGTCTTTTATAACGAGTACTACCGACCGGCCCGGCGGAACCGCCAGCGGGCGGTCGAGGACGCCTTGGCGGACGCCGGCGTTGAGACGGACGCGCGGACCGACGCCGTGTTGGTCGATCCGGGCCGTCTGGAGGAGCGGTACGCGAACCACAGTCGGTTCCACGACGATTGGGAGGCGGTCCCCAAGCCCGGGCCGTTTCCGGAGCCCGAGCCCGAGTCGCTCGCGGCCGTGCGCGACGGGAAGACGGTCCCCGAGCCGGACGCCGACATCGACCTCCCGGCGGCGGGATACGGGGCCGCCCGCGAGCGATTCGACGACTTCCTCGACTACGGGATCACGTCGTACAACGACACCCGGGACGACCTCCGGCGGGCCGTCGAGGCGCCCACGCACGCGGTCTCCCGGATGTCGCCGTACCTCGCGACCGGCGCGATCGGGATCCGCGAGGTGTGGGCCGGCGCGAGCGACATGTACGAGGCCGTGACGGGCGGCGAGCGCCGCAACGCCGACAAGTACCGGTACGAGCTGTCGTGGCGCGAGCAGATGTACCACCTGCTCTACTACACCCCCGACCTCGCGGTGTCGAACTACAGATCGTTCCCGAACGAGATCGCGTGGCGCGACGACGACGCGACGTTCGAGGCGTGGACGCGCGGCGAGACCGGCTACCCCCTCGTCGACGCCGGGATGCGTCAGCTGAACGCGGAGGGGTACGTCCACAACCGGCCGCGGCAGGTCGTCGCGAGCTTCCTCGCGAAACACCTCCTGATCGACTGGCGGCGGGGGGCGCGCTACTTCACCAAGCAGCTGATCGACCACGACTACGCCTCGAATCACGGGGCGTGGCAGTGGACCGCCTCCACCGGTACCGACTCCGTCGACGTGCGTATCTTCGACCCGGTGAGCCAGATGAGCAAGTACGACGACGGCGCCCACTTCGTGAAAGAGTACGTCCCCGAGCTCCGCGACGTGCCCGCGGGGAAGGTCGTCGACTGGCCCACGCTCTCCCACCGGGAGCGCGAGGAGTTCGCGCCCGACTATCCGCACCCGATCGTCGACCGCAACGAGGGGTACGAGCGGGCACAGCGGGTTTTCGAAGCGGCGCTCGGGAAGCGGTAGCGACCGCCGATATCGGCGTTCCCCATCCGAGTCCTTTTGAGCCGGTCTCGCGAACACCGTCGTCATGTCCTCCGTCACGATCGCGGACGTCGAGGCCGCCGCGGACCGGACCGGCGCGACCGATATCGTCCAGCGGACGCCGGTCGAGCGGAGCCGGTCGCTGAGCGAGCGGTGCGGCGCCGACGTCCGGCTGAAGATGGAACACCTCCAGCGCACCGGCTCGTTCAAGACCCGCGGCGCGTACAACGCGATCTCGCTGGCGGTCGCCGGGGCCGCCTCGGACGAGGACGCCGGCGACGTCTCCGAGATCGACCGCGTGGTGGCCGCGAGCGCGGGCAACCACGCGCAGGGGGTCGCCCTCGCCGCGGCCGACGCGGGGATCGACGCGACGATCGTGATGCCCGAGTCGGCGCCGGCGGCGAAGATCGAGGCAACCCGCGGGTACGACGCCGAGGTTGTGCTTCGCGGGAGCGTGTTCTCGAAGGCGATGTCGCACGCCCGGACCTTGGTCGACGAGCCGGGGGTCCGGTTCGTCCACGCGTTCGACGACCCGGACGTCGTCGCCGGACAGGGCACGCTCGGGCTGGAGGTGCTCGACCAGGTGCCCGCGGTCGACACCGTCCTCGTCCCGGTCGGTGGCGGCGGGCTCGCGGGCGGGGTCGCCACCGCCGTCAAGGCTCGCTCGCCGGAGACGCGAGTGGTCGGCGTCCAGACCGCGGGCGCGTCGACGCTCTCGGAGAGCCTGCGGGCGGGCGAGCTCGTGACGCGCGAGGAGCCGGACACCATCGCGGACGGGATCGCGACCGGCGGGCTGAGCGAGCTCACCTTCGGACTCTTACGGGAGCACCTCGACGACGTGGCGAACGCCATCCTGCTCCTCTTAGAGCGCGCGAAGCAGCTGATCGAGGGCGCGGGCGCGACCGCGGCGGCCGCCCTCCTCGACGACGATGTCGTCGACGACCTCGATCTGGCCGGTGAGACGGTGGTTCCGCTGCTCTGCGGCGGCAACATCGACGTCACGACGCTGAAGGAGGTGGTGACTCACGCGCTGGTCGACCGCAATCAGCTGATCGAGCTGTCCGTCCGGATCGACGACACCCCGGGGACGATGGGAGAGATCTCCACCCTGATCGGCGCGGAGCGCGCGAACATCCGGACGGTGCGCCACGAGCGCAGCCGGCCGGACCTGCCGGTCGGCGACGCCGACCTCGTGTTCGAGGTGGAGACCAACGGCCCGGCCCACGTCGACCGCGTCCTGAAGTCTGTTCGCGATGCGGGGTACGAGGTCGAGTGGACGACGCAGGAAGGGTGAGGGAAGATTCGCCGATTTATAATTGACATCCTCCTCCGCGTGAACGCGGAGGAATCCCGAGCGGTGGGAGTTTCAGGTTCACAACCATGACTCCGCCACTTTGCGGGACCCCGTCTAACCCTGTCATCGTGGTCGGTGGC
>NZ_JARANT010000023.1 GCF_029889805.1 Halorubrum sp. Boch-26 | reverse complement strand
ATGAGACAACCCCCTACCCGCCCCACAACCACACCACCCCCACCACGAAGCACGAACGGGGCTCCCTTCGGTCGCCCGCTGCGCTCGCGACTCCCTCGCACGCGCTCCTCGGGCCGCCTTCGGCGGCCGCTCGGAGGCGCGCGCCACCGCGATCGGTTCATAAATGATATCCGCACACTCAGTTTTTAAGCGACTGAGCGCCGACATCACCCTATGAACGAACTCGCGGACCTGACCGAGGAGCTGGTCGCGATCCCCTCCCACGAGGACGAGACCGCCGCCGGCGACGCGATCGAGGAGTGGCTCCGCGCGGAGACCGACGCGCGGGTCGAGCGCGACGAGGTCGGCAACGTGATCGCTTATAAAGGCTCGACCGACGACCCCGACGCCGACACCCTCGCCTTTGTCGGCCACCACGACGTGGTCCCGCCGGCCGAGCGCCAGACGGCCGGCGACGGCGACGCGGGCGAGTACGTCGTCGAGCGCCGCGACGGCCGGATCTACGGCCGCGGTGCGGCCGACATGAAAGGGGCGGTGGCGGCCTGCCTGCTCGCGTTCCGAGACGCCGAGCCGCCGGCGGACCGCGAGCTGGCGGTCGCCTCGTTCGTCGGCGAGGAGGTCGGCGGGACCGGCGCACGACACGCGATCGAGGCGGGGTTCGCCCCCGACCGCGCGGTCGTCGCCGAGGGGTCGACGGACTACTCGAAGCCGGGCGTGACGGACGTCGTCGTCGCGCACAAGGGCCGACGGGCGTCGACGCTCGTCGCGCGCGGGACCGCGGCGCACGCCTCCGAGCCCGAGCGCGGGGAGAACGCGATCTACCGCGCCAGCGACGCGATCGACGTCGTCCGCGAGCTCGACGCCCCGGAAGCGACCGTGTTCGGCGAGTCCGTCACGGGGTCGCTCGCGGTCACGATCGTCGAGGGCGGCGAGACGTGGAACGTGATCCCGGAGCGCTGCGAGGTGACGATCGACGAGCGGACGGTGCCGGGCGACCGCACGGACCTCGCTCGCGCCGTCGAGGCGGTCGACGGCGTCGAGTGGGAGATCGAACAGGACCTCCCGCCGATGGCCTGCGGCGACGACGCGTTCGCGGCGGCGACACTCGCGGTCGCCCGCGGAGTCCACGACGACTTGGGTCTCGACGCGCCGGAACACGTCGTCAAGCCGCACGCGACCGACGCGGGCTGGCTCGCCGAGGCCGGCGCCGACTGCCTCGTCTGCGGGGCGTCCGAGCCGGGCGAGGCGCACACCGACACCGAAAGCGTCGGGATAGACGTCCTCAACCGCTGTTACCGAATCTATACGGGCGTCGCCGAGCGGTCGTTCTGACCCGAACCGGAGCAGTGCGTCGCGGGGTGACGGGCCCCGCGGCCGACCCGCCGACCCCGGCCGTTCGACGCCCCGAGCGGCGCGGTATGGAAGGGGTTTTATGCGCCCCGCGGAAACTGTGGGCTACTATGGGAGACAAATCGAAGGCTCAAAAGAAGCGTCTGGCGAAGGCGGAACGCCAGAACACCCGCGTCCCCGCGTGGGTCATGATGAAGACGGACATGAACGTGACGCGAAACCCCAAGCGGCGCAACTGGCGCCGGAACGATCTGGACGAATAAATGAGCACCAGCGACTTCGAGGAGCGCGTCGTCACCGTCCCGCTCCGCGACGCCAACGACAAGCCGGTACAGGAGCGCGCAGACTTCGCGATGAAGATCGTCCGCGAACACCTCGCGCAGCACTTCTCCGTCGACGAGGCGGACGTCGTCATCGACACCTCGGTCAACGAGGCGGTCTGGGCGAACGGGCGCGAGAACCCGCCGAGCAAGATCCGCGTCCGCGCGGCTCGGTTCGTCGAGGACGGCGAGCCCGTCGTCGAAGCCGAGTACGCCGAGTAACGTGTTACGGGCGACCTTCACCGGCTCGTCGTACGTGGGCGTGTTCGCTCGCGCGATCGACGACCTCCTGTTGGTCCGACCGGACGTCGACGAGGAGCTCGCCGAGTCGCTCGGCGAGGAGCTGGGAGCCGAGCCCCTCCTCACGACGGTCGGCGGCGCCAACACCGTCGGTTCCCTCGCGACGGGCAACGAGAACGGAATTCTCGTCTCCGCGCGGGCGACCCAGCGGGAGCAGACGCGGATAGCCGAGGCCGCCGACCGCGAGGTGGGCGAGCTCCCCGGCGAGATCAACGCGGCCGGCAACGTCGTCCTCGCGAACGACTACGGCGCATACGTCCACCCGGACCTCCCGCGCGAGTCGATCGTGACGATCAGAGAGACGCTCGGCGTCCCCGTGACCCGCGGCGATCTCGGCGATGTCCGCACCGTCGGCACCGCCGCGGTCGCCAACGACACGGGCGTGCTCTGTCACCCCAAGTCGACCGAGTCGGAGCTGCAGGCGGTCGAGGAGGCGCTCGATGTCCACGCCGACCTCGGCACTGTCAACTACGGCGCCCCGCTCGTTGGCTCCGGGCTCGTCGCCACCGACGAGGGGTACGTCGTCGGTGAAGACACCACCGGGCCCGAGCTCGGTCGGATCGAAGAGACGCTCGGGTTCATCGACTGACCCCGAGTTCGTCGCGACTCACAAGTTCAATCGACTCTCCGGTTCCCGTTTCTCTCGCTCTCCTGTGAACCGACGGCGGGTCGGAGGCGGTACTCCCACTGTCGAGTGCGTCACCGCTCGCGCTCCCGATGTCGAGTGCGTCACCGCTCGCGCTCCCGATGTCGTTCCGACAATACTCCCCGAATTCGGCCCGAGCCTCCCGAACAGAGCGGATCGGGCTACCGCGCCGGTTCCTCGCCTTTTAGGAAGATACTTCCCTGTCCCTGCCGGATCGGTGAACATGAGTACCTACACGGTGAGTGGACGGTTCCAGAGCCGAGACGACTTCCAGCCGTTCACGAAGGAGGTCGAGGCCGAGAACGAGGACCTCGCCCGCGAACGCATCTACACGACGGTCGGGAGCCAGCACAATCGGAAGCGCACCCAGATCGAGATAGAGGAGGTGTCCGCGGCATGATGGGCGGCGGACAACAGCAGCTCCAGCAGCTCTCCCAAGAGCTGCAGGCGCTCGACGAGGAGATCGAAGCGCTCGAATCGGAGATTGCCGACTACCGCGAGGAGCAGTCCGACATCGACGACGCGGTCGAGGCCATCGAGACCCTCGATTCGGGCTCGACGGTGCAGGTCCCGCTCGGCGGCGGCGCCTACGTCCGCGCCGAGGTCCACGACATCGACGAGATCATCGTCTCGCTCGGCGGTAACTACTCCGCCGAGCAGAGCGAGGGCGACGCCATCGACGTGCTCCGGCGCAAGCAGGAGGCGCTCGACGACCGAATCGAGGAGACGCAAGAGGAAGTCGACGAGCTCGAGTCTGAGAGTCAGGAGCTCGAACAGCAGGCCCAGCAGATGCAACAGCAGATGCAGCAGCAGCAGATGCAGCAGATGGGGCAGGGCCAGGGCGACGAGGAGTAAGGTAGACCGTGTTCGACGGACTGAAGGACAAGCTCTCGGGGTTCCGAGAGGACGTCGAGGAGAGCACTGACGTCGAGGAGCCCGCCGAGGGAGACGAGCCGGCTGTCGAGGAGATGCCCGAGAGCGACGCCGCAGCGGCCGAATCCGAGGCGGACACCGCCGCCCGAGACGACCGGGAGGCCGACGCCGGCGACCGAGAGGACTCCGACGACGAACCAAGCACCTTCCGGCGCGCGAAGGCGTTCGCGACCGGCCGGATCATCATCGAGGAGGACGACTTAGAGGAGCCGCTGTGGAACCTCGAGATGGCCCTTTTGGAGAGCGACGTGGAGATGAGCGTCGCCGAACAGATCCTCGACACCGTCCGCGAGAAGATGCTCGGCGAGTCGCGTAAGCAGGTCGAGACGACCGGCGAGCTGGTCGAATCGGCGCTTCACGACGCCTTGCTCGACGTGATCGCCGTCGGCCAGTTCGACTTCGAAGAGCGGATCGCCGAGGCCGACAAGCCCGTCACCATCGTCTTCACCGGCGTCAACGGCGTCGGGAAGACGACGAGCATCGCGAAGCTCTCCGAGTGGCTCGCCGACCGCGGCTACTCGTCGGTGCTGGCGAACGGCGACACCTACCGGGCTGGCGCGAACGAGCAGATCGCGGAGCACGCCGACCGGCTCGGCCGGGAGCTGATATCTCACGATCAGGGCGGCGACCCTGCGGCCGTCATCTACGACGGCGTCGAGTACGCGGCGGCCAACGACGTCGACGTCGTGCTCGGCGACACCGCGGGTCGGCTCCACACCAGCGACGACCTGATGGCGCAACTGGAGAAGATCGACCGCGTCGTCGACCCGGACATGACGCTGTTCGTCGACGAGGCGGTCGCGGGACAGGACGCCGTCACCCGCGCGAAGGAGTTTGACGACGCCGCGGCGATCGACGGCGCCGTTCTGACGAAGGCCGACGCCGACTCCTCCGGCGGGGCCGCGATCTCGGTAGCGTACGTCACCGGGAAGCCGATCCTCTTTCTGGGGACCGGGCAGGGGTACGACGACCTCACGCTGTTCGAGCCCGAAGCGCTCGTCGAAAGCCTGCTCGACGGGAACTGAGGCGAGCGGCGGGTCCCCCCGACTCGCTTCCGTCTCCCCCGGCGTCTCCGACTACCCCTCGCCGACCATCCGGTCTTCCTCGTCCCACTCCCGCTCGCGCAGCTCGTATTTCTGGATCTTCCCAGTCGCCGTCGTCGGGAGTTCGGCGACGAACTCGACTTCGCCCGGCGTCTTGTAGTCGGCGACGCGCTCGCGAACGAACGTCTTGATCTCCTCGGGGGTCGCGCCCGGGTCGTCGGGGTCGCCGCTCTCCGGGACGACGAACGCCTTCGGGGTCTCGCCCCAGCGCTCGTCGGGCGCGGGGATGACGGCCACGTCGGAGACGACCTCGTGCTCGAAGAGGGTGTCCTCCAACTCGATCGAGGAGATGTTCTCCCCGCCGGAGATGATGATGTCCTTCTTGCGGTCTTGGATCGAGACGAAGCCGTCCTCGTCGACGACGGCCAGATCGCCCATGTGGTAGTACCCCTCCAGCCGTTCCGAGAACGCCTCCTCGGTGGCTTCGGGCTTGTTCCAGTAGCGGTCCATCACCTGGTTGCCCCGGACGACGATCTCGCCGATCGTCTCGCCGTCGGCGGCCACGTCCTCGCCGTTCTCGTCGACGACGCGCACGTCGGTACCGAGGTAGCCGATCCCCTGCGTCTTCTTGACCGCGAACCGGTCGTCGGAGTCGGCGTCGAAGTGCCGCTTCGCGTCCGAGGTGGTCACGAGCGGTCCCGTCTCGGTCGCGCCGTACACGTGTTTGAGGTCCCAACCGAACTCCTCTTCGACAGTGCGGATCGTCGCCTCCGGCGGCGCCGCGCCCGCGGTGGCGGCCCGCACGTCGTTGTCTCCGGTCGTCGCGCCGCCGTGCTCGGCGTAGTGGTCGCCGAGCATGTTGAGCACGGTCGGCGCCGCACAGAAGTACGACACGTCCTCGGTGCGGATCCGATCGAACGTCTCGGCGACGTCGACGCCGCGGGTGCAGACGTGTCGGGCGCCCATCCCGGTGATCGCGTAGATGTGGCCCCAGCCGTTGACGTGGAACATCGGGAGCGTCCAGAGGTAGACGTCGTCGTCGCTGATCTCCTGATGGATCGTAATGAGATACGCGTGGAGCGTCTCCGCGCGGTGCGTCCGACAGACGCCCTTCGGGTCGCCGGTCGTCCCCGAAGTGTAGTTGATCGTGATCACGTCGTCCTCGTCCATCTCCGGGCGCTCGTAGGCGTCGGGGTCGGCGTCCGAGAGCGCTTCGTCGAACGACTCCCAGTCGCCGTCGACGGCGTCGACGTCGTTCGTGAGGAACGTCTCCGTCGGCACCTCGTCGCGCACCGCCTCGATCCGGTCCGCGTACTCGGCGTCGGCGTAGATCGCGTCGACGCCGGCGTCGGAGAGCATGTACGAGAAGTCGTCGGGAGTGAGCCGATAGTTCAGCGGCGCGTGGACCGCGCCGACCTGCATCGTACCGTACGCCGCTTCGAGGTGGTAGTGCGTGTTGGGGTCTAACACCGCGACGCGGTCGCCTTTCTCGATCCCGCGGGCCTGGAGTGCGGCCGAGAACCGATCCGCGCGCTCGCCGAGTTCGGCGTAGGTGTACCGCGTCTCGTCGGTCGCGAGAACGGCCTCCTCGTCGGCGTAGTGCCGGCGTGCCCGGTCCAGAAAGTCGGTCGTCAGTAGCGGTTTTCGCATCAATTTATCACTATTTTTGATTGATAAAAGCGTTTGCGACCGGTGCAAGGGAGGCCCCCTTACAGCGCTCCCCGCCGACGCGGCCCTCCCGGTCCCGTTCGTCGTCGTCGCGGTCCTCGCGATGCGGGTCCGACGGCGACGCGCCGCGGCGAACTGAGTCGGTCGCGTCGACGACGGTTTTGTTCGGGAAACCCGCCGCCGTCGGTATATAAACCGTACGTGGTCGAATCGCACACGGGCGACGGGATCAGAACCCTTAACAGTCGCACGGGGTTTTGCTATGATAGCGGGATGGGATAGCCAGGAGATTCCGCCGGGCTCATAACCCGGAGATCGGTAGTTCAAATCTACCTCCCGCTACTTCTGGCCGACCGCCACACACCGAGTGACGGCTTCGTCTCCCCCCTCGCCTGCTCCGTTTTGCCACGCCGCTCTCGAACCCGGAAGCGATTTCCGTCGCCCCGGCGTTCCGTCAGGTATGGACTACGAATCGAGCCTCGACCGCGCGATGGAGGAGGTACCGGACCTCGGCGGCTCCGACGAGCGGCTGTCGGTGCCCGACCCGGAGACGCAGAAGGACGGCGCGTTCACCCGACTGACGAACCTCTCGGCGATCGCCGACGCGCTGAGCCGCGACCCCGAGCACGTCCACTCGAAGATCCAACAGGAGCTCGGGACCGCCGGCCAGTACGAATCGGGCCGCGCCCGTTACAGCGGTAACTTCCGCGAACGCGACTTCCAAGCCGCGATCGACTCGTACATCGAGTCGTACGTCACCTGCTCGGAGTGCGGCCTTCCGGACACCCGTCTGGAGACCGAGAACCGCACGCCGATGCTCCGGTGTGAGGCCTGTGGCGCCTTCCGGCCGGTCGCGAAGCAGAACACCTCGAACACGCAGCGCCAGGAGGAGGCCATCGAGTCGGGCAAGACGTACGAGCTCGAGATCGTCGGCACCGGCCGCAAGGGCGACGGCGTCGCCGAGCGCGGCGAGTACACAGTCTTCGTCCCCGGTGCACAGGAGGGCGAGACCGTCAAGGCGTACATCAAGAACGTCTCCGGAAACCTCGCGTTCGCCCGCCGCGAGAACTGATCGGACCGATACGCCCGTCTTCTCCGCCGTAGCCGTTCCGCTACCCGACCGTTTATGCGCCCGTTCGCGGATCGCGATCCATGGCGACACGACTCCCCACCGCCGCGTTCGACGACCGACTCGCGGCGGTCCGCAACCGGCTCGCGGCGACCGACGCCGACGCCGCGACGTGGTTCGGCGCGACCGCGATCGAGTACCTCACCGGCTTCCACCACATCCAGACCGAGCGCCCGGTCGTCCTCGCGGTGACGGCGGACCGAGTCGAGATCACGGTCCCGCGGCTGGAGGTCGAGCGCGTCGAGCCGAATCCCCGGATCGACGCGGTGCACCACTACTTCGACTACCCCGGCGGCGACCCGATCCGCGTCGCCGTCGGGATGCTCGACGGGCTCGACGCCGACCGGGCCGCGACCGACGCCGACGGCGCCCCGGGCGTGATGGGGTACGAGGGCCCCGCGCTCTCGGAGTTCGTCGACGTCGAGGCGCAGTCGTGGGTCGACCGCATGCGCTGGGAGAAGTCCGACGCCGAGGTCGACCTGATCCGCGAGTCGGCCAAGTGGGCGAATCTCGGCCACCGGTACCTCGCCGACTTCACCGAGCCCGGCGCGCACCCGGCGACGGTCTCCCAGCGCGCCTCGACGGAGGCCTCGCGAGCGATGCTCGATACGCTCGGCGACAGGTACAGCGTCCGGGTGCGCGGCGACGGTCCCGTCCACGCCGGCTACATCTCCGGTCGCGAGACCGCGCTCCCGCACGGCCACACCCCCAACGAGCGGCTCGCCGAGGGCGACGTCCTCGTCACGGGCGCCACCGCGAACGTCGACGGCTACCGCTCCGAGCTGGAGCGGACGATGTTCGTCGGCGACTACTCCGACGAGCAGGAGCACTACTTCGAACTCATGCTGGAGGCGCAGACCCTCGCGATCGACGCGCTCGGGCCGGGCGTCCCGGTCGCCGAGGTCGACGAGGTCGTCTGGGAGTACTTCGAAGAGCAGGGCGTGGCCGACCTCGCGCGGCATCACGTCGGCCACAACATCGGGCTCGGCGCCCACGAGCCGCCGTACATCGACCGCGGCTGGGGCGAGCGCTACGACGGCGACGACGCCGTGATGGCGCCCGGGCAGGTGTACACGATAGAGCCCGGGCTCTACACCGACGAGTACGGGTACCGCCACTCGGACACCGTCGCGATCACCGAATCGGGGACCGACGTTCTCACGCACTTCCCGCGCGACATCGACGCGAACGTCGTGTAGACGGTCGCGTGTGCCCGTTGCGTGGCCCGACCCAAGGCGGTCAGTCGCCGTCGGATCGCCGCTCGAACCGATCGAGCGCGAGGCCGAGCATGTCCGGGCTCACGGGTTGGAACTCCTCGCGTTCGTGGGCGGGGAGGTACTCGCGGACGCTGTTCCACGACTCGCGGGCGTACCGGGCGTCGAGCAGGACGCGCACACCGCGCTCGTCCGGCCCGCGGATGACTCGGCCGACCGCCTGCCGGGCCTTCCGCACGGCCGGCACCGTGAGCGCCGTCTCGAAGCCGGACTCGAACCGGCGGTCGTAGGCGGTGATGACCGCCCGCGTCCGGGGGCGCGCCGTGTTGATGATCGGGACGCCACAGACCACCGCGGCCGAGAGACGGTCCCCGCGGTAGTCGACGCCCTCGGTGAGCGTACCGCGGAGGCTCGTCACGAGCACTTTCCCCTCGCCGGCGAAGAAGTCGTCTTTCAGCGACTCCGTGGCGCGGTCGCCGGAGGACTCGTCGAGCAGAACGGGCTTGTCCAGCCGCTCCGAGAGCGACTCGGCCATCCACGTCGCCTCCGCGTAGCTCGGCGTCCCGACGAGCACGTTCCCCTCGCGGCCCGCGACCGCCGCCGCGGCGTCGAGGTGCGCGAGCCGCGTGTCGTTCGACTCACCGGGCGCACCGCGGTTCTGGTGGGTGAACTTCGGCGCGTCGACGGCGAAACTCGCGCGGTTCTCCTCGGGGAACGAGAGGCCGTACGTCCGCTCGACGACCGGTCGGCCCCTCGCTTCGAGGTGATCGAGCCCGGCCACCTCGCGGAACACGTCCATCGGCTCCAGCGTCGCGCTCATGAGCACGCCGCCGCCGAACTCGGCGAGTCGATCGCCGATCGGTTCGCTCGGCAGGCAGTTGTACAGCGCGAGGCTCGCGTTGTACGCGCGCCGCCACGAGTCCGGCGGCGCCGTCTCGTCCCAAGTCCGCTCCAGGTCGATCGCGCGGAAAAAGTCCTCGTGGCCCTCGCGGTACCAGGCGTTGAGCGTGCGCCCGACGCCGGGGGCGGCTCGTTTCTTGTCTTCCTCCTCCAGCGAGTCGAGCACGCGCTTGACGACCGCGCCGACCTGCCGGGCGCGGGCCCAGACGCGGTCGCCGTACCCCTCTTCGCTCGCCCACGTCGTGATATCGTCTTCGGCGGGCTCCTCGGGGTCGCGGAGCGGTATCTCGTCGTCGTCGAGCGCTCGCATCGAGGCGCGCCAGTCGGGGCGCTCGCGGTCCAGTCGCTCCGTCACGCGGCGGTCGAGCTCGCCGCGGAGGTCGGCGTAGAACTCGCGGACGGACTCGATCTCCTCGACGGTCACCTCCGCGTCTTCCAACTCACCGCGCACGAGCTCCGCGTCGTCCGACTCGGCGCCGGCGGTCTCGAAGGAGAGCGGCTGGACGACGCGGGTGAGCTCGTTCTCGGCGTCGCGGAGGCTGGCGTCGGCGACCGCGTCGCTCACGAGGTCGCGCACGCGGGGTTCGAGCATATGCGCCTCGTCGCAGACGACGAACGTCGCGTCGTCCAGCAGCGCGCCCGTGAACGTGCCGGTCGTCACCGGATCGAATGCGTGGTAGTAGTTGCCGATCACGACCTCGACCTCGGGGACGAGCGCGCCCATGATCGAGTGCGGACAGGAGCCGTGGCCCGCGGCCAACCGGACGAGCTCCGTCGGCCCGACGTGGCCGAGCTCCGCCACGTCGAACGGAACCGCCTCTGCGGGGTCGCCGTCCTCGGGGAGGTCGTCGAGGAAGCCGGCGTAGAACGGGCAGAACTCGGTCCCCTCGTACTCCTCGGTATCCGGTCGGTAGGGGGTGGGCTCGCCGTCGACGCTGAGGTAGTCGGCGGCGCCGGAGTCCTCACCGACGGTCGCGCTCCGGGCGCTCCCTCCCGAGCCAGAGTCCATCAGCCCCACCTGCTGGCTCCGCGCCTCGCTCACGAGGTTCGACGTCGTGGTCGCGCCGCCGTCGCCGACGAGGTTCCGGGTGCGCTCGCGGAGCCCCTCGCAGCGCTCGTACACGTTCTCGCGGTCGATCCCGCCGCGATTCTCGCGGGCGTACGGGCAGACGTCCGCCTTGCCGACGAGGGTGAGCCCGGAGATCGGGTCGTACCCGTCAGGGAGGCCCTCGTTGATCGTCTCCAAGTCCGTCTCGAACTGGCGCAGCTGCTGTTTGACGCTCGTGAGGACGAACACGCGCTCGAAGTCGGAGTCGGGGTCGCGGACGCAGTCGAGCCCGGCGGTGAGCGCGAGCATCGTCTTCCCGGTCCCGCACGCGCCCTCCAAGGCGAGGAAGCCGTCGTCCTCGGCGGCGTCGATCGCGGCGTCGATCCCGTCGGCCTGCTCGGGGTACGGCTCCTCGTGGCCGAATATGTCGGCCCACGGCGGAGGGTTGGTCACTGTGGCGACGTAGCTCCCGATCGGAGTTAAACCTTGAGAGAGCGGCCGGCCGCGGCGCTACACCGACGGCCGGCGGTCGTCGGCAGCCTATCGCGACGACCCTACCCGACGATGTCGTGCAGGTCCGAGAGGCGGTCGATCTCCCAGGTCGGCCAGACGTTCAGTTCCCAGTCGCGGCGGTGGGGGCGGCGGATGAACGCGGAGTCGATGCCGGCGTTCTCGGCCGCGCGCACGTCGGACTCGTTGTCGCCGACGAACAGGGCGTTACCGGCGTCGAGATCGCCGAGCGCCTGCTCGATGTAGTGCGGGTTCGGCTTGCGGAGCTGGAGCGAGTGGATCGTGGGCTCGCGGCCGTACGCGGCGCCGAAGCGTTCGAACCCGTCGAAGTGGTTCACGAGGAAATCGACGGTCGCCTGCTGGTTCGATGAGACGATCCCCATCTCTACGTCGAGGCTCTGAAGCTCGCCGAGGTCGTCGTACGGGGTCTTCCGCCCCGCGCGGGCCTCCTGCTGTTGAGCCTTCGAGACCACGTCGTCGCGGGTCCGCCAGAACGACCCCGGATCGAGGTCGTACGTCTGGCAGACGGTCCCCACGCTGCCGGGGGTCGCACCGATGGTCATGCGCTCTACGTCGTCCGGATCGGGCTCCTCGACGCCGCACTCCTCGAACGCGTTCCGAGTCGCATCCCGGAGCACGTCGAAGCGCGTGCGGCCCACGAGGACACCGTCGTTGTCGAACACGACGGTATCGTACGTCATACAGTCTGGAGTCGCTCAGCCCTTAAAAGGGTTTCACCACCGCCACGACGCGGCCGCCGTCTCTTTTATATACGTCCGTCCCTCGTCCCGCGGTATGCGTGTCAGCGTCATCGGCGGCAGTACGGTTCCGCCAGAGACGGCGGCGGCCGCAGAGGAGCTGGGAGAACGGCTCGCGAACCGCGGCCACGCGGTCGTCTGCGGCGGACTCGGCGGCGTGATGGAGGCGGTCTGCCGAGGTGCGCGGGGAGCCGGCGGGGAGACGATCGGCATCCTCCCGACGGACCGGCGGGCGGACGCGAACCCGCACGTCACGGTCCCGATCGCGACCGGTATGGGTCACGCCCGCAACGCGCTGGTGGTGCTCAACGGTGACGCCGCGATCGCGGTCGACGGCTCGCACGGTACGCTCTCCGAGATCGGGATGGCGCTCGCGCACGGCCGAGCGGTAGCCGGGCTCGACACCCACGACGTGGGCGGGGTGGAGGCGGTGGAAAGCCCCGTCGAAGCGGTCGACTACGTGGAGCGGGCGGTCGACGGGGAATAAGGGAGATTACGAGCGGAGCGCCTGAGGGCTCGCCCCCGGGCGGTTCACCAGGTGTCGTGGAACGTGTCGAACTCGATCGAGTCGAGGGGTTTCTCGCCGATAGCCGCCTCGTACTCGCCGGGGGTCAACATGGGTTTGTGGAACCGCGGCCCGTCGTCGGTCGTGATGCGGGGACAGCCGGTGTTGACGAACGCGTCCATGTCGAAGTTTCGGAGGCGGTCCGGCGTCACCTCGTCCATCGTGATCAGGTAGGCGTTCTCGTTGTTCTCGACGATCTCTTGAGCTTTCTCCCACCGTCCCTGCCCGATCTTCGTACAGAAGATGACGCCCCACTTCTCGGCGCCCATCGCCTTGTGGACCGAGGCGTAGCGCTGCTTGAGGAACTGGTCGTGCTCGGCGACCGAGACCGCGTTGTTGACGGGGTCGGCGATGACCACGCGCTTGTCGGGGTGCTCCATCGCGAGCCCCACCGGGTGGAACTTCCCGCCGCCGACGTACAGCACTTGGTCGGCGTCGATGTCCGCGGAGGCGTAGTTGCAGCCGAGCACCTGCCCCTCCTTCGTGAGTCTGTCGTCGCCGCGACGGGTGTGGACCTCGTAGCCGCGCTCCTCTAACCAGTCGGTCATCTCCTCGAACCGGTTCATGTGCTGGGCCGTGGTGACGAGTCCGACGTCGGCGTTCTCCTCGGGGTCGTCGAGCTCCTCGTCCAGCGCGTCCTCCATGATCGGGAAGGGGTCGACGTTCGAGAAGAGGGGGACGTAGACGATGCTGTCGGACTCCTTCATCGGCGTGTGACCGAAGTGAACGAACACGTCGGTCCGTCGCATCAGGTACGTGTCGAGGTCGCAGGCGCCGTAGCAGGGTTGGCCGGACAGCATGAAGGTAACGTCGTCGGGAGCCACCTCGCGGAGGTCGTCCGCGACTTTCGGGCCGCGGCGCTTGAGCCCCTCGGGGAACTGGAGGCCGACCGTGGAGGCGTCGCGTTCTTCGATGGCCTCGACGATTCGGTCGAGCTCGTAGTCCCACTCGCGGTCGTGTTTCAGGGCCATTCCCGTCTTGGTGAGGTCGCCCTCCGTGGAGCCGCTCATGCACCCGCGTAACGCGGGGGGACGGTTAAACGGCGCGCTCGACGGGTATTCTCGTGATCGTTCGGGATCGAGCGGGGGTCGAACGCGACCGCGGGCGCAGTGGGCGACCGCCGACTCGCTGCCGCGGCCGACGGATACAACCCCGGAGCCGACGAACCGGGGAGACATGCCCGAGATTCCGCTCGACCACGTCCACGTCGCCCCCGACGACGACCCCGAGAACGCGCCCGCGGTCTTCGTCCTCCACGGCCGCGGCGCCGACGAAGAGGACCTGCTGCCCGTCGCGCGGCACCTTCCGGACGACCTCCACGTGGTCAGCCTCCGAGCGCCCGACCCGCTGCAGGGCGGGTACACCTGGTACGAGCTCGACCTTTCGGCCGGCGGCATCGAATCGAGCCAGCCGGACGCCGCGGACTTCCGCCGTAGCCTCGATCTGGTCGCCGAGAGCGTCGGGGCCGCCGTCGAGTCGTACGCCTTGGACCCCGACCGGATCGGACTGCTCGGCTTCAGTCAGGGCGCGATCACCGGTCTCTCGCTCCTCTTGGAGGAGCCGGACCGGTACGCGTGGGTGGTCGCGCTCCACGGCTACCTCGCGGACGCGCACTCGGATCTCGCGCGCGACGGGATCGAGGGCAAACCCGTCTTCGTCGGCGCCGGGGCCGGCGACCGCGTGATCCCGGAGTCGCGCTCGACCGCCGCCGCCGACCGCCTCGAGGCGATCGGCGTCGACGTCACCCGGGGCAGCTACTCGGGCGGCCACGGGATCGGACAGGAGGAGCTGACGGACGTCGTCGCCTTCGTCGAGTCGCAGGTGACGTGAGGCCGCTCCGTGACGATTCCTCTCGCGACCGGCTCATTCGTGACCGCTCGCGCGGTACCCCCGGCTCCGGCAGGTTGAAACCCCTCCGCGCCAATATCTCGGTATGAGCGTCGAACAGGCCTCCATCGAGGACCTCGGTCGCGAGCTCGGCGAGCAGATCGCCCGAACCCCCGAGTACGAGCGCTTCGAAGAGGCGCGAGAGGCGGTACAGCGGGACGAGGAGGTCCAAGCGAAGATCGACGAGTTCGAACAGCTGCGCGCGGAGTTCATGCAGGCCCGCGAGACGGGACAGGCGACGAACTCCGGGCTCCAGAAGGTGCAAGCGGCACAGGACGACCTCCACTCGATGCCTGTCATGCGCGAGTTCCTCGACGCGCAGGACGCGCTGAACGACACCCTCGAAGCGGTCAACGAGGCCATCTCGGAACCCCTCGCGGTCGACTTCGGCGGCGAGGCCGGCGGCTGCTGTCAGGACTGAGACAGTTGCCCGCGGGTGTCCCGACCGCCCGCCTTCGTCCCGTTCTTTTTCACACATAGCGACACACCCCGGCCTGTGATCGCAGTCGCCGGCGGCAAGGGCGGGAGCGGGAAGACGACCACGACCCTCGGGCTCGCGCGGGCGTTGTCGCGACGAGGCGCGCCGGCGGTCGCGGCCGACGCCGACTGGGACCTCCCGAACCTCGCCCGGTTAGCGTCTGAGACGGTCGAAAGTAACCGAACCGGCTCCGGCTCGACCGACGAGCGAGCAGCCATGACAGTCGTTGACGCGGTCCGCGACCGCGACACGGCCTCGACGGGCCGCTCGGCTCCCGCGGTGCTCGCCGCGCCGGACGACCCCGGGACCGTCGATCCCGGCCCGACGTTCGAGGCTCTCCGGAGCGCGCTCCCCGACGACGCGCCGACGCTTCTCGACTGTCCGGCGGGCGCGTCACCGGACGCGGCGGCGCCGCTCCACGCGGCCGATCGCTCGCTTATCGTGACGCCGCTCCGGCGGTCGGCCCTGCGCGACGCCGCCAAAACGGCCGCGATGGCGCGCCGGCTGGACTGCCCGCCGCTGGGCGTCGTCGCCGTCCGCGCGTCGTCCGTCCCGGACCCGGTCGCCGACCTGCTCGGCTGTCCGGTGGTGGGACGAGTTCCGTCTCGACCGCCGGCGCCGCTCTCGGATCCGGCAGTCCGGTCGGCGTACGACGACCTCGCGCGGCGGCTCGCCCGCGAGTACGGGACGGAGCGATGGCGGGTCGCGTGACCGTCGACCCCGCCGCTCGCTCGCCGTTCGACGGGCACCGACAGAGCCAAACCTCCGGAGCCGGCAGCGATGGTATGGAATCGCTCCCGACGGGAATCTCTGTGCTGGACAGGGAGTTCGACGGGGGTATCCCGAGCGGTAGCATCGTCGCGCTGAAGGCCGACCCCGCGAGCCAGTCCGAGCTCATCCTGAATCGCTTCTCGCGTGTCCGGGAGTGTCGATACCTGACGACGGTGCGCTCGGTCGACGCCGTGGAGGAGGGTCTCGCGCTCGGCGCCGCGGCCGACGAGACGGTCGTCCGAGACGCGAGGGGCGACGACCCGTTCGCGGTAGCGCTGGATGCGGCCGCAGATCTCCCCGACTGCGGGACGGTCATCGTCGACTCCGTCGGACCGCTGGAGGCCGGCGGTCGCGAAGAGTACGGCGCATTTCTCGACGACCTCCGCCGGCGCGTCGACGAGGCCGGCGGACTCGCGGTGCTCCACGCGCTTAAGGGGGCGTCAGCGGAGCGAAACCGAGTGGTCACCGAGCAGGTCGCGGACGTCGTCTTCGACCTCCGCACCACGGTGACCGGGACCGAGATCGCGAACCGGCTCATCGTCCCCAAGTTCCGCGGCGGCGCGGCGTTAGAGGAGCCGCTCAAGCTGAAGCTCACCGACTCGGTCTCGGTCGACACGAGCCGGGACATCGCGTAACGGCCGGCCTCTCGAATTTCGCGTTTACAGCACTGCGGACACGAGGACCACGATCACGCCGACGACTGCCGCCGCGACCGCCCAGTTTCGCGGATCGTCGCGGGGCCCGTACGGGCCGCCCTTCCGCGAGAAGAGGTAGACGGCGTACACCGCGATCGGAGCGAGCGTCGGTAGTGTCGCCACATCGACGACGTTGGCGACGCCGGACAGCAGCGCGATCGCGATCGTCGTCGCGCCGGCGCTCGCGGCGACGACGATGTCGTCGCGCGCACGTTCGATCTCCATCGCTCAGTCGACCTCCGCGTCTCTCTCCGTCGTCCAGTCGACGTCCATGTCTCTGGGTGGGTCGACCGTCGTTCAAAAGGGATCGGTTCGTCGCCGGTCGCGACGCCGCGGGTCGAGCGTTACTCCTCGTCGATCTCGTCGACGATCTCGTCGGCGTCGATATCGACGTCTTCGAGGGCGTCCTCGATATCGCCGGCGCCGGCGCCGCCCATGCCGCCCATCATGCCGCCGAGACCGCCCATGCCGCCGCCCTCGATGACCTCCTCGACCACGACGCGGTCGAGGTCGAGCCGGCCCATGAGGTCCTGCGCGATCTGCTGTTTCTGGAACATCCACTGCTGATTCATCTGCATCGCCTGCGTCGCCGTCACGTAGAGGACGTCCTTCTCGACTTCCTCGGTCTCGACGACCTCCTCGCCGTCGTCGTCCTCGGTGACCGTCTCCTCCTCCTCGGTGACGGACTCGATTCGGACCTCGGGCGCCTCCTGGAGGTACATCCCGAGCATGCCGGCGGCCTGCTGCTCGCGGTCGTCGATGAGTTCGAGGATCTCGTACTCGTACTCGAGGTCCTCACCGGCTAAGGGGTGGTTGAAGTCGACGCGGGCGCGGCCGCCGATGATCGTCTCGAGGTAGCCCTGCTGATTGTCGATCTGGACCTGTGCACCGGGGTAGCGGCTGTCCTCGGGGATCTTGTCGGCCTTGACCGTCTCGACCTCGTCGGGGTCGTACGCGCCGAAGGCGTCCTCTGCGGGCACGTCGACGACGCCCTCGTCGCCGACCTCCGCGCCGATAAACGCCTCGTCGACGGCCGGGAACACGTGACCGGCGCCGAGTGCGATGACGCGCGGCTCGAACTCGTGTTCCTCGGTGTCGATCTCGGCCTCTTCGGCCGTCTTCTCGTCGGTGGTGTCGATGACTCGGCCGTCGTCGGCCGTTCGGATCGTGTACGCGACCCGCACGAAGTCGCCGTCCGCAAGCCCGGCGCTCTCGGTCTCGGCTTCGGTCTCGGCCTCGTCGGCGTCCTCGGCCGCGTCCGCTTGCTCCTGATCGCTCATACCCTGAACGTCACCTGTTACACCCTTAAGGCGCACGGTTCGACGCGGCGACGGTCGAGTCACGTCCCGCGGCGCTTAAGAACGCGCCCGGCGGATTCCGGGTATGTTCGAGGTCGAGATCAAGGTCCCGGCCGACGTCGGCGCGGTCCGCGACCGACTCCGCGAGGTCGGCGCCGAGCGCGTCGACGCACGCCGCCAGCGCGACGCCTACTACGACGCGCCGCACCGCGACTTCGCCGAGACGGACGAGGCGCTCCGGATGCGTCGCGAGACACCGCTTCCGGACGGGGTCGGGTCGGCCGGCGCGAGAAGCGGAGAATCTGGGAAGAGCGAACCCGAAACGACGAAAATCACATATAAAGGTCCGCTCCTCGATGAGGGGTCGAAAACCCGTGCCGAACACGAGACGGAGGTGGTCGACCCCGAGGCCACGGCCGGTATCCTCTCCGGTCTCGGCTTCGAGCCGGCGGCGACCGTCGAGAAGCGTCGCGAGTTCTGGGCGTACGACGGCTACACCGTGACGCTCGACGCGGTCGACGGGCTCGGCGAGTTCGTCGAGATCGAGCGGGCGGTCGACGACGAGTCCGCGATCGAGGCCGTCAGAGACGACGCGCTCGCTACCCTCGAGGGGCTCGGGCTCGACGGGGGCGAGCAGGTCCGCACGTCGTACCTCGGGCTGTTGCTGGCGGACGGGGACGCGAGCGACGACGAGTAGCCGGGGCGGCGTTCAGTTGGCGCCGCTCACGTCCGCTCAGCTCAGTTCACGTCGCTCCCGTCCCCGTCCGGTCGCTTCTTCGAGAGCGCGGTCCGGTCGAACTCGCAGACGAGGACATCGTCGCCGCCCTCGACCAGTTTGAACGCCTCGACGTGCATCGTGACGACGCCGCGCTCGCCGTCGCTCGTCTCTCGCTTGTCCGTGACGGTGGACCGCGCGCGGACGGTGTCGCCGTGGAACACCGGATTCGGGTGCTCGACGTTATCGTACGAGAGGTTCGCGACGATGGTGCCGTCCGTGGTTTCCGGAATCGATACACCGACCGCGAGCGACATGGTGTACAGCCCGTTGACGAGGCGTTCGCCGAACTGGGTCCCCTCCGCGAAGTCTCCGTCGAGGTGGAGCGGCTGCTGGTTCATCGTCATGTCACAGAACCGTTGGTTGTCGGCCTCGCTCACCGTCCGGCGTCGCGCGTGCTCGATAGTCTCGCCGACCGCGAACTCCTCGTAGTAGCGTCCCGTCATGATGCGACCGTCGACCCGACGCGGCAAATCGGTACCGCTCCGGGCACCGATCGCACCGCCAGATTCGCTCGTCCTTGGCTTTTTATCCGGCGGCGGGGAGTCTCCGACATGGCCCGACGAAGCCTCCTGTTTTCCCCCGGTGACCGACCGGAACTCATGCGAAAGGCGCCGGCGACGGGCGCGGACGTGGTCTGCTTCGACCTCGAAGACGCGGTCGCTCCCGGCCGGAAGGACGAGGCCCGTACCGCCGTCCGCGACGTGATCGCCGACCCCGATTTCGCCCCCGACGCCGAAGTGTGCGTTCGGCTCACGGCGACGGATCCCGCCGCCGACCTCGACGCCCTGATCGGAGCGCGGACGGCGGAGGCGGCGAGCGGAGACGGCTCCGACGACGCCGAGGCCTCGCCGCGGCTCGACGCGGTTATGCTCCCGAAGGTCGAGGGCGCCGAGCGCGTCGAGCGCGCCGCCGCGCTGTGTGCCGACCGCGGGCTCGACCCCGCGGTGTTCGCGCTCGTCGAGACGGCGGGCGGCGTGCTCGACGCTGAGGAGATCGCCGACGCGGACGCGACCGACGCGCTGATCTTCGGCGCCGAGGACCTCGCGGCCGACGTGGGTGCGACGCGCACCGACGAGGGGACCGAGGTGCTGTACGCCCGCGAACACGTCGTCCTCGCGGCCAGCGCGGCCGACGTCGACGCGCTCGACACGGTCTACACCGACTTCTCCGACACGGAGGGGCTCCGCGAGGAGACGGCGTTCGCGCTCGGACTCGGCTACGACGGGAAGCTCGCGATCCACCCCTCGCAGGTCGACCCGATCAACGAGGCGTTCACGCCCGACGCCGAGGCGATCGAGTGGGCCGAGCGAGTGCTCGACGCCCGCGACGAGGCCGACCGAGAGGGTCGCGGCGTGTTCAGCGTCGACGGAGAGATGGTCGACGCCCCGCTGATCGCGCAGGCTGAGCGGATCGCCGAGCGGGCCGCGGCGGCCGGGCTCGACCGGCGGTAGCGACCGCAGTTCCCGGTCCCGACCCAACTCCGCCTCGTCACCGGTCGCGGCCGGCCGCGGTCCGTCACAATTAACCCCGGTGCCTCTGCAGAGTGAGGCATGGCTGACCAGCCCAATCCGTTCGAGAGTCTCCGTGAGCAGGTCGACGACGCCGCGGCGCATCTCGACGCAGACGAAGGGGTACTGACTCGACTGAAGAACCCCGAGCGAGTGCTCGAGACGAACCTGACGTTCGAGCTCGACGACGGCACGCTGGAGACGGTCCGCGCGTACCGATCGCAGTTCAACGGCGACCGCGGTCCGTACAAGGGCGGGATCCGCTATCACCCGGACGTCACCCGCGACGAAGTGAAGGCGCTGTCGGGCTGGATGGCGTACAAGTGCGCCGTCGTCGACGTCCCTTACGGCGGCGGGAAGGGTGGAATCGCGATCGACCCGAGCGACTACTCGGAGAGCGAGCTGGAGCGCCTGACGCGCGCGTTCGCGACGGAGCTCCGCCCGCTCATCGGTGAGGACCGCGACATCCCGGCGCCGGACGTCAACACCGGCCAGCGGGAGATGAACTGGATCAAAGACACCTACGAGACGTTAGAGAACACGACCGCCCCCGGCGT
Organism: Halorubrum sp. Boch-26; assembly: GCF_029889805.1. Classification (GTDB taxonomy): domain Archaea; phylum Halobacteriota; class Halobacteria; order Halobacteriales; family Haloferacaceae; genus Halorubrum. Next base: position 11,453 of record NZ_JARANT010000023.1, on the reverse strand, counting down.
CATCACCGGGAAAGCGATCGACTCGGGCGGCAGCGAGGGGCGCGTCGAAGCGACCGGTCGCTCCACCGCACTCGCCGCGCGCGAGACGTTCGATTGGCTCGACCGCGACCTCGCGGGCGCGACTGTCGCCGTTCAGGGTTACGGCAACGCCGGGTCGATCGCGGCCGCTCTCCTCGACGACCTCGGCGCCGACGTGGTGGCCGTCTCCGACTCCTCCGGCGGAATTCACGACCCCGACGGGTTCGATCCGCGAGCGGCGAAAGAGTACAAGTCCGAGACGGGCGCCGTCGACGGCTACGCCGACGCCGCGTCTATCACGAACGAGGAGCTGCTGACGCTCGACGTCGACGTCCTCGTGCCCGCGGCGCTGGAGAACGCGATCGACGGCGACCTCGCCGCCGATGTCGCCGCCGACGTGATCGTCGAGGCGGCGAACGGTCCTCTCACTCCCGACGCCGACGACGTGCTCGCTGAGAGGGACGTCTACGTCGTTCCCGACATCTTCGCCAACGCCGGCGGTGTCACGGTCTCGTATTTCGAGTGGGTCCAGAACCGCCAGCGGTTCAGCTGGACGGAGTCGCGGGTCAACGAGGAGTTAGAGCGCGTGATCACCGAGGCGTTCGACGGGATCATTGACGCCTACGAAACTCACGATGTCCGTAACCTCCGTACCGCCGCGTACCTCGTTGCAATCGGCCGGGTCGTGGACGCGTACGACCAGGCCGGCAGCTGGCCGTAACTCGCTCCCCGTTCACTATTCGGCCGCTCTGTCCGTCACTCCAGCCGCGCGTTCCGAATCTCGACGTGGCCGCGGTCGCCCTCCCACACCCCGTCGTACTCGAACTCGATCCGTCGGTCCATATGCGGGCCGTCGACGACGTACGTCTCGAACTCGCCGCCCTCGCCCAGCGGGTGGACTCCGTACTCCTCGCGCAGGTCGAGCAGCTCCCCCAGCGCATCGGCGTCGTAGCGCCGCCCGAGCCACGACTCGTCGAGCCCGTAGGCTGCGACCTGCACGATCCGGATCTCGAAGCCGGCGTCGAACATCGCCTCCGCGAGCGCGACCGGGTCCTCACCCCAGAGCGGGGCGAAGAGATCGATTCCGAGCCGGTCGCACATCGCTCGGATGCGACTTGTCTGGTACTCGCTCTCGACCGCACCAGCAGTGACGCCCGCGAGGTCGACGTCGTCGCTCGCGGCGATCTCCCCGAGCGCCGCCTCCATCGGCTCCAGCTCGGCGTCGCCCTGCGCGCCCGCGTCATCGACGTCGTCCGCGCCGAAGTCGTCCGGCGAGACCTCGACGAGGTCGATCCCGAGGCTCTCGGCGGCGAGCCCGGCGAGCTCCGTCGCCGGCGTGTGGTACATGTACGAGTCGCCGGTGGGATGGACGGTCAGGAGCCGCGAGACGTCGAGGCCGGCCTCAACGGCGCGGTACAGCGCCCACGAGGAGTCTTTCCCGCCCGAAAAGAGGCTCACCCAGTCGTCGGTCATTGCAGAGCGAAAGCGTGCGACGCCTAAAGCGTCCACGGTCCGAGTTGACAGGCGTCGACCGGAGCGGACCGTACGCGGCAATTCCGTCGGTCGAACGGTGGTATCCCTGCGAGTTATCCGCCGAACGAGTATTATTAATGAAAAATAACAATATATTAGCGACTGTACGTCGGAGTTCGCGTATGGAGGACCAATCGGCGCCAACGCTCGACACGCTCACCGTCACCGAAGGAGAGGAACCGTTCGAGAACGGCAGCGAAGCGGGCGACGTCGTCTCGCCCGTTCACCTCTCGTCGACGTTCGCGCTCCCCGGCCTTGACACCGAGATGCGGCTCGAAGACGTGGATCCGAGCGCCGGTGAGTTCGTCTACGGGCGTCTGTCGAACCCGACTCGTCACGCGTTGGAAACCCGAATCGCGGCGCTCGAAGGGGGTTCACACGGCACCGCGTTCGCGTCGGGCACTGCAGCGATCTTCACGACGCTACTCGCGAGCGTGACCCCGGGCGACCACGTCGTCGCCTTCGAGGACCTGTACGCCGGTACCCGTCGAATGCTCGACGACGTGTTTCAGTCGCGTCTCGGCGTGGACGTCACGTACGTCGACGCGACGGACACGGCGAACGTGGCGGCCGCGCTCCGCGAAGAGACCGCGGCCGTCTGGATGGAGTCGCCGACGAACCCGAAACTCGCGCTGTGTGACATCGCCGGTATCGCCGACCTCGTTACGGACCGAGACGTTGTGTTCGGGGTTGACAACACGTTCGCGAGCCCGTATTTTCAACGGCCGCTCGAACTGGGCGCCGACGTCGTCGTCCACAGCACGACGAAGTACCTCAACGGCCACTCCGACGCCATCGCCGGGGCGGCCGTCACCGACGACGACGCGCTGGCCGAAGAGATTCGGTTCCTGCAGCAGGTCGGCGTGGGCGCCGTCAGCGGCCCGTTCGACAGCTACCTCGTGTTACGTGGCATGAAGACGCTCGCCGTCCGTATGGACCGGCACGAGGCGAACGCGATGGCCGTCGCCGAGTTCCTCGACGAGCGTCCGGAGGTGACCGACGTGTACTACCCCGGCCTGCCGAGCCACCCGGACCACGATCTCGCTCGCGGGCAGATGTCCGGCTTCGGCGGGATCCTCTCGTTCGAACTCGCCGGAGAGATAGACGACGCGAAACGGTTCGTCGAGGCGCTAACGGAGTTCACGCTCGCCGTCTCCGTCGGCGGCGTCGAGAGCCTGATCGAGTTGCCGGCGGCGATGACCCACGAACCGCTCTCACCGAGCGAACGCGAAGCGCTCGGAATCTCGGACACGCTCATCCGCGTTTCGGTCGGAATCGAAGGGATAGAAGATCTGATCTCGGACCTAAAACGCGGTTTCGATGCGATGTATCGCCGTCCCACACCGCCATCGACCGACCGCTGACACCGGTCGACGCTGCGGGAGCGGCGGGTCTCAGTCCGAGATGAACTCGTTGTCGCGCCAGTTGACGCCGCCCTCGCCGTCGCCGGCGCCCTGCGGGCTCTCGACGACCTCGATGCTCGCGGGACGCGGCTCACCCTCGACGATCCGCGTCGCTTCGAGCTTGTCGTCCTCCTCGGTGATCGCGGTCAGCGTCCCCTTCTCCGAGAGCTGCGCCAGCTCGCGGAGCACGAGGAACATCGGGTACTGGAGCGCGGAGTTCTGGAGGACGGTCTCGCGGTCGCCTTTGAAGCAGGCGAACTCGACGAGCTCGGAGGGGATCTCCTCCTCCTCGTCGTCCATCCACTGCGGGCCGCCGGCGCGGGGCGGCTCCTCCTCCCAGACGCGCGTCTCCGTGACGGACGCCTTCAGCTGTGCGGTCGGCGTGTACTTGCTGATCGATTCGTCGTCGGACAGGGCCTTGATAATGAGGGTGTTGTTTCGACGCGTGATGTCGATATCGTCGATCTCCGGCGGGAGGTCGGGGTCTTCTTCGAAGTACGTCTCCACGTCTTCGAGTGGCAGTTCGAGCGTCGAATGAAGTCTGAACACGCGGCCTGTCATTGTTGGGTGGGTGAGATGGATCGAGGCGGTCGGCACGGCGGCAGCGGCAACGGCTGCATCTACCGCAGCTAGGCACCCTAGGTTTATATGGGCTGCCCTTCGACCCCTAAAATCCGGAGCCGTCGCGGGCGGTAGCCATTTCGGCTTACTCGGCGCCGAGTTCGGCGGCCAGCTCGCCGCGTTCCTCTAACTCCGCGAGCACGTCGCTGCCGCCGACGAACTCGCCGTCGACGAACGTCTGCGGGATCGTCTCCCACCCGCTCTCGGCTTCGAGCGCCTCTCGGTAGTGGGGGAGGGCGGGCAACACGTCGACGGTCTCGAACTCCTCGACGTGCTGACCGATGAGTTCGACGGCGCGCCGCGAGTAGCCGCACTGGGGCATCAGCCGGTTTCCTTTCATGAACAGGACCACGTCGTTGTCGGCGACGGTCTCCTGTACGCGCGCCTCTATCTCGTCGGGATCGGCCTCGGATTCGGGCTGGAACGTCATGGGCGCCGGTACGTCCCGCCGGGACAAATGGGTTCCGCACGGCAGGACCTCGCTGCGACCAGATCGCACACGGCACTGAGACGATGCCGCGACGCGATCGCGGACCGATCGGGCTACTCGTCGCGGTCGACGCGGACGACGTCTACCAGCGAGTACACCGGGACGCCGTCGATCTCGTCGTACCCCTTCTTGTCGACGAGCACGACGCAGGCGACGGGCTCGCCGCCCTGCTCGCGGATCGCGTTGACCGACTCCCGCATCGTCGTCCCCGAGGTGATGATGTCGTCCACGACGTAGCAGTCGCGGTCGCGGATCGCCGCGAAGTTGCGCGAGAAGCCGCCGCCCTGCTCGTCGATGTCGCCCTCTTCCCACTGGTGTTTGGCCGGGGCGTACGTCCCGAGGTCGGTGTCGAGTCGGCTCGCGACCGCGGTCGCGAGCGGCGCGCCGGCCTTCTCGATCCCCACTGTCAGGTCGACCTCCTCGCCCTCTTTCGTGAGGAGATCGGCCATCGCGCTCGCGGCGTACCCGAGCCGCGTCGAGTCGCGCCCCAGCGCCGACCAGTCGACGTGGATGTCGGCCGTCGTCCCGGCGGCCGCGGTATCGGCCGCGGCGTTGCCGCCTCCCGCGCGCTCGACGAGCCAGCTGGCGGTCTCCCGGGAGACGTTCAGCTCGTCGGCGATCTCTCCCTTCGAGAGACCGTGTTCCGCGAGCTCGGCCGCGCTGTCTATCAGGTCGTCAACGTTCTTCATATGCACCGAATTTGACCGCCGTTTTAATAGTCGTGTCGTCATCCGCGAACGCGGCCTCGAACTCGTCGAGCCCGTACACGCCGGTGACGAGGTCGTCGAGGAACCCGTCGGAGAGCCGCGACAGCGAGTCGACCGCGGCCTCGAAGTGCTCGTACCCGGAGTTGACGCTGCCGACGAGCGCCTTGTTGTGGAGGACGAACTCCCGGTGGAGCCGTCCGCCGTCGATCTCGAACTCCCAGTCGCCCGGCACGCCGAGGAGCGCGCCGACCCCGTTCGGGGCGAGCGCCTCGATGGTCTCGAAGGCGTGCGGCGCGTAGCCCGTCGCCTCGAAGACGAAGTCCATCGGCTCGTACGCCTCCGACGCCGACGAGACGGGCGTCTCGTTGGAGTTGACGTACGTCGCGCCCAGCGACTCGATGATTTCGATCGTCGGGTCCGGTCGCTCCCGACGGCCGAGACAGTAGAGCCGCTCGAACTCGGCGTCGAGCGTCGCGACCGTGAGCAGTCCGAGCGATCCGTTTCCGAGCACCAGTGCGGACTCCGGATCCCAGTGGAACGCCGACCGACTGGCGTACGCGTGCTCGATCGCTTTCTCCGCGATCGACACCGGCTCGACGAGGAACCCCCACTCGGCGAGGGCGGGCGGGATCTCGACGAGGAACTCCGCCGGACTGGTGAAGTACTCGGCCATGAAGCCGTGCGCGCCGACGATGCCGCGCTCGTGGTACTCGCCGTTCGGTGCCATGTCGGGCTCGCCGCGCGCAAAGTACTCGTTCGCGCCGTTGGGCGGGCGCCGGACCGTCGGCACGACGACGTCGCCGACCTCGAACGGCGTGTCGTTCGGCTCCTCGACGACCCCGACCGCCTCGTGGCCCAACACGAGGTGGTCCTCGCCCTCGGGCGCGCCTCCGTGTCCGCCGGCGATGACCTCGTGGTCCGTGCCGTCGACGCCCACCCGGAGCGTCCGGACGAGCGCTTCCCCGGGCGCCGGCTCCGGTCGCGGCTTCTCCGTCACGACCGGTTCGTCGGCCCCCTCGAATACGGCTATCGCGTTCATATCCGAACGGACGTGGCCAGACACCAAAAGATTTCTTTTATTCTGAGTAAAGAATAGGCCCCGTCCGACCGCGGGTTTTTCCATCCCGTCGCCCGGAGGAGACCCCGTGTGTACACTCACCTTGGCGTGGCGCGCGTTCGGCGACGCGCCGATCGCGCTCGCCGCCAACCGCGACGAGGCGCTCGACAGGCGGGCCGACCCGCCGGCCGTCCGCGAGCCCGCCGGCGGTGACGGCGTTCGGTACGTCGCGCCCCGCGACGCGGAGGCCGGCGGTACGTGGATCGGCCTCTCCGAGTCGGGCGTCACCGTCGCGATCACCAACCGCTGGCTCGACGCCGACCGCGAGGGCGACCGCTCGCGCGGACTTCTCGTGCGCGACTGCCTCGAAGCCGACTCGGCCGAGGCCGCCGTGCGGACCGTCGAGCGCGACCTCGAAGCCCGGTCGTACGACGGGTTCAACCTCGTGCTCGCCGACGCCGACGCCGCGTTCTACCTCTCGTACGACGGGAGGCTCGGGGTCACGCGCTTCGACCCCGGCGTCCACGTCGTCGGCAACGTCGGCGGCGTGACGAACGGCGTCGAGCGGTTCGCGGTCCCGGAGCGCCGCCGGGAGTTCGGCGCGGAGCGCGTCGACAGCGCCCGCCGCATCGCGGCCGAACTGGTTCCGGAGCCGGGCGAGTCGGGGTCGGCGTGGCTCGACCGTGCGAGCGCCGTCCTCACGGACCACGAGTACGGCGCCTGCCTCCACGGCGACGGGTTCGGGACGCGGTCGTTCACCCGGATTCGGACGAGCGTCGACCCGGCGGAGACTCCCGAGTTCGCGTACGCCGACGGCCCGCCCTGCGAGACGCCCGCGGAGCCGGTATCGATTCCGCCGGGGTTCGGCGGCGGATAATCCGAGAGGGAGGACGCCGCCGGGACGTGAGCCCCTCGCGCCCGGAGGAGGCTCGACGGGGCAGAAAGCCAGTTTTAAGCGAGTCGCGGGCGGGTAATGGATCATGAGCGTGTCCGAACTCGAGGCCGAGCTGTCGGAGGACGAGCGAGAGGGCCTCGACCTCATCCGCGAGACCGGTGGCATCCACCAGAGCGACTTCTGGAAGGAACTCGACGTCTCCTCGCGCAAGGGGAGCCGTATCGCGGAGGCGTTAGAGGACTCAGGGCTCATCCAACGGACAGACACCGTCTACGACGGACATAACACGTACTACTTGGAACCTGCGCCTCGCGATCTGGACTTTTCACTGCTGATGGCCGGCGATATGCTGTCGCCGTTCATCGGCGAGGAAGAGGTCGACGCGCAGGCCGACGCCTTCTCGCAGTGGATGATGAACCTCGCGTACGAGGAGTACTGAGCCGTCGCGTCGGAGTCGAATCGAATCCGAGGTCGACCGCCGTCGCCGCCGTCTTCACGTCCGCCTCCCTCCGCGCGAGCCCGCTCAGCCGAGCAGGAAGGCGAACAGCGCGACGCCGGCCACGAGCGTTAAGATCAGGACGCTCCGGCCGATCCCCGTCCGAATCTCGACGTCGACGCCGAGCGACGCGACGGCCGCCCGCGGATGCATCGCGGTCCGCTTGATCGCGGCGACCAGCCGCATCACGGCGCGGTCGACGGCGGCCCACAGCTCGGTGACGCCCCAGATCGTCCCCCGACCGAGGTAGAACGCGGCCGGGTACGTCACCGCGTCGACGTCGGGCATCCGGTGGGCGAGCCAGCCGAGCGGCCGCTTCAGCGCGAAGAAGCCGACGAACCCGGTCACCAGCAGCGCCGCGCTCTCGGTCAGGTGGCTCGCGCTGTACGGATGGAGTTCCGGTGCGACCGCGGCGGTAAACGGCATCAGTTCGACGAGGTAGCCGTAGGTGAGCGGCGTGCCGAAGAAGACACAGGCGCCGCCCGCGAGCACCATACCGGCGGTCTGGAACGGCGTGGCGTCCTTCGGCGACAGCGTCGCCGACCCGTGGAAGAACATGTAATACCCGAGCTTGATGAACGACATGAACGTCCCCACGCCACCGAGGATCAGGAGCCACCACAACAGGCCTTCGCCGAGGAGCAGCTCGAAGTTGTGGAGCTCGTGGGCGGAGTCGATCACCATCCCCTTCGAGATAAACCCGTTGAATCCCGGCACGGCGGTAATCGAGGCCGCGCCGACGAGGTAGACGAGGAACGTGACCGGCATCACCCGCCACAGGCCGCCCATGTCCCTGATGTCCTCGACGCCGGTCCGGTAGACGACGACGCCGACCGCCATGAACAGCAGGCTCTTGTACAGCACGTTGTTGAACAGGTGCGCGAAGCCGCCGGTGACGGCGAACTCGCCGACGTACGTCGCGAGCCCGAAGCCGGCCAGCATGTACCCGACCTGCGCTTGGATGTGGTACGAGAGGAGCCGACGCGGGTCGTACTGGAGCAGCGCGAAGAACGCGCCGTAGACGGCCATGAACCCGCCGAGGTACGCTAACCACATGCCGCCCTCGGGGAACGTTCGGTACATCACGTACGCCGCCGTCTTCGTCGTGAACACGGAGAGGAACACGGACGCCGCCACGTGCGGGCGCGGGTAGGTGTCCGGCAGCCACGTGTGCAGGAAGATGAACCCGCAGTTGACGCCGACGCCGATCGCCGCGAGCAGCGTCGCGGAGGCGTGGATCCCGGTCGTCGACGAGAAGAGGAAGATCTCGGCGGCCGGGACGGTGCCGAGCATCGACGCGCCGTGGACGACGACCGCGCCGAGGAAGAACGTCCCGCCGATCCCGTGGAACAGCGCGTAGCGGTACCCCGCCCGCACCGCCGCACCGCCGTACTGCCACACCAGCAGGGTGCTGGTGACGGCCATCAGCTCCCAGAAGAAGATCAGGGTGAGCCAGTCGCCGGCGTAGATCGTCCCCAGCGTCGAGGAGACGTACACCAGCGCGAACGCGGTCACCCACTTGGGCGCCTCGGTGCCGTACGCGTACAGCACCGCCGCCGTCGCGAGGAACCCGACGACGACACCCATCAGCAGCGAGAACTGGTCGACGTTGAACAGGACCACGTCGAAGCCGAACAGCTGCGTCGCGAGGTGGCTTCCCGTGCCGCCGTCGCCGAGCAGGACCGCCTGTGCGAAGACGAACCCCGTCGCCAGCGCGGCCGCCGCGTGTCCGGCGCGGCGCGAGAGGCCGAGCACGAGAAACGCCGCCGCCGCGAGCACGACGTACGGCGGGATCGAGGTGAGTACTGCGTTCATGGCCGCATCACCTCTTCGGGGAGCCGCGTGTCGACGATGAGCTCGATCAGCTCCAGGAAGCCCATCTCGTAGGGGACCACGCCGAGCAGCACCGCGAGGCTCATGGCGGCGAGGATCGGCCCGAGCGTGAACCACGACGACTCGCGCCCTCGGAGGACGTCGAGCCCGGCGATGTGCCGCCAGCCGCCCGCGGGCGGTCCGCCGGCGTGGTCGTGATCCCCGTCGGGGTCGCGGTCGTCGGCATCGACTTCGTCGGTGTCGCGCTCGGCCTCGTCGCCCCGTCCCTCGCCGAAGGGCACGTCGGCGTCAGAGGGGCGCGAGTCGACCGCGTAGTCGCCGGTGTCCACGCGCTCGGCGGGCTCGGAGAAGTCCCGGTCGCTCGTGTTGAAGTCCGGACGGACCACGCCTTCCTCGTCGGTCGGCAGGTCGTCGACCTCCGCGTCGGGGATGTCGGCGTCGTCGGGGGCGTCGGGCGTCCCCGCGTCGTCGACCGCCACGTCGCTCTCGGCGCTATCGACGACGTCGCCGATATCGGCGTCGGTTCTCTCATCGGTCTCGGAGCGGTCGCCTCCGTCCTCGGGCCGGCCACCGTCGGTCGCCGCGTCGTCGGCTGCGCGGCCACCGTCCGTCGCCGCGTCGTCGGCTGCGCGGCCCCCGTCGGTCGCCGGCAGCGTCGACCGCGACTCGCCGCCCATCCGGAAGTCGACGAGCGGCTTCGCGTCGTGGGCGTCCTCGGCCTCGAAGAAGGCGGTGTAGATCACCGGCCAGAAGTACGCGATGTTCAACACGCCCGAGAGCAGCAGCGCGCCGACGAGGTAGTAGGCGATCGGGGTCAGTTGGGCGCCCATCCGGATCCCGCCGATCAGCATGTAGTACTTGCTGACGAACCCGGCGAGGAGCGGGATCCCCGCCATCCCGAGCGAGGCGACCGTAAAGGCCCCCATCGTCAGGGGCATCCGCTTGCCGATCCCCGCCATCTCGGAGATGTAGTCGGTGTGCGTCGAGACGTGGAGGTTCCCCGCGCAGAAGAACAGGGTGAGCTTCATGAACGCGTGCGCCGGGATGTGCAGCAGCGCGCCCACGAGCCCGTACCAGCCGAACAGCCCGAGCCCGAGGATGATGTAGCTCAGTTGGCTCACCGTCGAGTAGGCGAGCCGCTGTTTCAGGTGGTCCTTCCGCAGGGCGATGAACGAGGCCGCCGTCAGCGTGATCGCCCCGATGGTCGAGAGGACGAGCCCGGCCGAGAAGCCGAAGGGTAGCGAGAGGTCGAAGACGAGTTCGGGACCGAACACGTCGAGGACGACCCGCGAGACGCCGAACGCGCCCGACTTGACGACCGCGACCGCGTGGAGCAGCCCGGAGACGGGCGTCGGCGCGACCATCGCCTCGGGGAGCCACTGGTGGAGCGGCATGATGCCCGCCTTCACGCCGAAGCCGATCGCGAGCAGGAAGAAGGCGAGCATCGCGAGCCCGGGGTCGGCGTTCGCGAGCTCCTGAATCCCGCCGGCCGTGAACGAGACGTTGCCGGCGATCAGGTAGACGAGGGCGGTCCCGGCGAGCACGAGCACGCCGCCGCCGAACATCGTGTACGCGAGGTACTTCCGGCCGGCCGAGCGCGCCTCCGCCGTCTCGTCGTGGGCGACGAGCGGGTACGTCGCGATCGAGAGGATCTCGTAGAAGACGAAGATCGTCACGAGGTTGCCCGCGAACGCGATCCCCATCGTCGCCGACAGCGACACCGCGAACGCGGCGAAGTATCGCGTCTGGTTCGTCTCGTCGTTCCCGCGCATGTAGCCGATGCTGTAGAAGGAGGTGACGATCCACAGCCCGCTGGCGAGGAACGCGAACAGCATGCCGAGCGCGTCGGCGCGCAGCGCGAACTCGACCCCGGGCAGGAACGCCCCGAGCGACCACTCGAAGACGGCCCCGTCGAGGACGGCCGGGAGCATCGAGGCGACGATGCCGAACTTCGCGACCGCCGCGGCGATCGTCCACCCCTCGCGGATGTTCGGCGAACGGTGCGACGCGACGATGAAGAACGCCGCGACGAACGAGACGAGGACGGCCAGTAGGGGTCGTGGGTCAGAGACGAGAGCGTCAGTCATGCGAACACCTCCGTGAGGAACGGACCGAACCACTCCGACAGCGCGAACCCGGCGAAGCCGAGCGTGATAGTGACGAGTACGGTGACAACCAGTACCGCCAGCGTCGCCGGCGGCACCCGGTCGGGAACCAGCGACGGTCGCGGCGCGCCCTCCACGGGCGTGACGGGCGTGTGACCGTCGGCCGCGGCGTCGTCGCCCGCGGCGTCGTCGTGCCCGCCGTCGGCGGCCACGCCGGCGGGGTCGTCGTCGGGCCCGCCGGTCGTGTCATCGCCGTGACCGGCCGCGCCGTCGCCGTGGCCGCCGGGGCGGCCGA
>NZ_JARANT010000022.1 GCF_029889805.1 Halorubrum sp. Boch-26 | reverse complement strand
GACCAGTCCACCTACCCCGATCAAGACGCTGCGTCTGCTAGCCATACCTCTACTATATGCTCCTTCCCACTTTGTATTGACTGTCTTGAACCGGATTCAGGCGGTGCCATCATCTGTATCGAGCCGCTTGAAATCGAAGTAATGTACGGGGACCAGTAGCAGACGCCGCACGACCGCCACGAGAGATCGGTGCTCAGGGGTCAACCGGGGCCGTTTCTCATGTCCATACTACTCAAAAACACACGTGTATTCGGGATTCGGTGGCGAGTGATCGTTTGTCTGCGCGGCCGCTGGAAATATGGAGTACCGACCTCGTGGACAGCTCTCGCCAGCCTCGATCGTATCTGGAGTGTTGAGAATATCCTCTTCGGAGTTTCTCGTTGTCGCGGAGCGACGAATGCAGAGAAACAGGTCGCTGATCGGAGAGTCTGACACATGCCAGCTTAGAAACTGAAACGATGTCCCGGCGATTGTTGGCTGTGCCTTGTTGAACAGCAGTCTGTGAGCCACGGCAAACCCGTATCGACATTGAGACTACTGGCGTCAACCGCTAACGCGTCGACACTAACGCTGATCATCTCGACCAGCACCGCTATTCTATAGTGCGGTTAGCTGTTGTCTGTACTCTCGGCGGTGATCGTTAGCGTCACGTCGAAATCTTCGTCTGTACCCATACTACTCCCACGAGTGTCGACGACGAGGTCGTAGGCATTTGAATTCCCGGAGGTCAGCGCTGTGTCACTCGACTGCGTGTCAATGTTGTCGTTGAACCCGGAGTGATTCGAGCCGTCGAAATCTGAGCGGAATTGGAATCCCATACCGATCTCATCGTTGCCGTCGGTCACACTGCCCACGTCGACAACAGTAGGGCCGCTATCGGACGTAAACTCGAAGCTAATACTCTCGACATCTTGAGTACCGTTATTGCTCACGATGAGCATCGGCTCCCACTTGGTCAGCGCGTCGAGATTGATTCCTCCGGAAAGGTCGAATTGGACGGTATCACCGCCACTGTCGTAATCATCGTCGACATCGAGCCCGAGGAAGGCACTCGCGTCTCCGGCCGTCTCAACGTTCACAGTCCGCTCGGCTTCCACCGTCGTGAACGCGCCGGTACTCAGGATCGCACCGCCGCCCGCAACCAATCCGCCCAGTCCGATCAGGACGCTTCGTCTGTTAGCCATACCTACACTCTGTACCCCTACCCACTTTGTATTGGCTTGCTTGGACGGGGTTCAAGCGGTGCCAGAATCGGTATCGGGACGGTTGAACCACCGGCCCGTCTCGTATTCCCGTCTCGGAGTGCTCCCGCGGTCGGGGAAAGCCCGCCAATACAAAAGGATCGGGTCCCGAAATGAAGGTACGAACCGCGATCCGACGCGGCGTCACTCAATGCCGACACGACGACAGACGACGATCGGACTCCTCTCCGCGGCGCTGGGCAGCGCCGCGGTTAGCTCGGCGTCGTCGTTCTCGGGGACGTCGTCTTCCGCCGCCGACCTCCGGGTCGTCGTCGTCTCGGAGTTAACATTGAATCCCGCGCGCCCGAACGCGGAGTACGTGACCACGAACGACGACGGCGAGGTCGAGTCGATCGAGATCCAGCATCTGAACCAGCGTGCGAGTACGTGGTTCGAGGAGCTCATCGAGATCGCGAACAACGGGGACGTGACGTACGACGAGCTCGCCTTCGAGTTCACGGCGACGGACGGGGACGAGTCGAGTGCAGAGGTCGCCGAGACGCTGCAGGTGATTTCCGGCGACGAACCGACCGGAACCAACTCCGAGGGACGGACGACGCTCCTCGGGGACGACGACAAGACGCTCGGGCCGGGCGACGCGGTGGAGTTCGGGGTGATGGTGAACCTGATCGCGTCGTCGTCGCCGGGCAACCGTACCGACCTCCCCGATGCGTCGGATGTCGCCCTCGAGATCACGGCGATCCGCGAGTGAACGGCGGTCATTCGACGGACTTCGGTCAGATCTGATAAACTATTCCGAGGCCTTGGAAGCGTGTCCGTCCGGGCTTTCCGGCTTCAAGGAAGGCTTTCTACCGCTGAAAGGTACGAATGCTTAAGTTAAACCCGTCTTATCGTGTAGGTACGGGACAATGAAGCCAACCAGAAGGAAAACGGTACTCGGACTCGGTGCACTGGCAACTGGGAGCGGAGCGGTCTTTTCGAGCGCAGCGTTCAACAATAGCGTGAACCCGTCATCGGACATGCGGGTCGTCGTGGATGAGAAGCTCACGCTTGAACCGGGGATTCTCTTCCGCGACGGGAGTAACGCGGATGACGGATTCGGTCCGAGCGCTTCGACCCCTCCAGGGAGCGAAACACTCCAAGATCGGAGCAGCAGCTCGCTGTTCGGTGGGAACACCAACGCAGGGCTAGAAAATATTTCTCCGAGTGACCTCCCTGCAGCCGCGATTAATGACGACGTTGATGGGAATCTGTTCCTCGAAGTAGCGGTTGCGCTCGGTGCTGACGACAAGATCGGCGATGCGAGCAACGGCGTCTTCCAGGTCAGAAACGACACGAACAGCAGCCAAGACATCGCGATCCGGTTCCCGACGTTCGGTGAGCAAGCCAACGGTGATACGGACGACGTGACCGAGACACAGGCCGTTGAGACGTTCCGGTTCTTCGACTCGAGCGACGCCCAGATCTCGACGGATGACCCAACGACGGATCCACAAACCGTAGACAATTCTGTCACGGTTAGCCCGGGCGGCATCGAACAAATATACGTCGACTACAATACGACAACGTACGAGAGCGCTCTCGAAACTGCGGCCGGCATTTCGGGGAATCCGTTCCAGCAGCAGACAGCTACAGTTGACCTCGTGGACACGATCAGTGTTGGCACCGAAGACGGTAACAACGTCTCATAAATCGATATTCCCGCCTGCGCGCTGGAGTCGTGCTGTTCCAGCACGCGACATTCGGAGAACGGATCTAATGAACCCCACTCGGCGAAGAACGCTCTTGGGCCTCAGCCTCCTTGCCACCGGGAGCGGTGCGACCCTTACCGCAGGGGCGTTCAGTAATTCTATTCAGTCGGCATCTGATATGCGGGTCGTCGTAGCCGAGAATCTCGAGGTTCGGGCCGGCCAAGCATTCAACGATGACGGGAGTGTTAAATCCAACCATCCTAGTCCCAACGGCAACTCTGAAAACTACGTCGAATACGCTTCAAACACCAGTTTTTTTGATGCCGGCCCTAACGGCGGACTCGAAGACATCGACACCGATGACCTCCCGGTCGCGACGGTCAATCGTCGCGATCAAAACGTTAACGGAGATGTCAAAATTCAAGTCGCAACGAATGTCGACACGACAACAGTAACTTTTACCGACATCCTCGAGATCGAAAACAAAGGTACCGATGCGGTCAAAGTGGGGATCAGCTACGACCGGAACGCGAATCAGTACGGTGACGATGTGAACGTCGGCGGCGATCCACAGACTGAGATCACCCAGCAAACGGTTCAACACATCTACCGGCTCATCGGGCACGGAACGGGAACGTTCGGGAGCGGGCGTATCTCACCTGACCAAAGCGATACGAGTGATGATCCCGCGAATGTGGCCGAGATTGGCTCAGGTGAAACGATCCCCGTCGATCTAAAAGTAGATCTGAACGATATGTTCGGCTTCCTCGACGTACAGAGTCAAATAACGGACGAAGCAACCCTAAACGGTGACCCATTTCAAGGCCGGATTGATACGGTCGATCTGCTCGACGAGATCACCGTCGGAATTGAGGATCCGGACAACCCATTCTAGCCCGGATTCCCGTCTGCTGCCAGTGCCCGTGCTTCGCCTCCTATCCAACGATCCGAAGCGATCGCAGTCGGTTCGACTCCAAACCGACGAACCCGCACAGACCATCCTTCTATACGTTGATAGATGTCTTTTTGCCGGGCTCTATCCGGATAAAGATTAAATAATGACATAAACAAAATGGGGACAATGTCTCACCGCCGTACAGTTATTTCAACGACCGCGTGCTGTGTGTCGATCTCGCTCACAGGGTGTCTAGACACTATCACTGGCGGAGAAGGCGGCCTCGGCGGCGTCGGATCGAACGTTGGTGAGGAGCGGCGGGAAGTCGTCACCACCTATGACGACGCCCTCGCCGCCCGAAACGACGCGACGGAGACGCGCAACACCGGTGTCAAACTGTTCAATGCCGGCGAGCACGCCCGGGCGATGGAATCCATCGAAACCGCGCTGGGAGGCTACGAGGACGCCGAGGCGAGCTTCGCCGAAGCGGCCGAGCTCGCGACCGCACTGACCGAAGAGGAGGCGGCGTCGATCTGCGATGTCGCCCGCGAGGAGACGGCGACCCAGATCGAGGCGACCGAGGCCGCGCTCGCGGCCGCGACCGCCGCCGAGGAGGGCGCCGACGCGTCGACGATCAACGAGCACGTCACGGAGTTCCAAGAGATCGAAGCCGAAGCCAGCGCGCTGACGGTCGAGGACACCGAGGTGCTCGCCGAAACCCTCGGACTCCAGTGAGTCCCCGCGACCGGTCGTCCGACGCAGGCCGGTCCTCGCAGGCAGTACCCGAATATTATATACGGTCTGAAACTAATAACTCGGACGACTCTATGACTGTGGTCCGTCGCGTCCGATCGATCGAAGCGAACTCTCCTCCAGTCGGCGGTCGATCGGCGACGAGGCGCGACCGACGGCCGGCCCCGGCTCGACACGCCGCGGCGTGATGATGTCGCTCACCGATCAGAAGAAGTACACGCCGCCCGAGAAAGACGAGCTGTACGACCTGTTGAGCAACCACCGCCGTCGATACGTCATCCACTTCTGCAAGCGGGCGGACGAGCCCCTCACGCTCTCGGACCTCGCTGAGAAGGTGGCCGCTCGCGAGCAGGACAAGTCGGTCGCGGAGCTCACCTCCGCGGAGCGCAAGCGCGTGTACACGTCCCTCCAACAGACCCACCTCGACCGACTGGCCGACGCCGGCATGATCGACTACGACGGCGACGAGGTGGAACTCACGGACGGGGCCGCCGAGCTCGACGTCTACCTCGACGTCGTCCCCGAGGGATCGATCCCGTGGGGCGTCTATTACCTGGGCGTCTCGCTGCTCTCGACGGTCGTGTTGGCCGGCGTGTGGGTCGGGTTCGTTCCCACCGAAACCGTCCCCGAACTCGGCTGGGCGGCGCTGATCCTCGCCGTGTTCCTCGCGTCGTCGGTCGCGCAGGTGATTCAGAACCGGCGGTACCGGCTGGGCGACGTCGAGGAGCCGCCCTGACGCCCCTGCGTCGGATCAAGGCCCGCAATACTATACGTCCAGACCCCCAACTTCACTACAACGATGACCCCGTAGACGGTCGTACCCGCCTTCGAGCGGCTCGACGTCGATAGACGGGGGAGAGGCCGGACCGACCCGAGGACGGGGAGGCCGGAAACGACGGAACACGACACCATCCAAATGGCAAGGAAACGACGGCGCGATCGCGGCGGTTCAGGCGGGCCCGTGAGCCGCCGGACCGCCCTCGGTCTGCTGCTCGCCGGCGGCGCGGGTGCCGTGGGCATCCAGGGGTCGGGGGCGTTCGACTTGGTCGAGGGCGAACGCGAGTTCAGCGTCGATACCGCCTCGGACGACACCGCGCTGCTGGGCGTCGACGCCGAGGCCCGATCCGGAGCCGACGGGGAAACGATCACGCTGTTGGAGCTCACGAACCGGTTCGACGGCCCGCTGGACTCGATATCGGCCGAGATCGTCAGTGCGTCCGGCGGACCGGTCGATCCGAACAGCGTCCGAACACCGAACTGGCTCGGCCCGGGGGACTCCGGCGTCGTCGAGGCCGACCTGTCCTGCGGAAGCGGGATCGACCAGACGGTCGACGTGGCGGTCGAGGCCTCGGGCCCCGGTCAGTCAGTCGATCTCACGCGGTCGGTCAGCGTGAGCTGCACCGCAGTCGACGACGGCGTGTGCGCTCCGCGCGGCCTACCGCCCGGGTGTACCGTCGCTTCGGCACCCAAATGGGGGAGTTCCGACTGCAGCGTCGTTATCGATACGACCGGACGGGTCAAAGAGCGGATCGCGGGCGGCGTAAACATCGGCGGTGCCGTCGATATCGTGACGGACGATCAGGTCGACTTCAAGCTGAGAGGCGGTGCGAGCGTCGCCGAATACGTTCGAATCGACACGTCGGACGAGATCGACTTCGACATCGGGGGAGGCGCGACCGTCGGAGACGTCGCCCAGTTCACGACGCAAGACGACGTCGATATCGACGTTCGAAATCACATCGGTGGCGGGCTCTGCGTCGACGATGCCGACGGCGTCGTGGTCAACGTCAAGAGCGGCGCCGGTATCGGCGGTGAGGTGTCTCTGAGCGCGATGGATCAGGTGACGTTCGAACTGTCGGGCGGCGCGTCGGCCGGCCCCTTGGCGATCGACGCTCCGGGTCAGGTCGACCTCGTCGCCAAGTGGGGTTCGGAGATAGACGGCAGCGCCGCCGTCAACTCGAGCGATCAGGTGGACGTTCTCCTCGCCGGGAACGAGCGGATTCGCGGTGACCTAACGGTCGACACCGAAAGCCAAGTTGACATCGAACTCACCGGGAGTTCGCGGATCGAAGGCGACGTGACGGTCACCACCGAGGACCAAGCCGAAATCACGCTCACCGGTAACTCGACGATCGAGGGGGACGTGACGATCGATACCGAAGGCCAGGTGGACATCGAGCTCACCGGGAGTTCGCGGATCGAAGGCGACGTGACGGTCACCACCGAGAGCGAAGTCGACATCTCTGACTGCTCGTCCGTCGACGGCAGCGTCACCCCGACAAGCGCGTGTTAAGGCCGGCGGACCGGCCGTTCGGCGCGCCTCGGCTCCCGGCGCGGACACGCGAGACGGGTCGTACCTATCGATAGCGTGAGCCGACGGGCCGCCGCGGTCGGAACGACGAGCCGTCGGAAACGACGTGAATCCGTTCGGCGTCCGGTCCCGTCTCGCTCCCCCGCTTCGGCCGTCTCTTCGCGGTAACCCCGGACTCATCGAGAACTGTACGTCGAACGCTCGAAACGAACCGAAGAGTCAGAAGCCGTGCTCGTCGAACTCGTCGATCGTCATGTCCGCGTAGTTCACGAGCCAATCGCCCGCGGGAGAGTCGGGACGCACGTACACGTAGACGTACTCGCCGTCGAGGACGGTGCTCACGCCGAGCTGTTCGTCCTTGATCACGCGCTTGTTGGTGTCGATCGCGACGTCGACGAGCCCTTCGAGGTCGTCGACGAGGACCGTCGCTTCGTAATCTCGTTCGGAAGGGAACGTCCCGCGCGTTATCCACTCGGAGAACTCCTGTTCCTGTTGGTGCGTCTCTAGTAACTCGCGATCCCGTTGTGACAGCTGTATGTATCCGGCCTTCCGAGCGAAGAGGAGCCCGGCGAGTCCGCCGACCCCGAGCAACAAGACCCCGAGAGAGCCGACCGCCTCTACCGCGCTCGGCTCGGTCGCCCGTTCAACCGTGTCCGTCCGCTCACCCGGTTCGTCGATGGTCTGCATCTCGAGTACGCGGAACGTCTGCGGGTTGACCGTGATCGGCATCACGCTCTCGTAGGTGTCGCTCACGGGTTCGCCGCCGAACGTCCCGTCCACGTTCGAGGTCGAAACGACTCGGATTTGGATACTGCCGGCGGCTCCCAACTGCCGTTCGACGGTTCTGATCGTTTCGAACACGGAGTCGATCTCGATCGTCGCGTTGACCGTATGCGGCTGCTCGGCGGTGACGTTGGTGTCGCTCTCTCTGGCGAGGGGCTCCGAATACTGCCAGAGCACTGTGTCGCCTTCGGTGCCGCGGTACTGGAGCTGCATGTCGGTCGTTACGTCCACGCTACCGTCTCCCGCGGTGTGCTCGTAGGTGTACGCGATATCCAACTCTCGTGAGAGGCTCACGTAGTATATCGGTCGATTACGAACCCGCTCGCCCTCGGTAAACACGAGCGACTCGTTCGTGATCAGTGCGCTGTGATCGTACGCCGTCGACTCGGACCACTGCTCGACGACGACTTCGTTCTGCTCGACATCCGGGGAGGCGTGCACTTGGTAGCTCCACCATCCGCCGACGGCTGCCAGAACGATGACCGCGAATACGAACAGCGCGAACCACTCGTCGAGCAGCGCGCGAACCCGAAGTGATCGATCAAGGTCGCTCACGGTTTGTGATCCGGCATTACTCTACGGTCACGCCCATGGCGTCTATGGTGATGATTTCATCAAACAGGGGTTTGAGCGTATTGATCGATTGAGGGTCCCCAGCGAGCGGGTCGACGTGGAAGTGCGACACCGCATCGCCCCGGCGAAGCGTTCTGAGTAACACGTGTAAGAACCGAAATGTGCTTTTCACATCCTTGTAATTCAACAGGACGTTGATCGAGTCGTAACAAACGCTGATGTTTTCGTCGGCCCCGGACCACTGATCGATCGTCCCGGACACGACGATACCGAGTCGCGTGATATCGTTCGGGTTGTTTATTTTGACGGTCTCGACGGTATCCGCAAGCGGTGCCGGCACCTCCTGTGCGTACCCGACGGAGACCAACTTCGTCCGAGCGGCCTCCGCCGCAATCCGACGGAGCTCCTCCGCGTTCATCTGCTGGTACCGCACGAGAAGCACGGACGGCCGCGGATGGTCGAGATCGTCGTGAAGCAGCCGTTGACAGGTCGTTTCCGTTCGGTCATCCTGCGAACTCGACTCGACGAGTATCGCCGTTCCCGGCGTCAACGCGAGGCCGTCCTGCAGGGCCTCTGGGCCGGACTCCGCCGACGCGTCGACGAAGCCTTCCGCGTCTATTGAACTCGCGTTGGTGTCGGTCGCCGGTCCGCTGTCGGACGACGAGTCGACAGGCGTTTGCGAATCCCAGATTCGGCCTTTCCCCTTGCGCTGATCGCTCGCCGTCGACGCTGACCGCTCAGGGACGGACTCCGTGTCGCTTGTCTCGGTAGCGACGGCTGACTCGGTCTTGGACGCCTCTCGAGATTCGCTCTCCGTTTCGGCAGTCGCCGTCGGCTCGGCGTCCGTCGCGTCTGCTCTCCCGTCACCTTCCGTTTCCTCCGATGTCTCACCCCCGTCCTCGGTCTCGATCCATTCCCAGGAGTCGTCCGGTTCGGTCTCACTCTCCCTGTCTCGGTTCGTTCGCTGTGCGCGGCCCAGCTCGACATCCGCTGCCGTCTGATTGCTGTGATCGCCGGTGTTCTCCGTCTCGTCGGTGCGGCTGTCGACGCGGTCCGCTTCAGCGGTCGTATCCGCGATCGCTTCGCGGTCGTCCGCCTCGTCCTCAAGCCGGGCTGCTATCTCTTGGAACCTCGAAAGTCGCCGAGCGTCTGACCGCCGTTCGTCTCCGTCACCCTCGTCCGCGTCTCCGTCACCCTCGTCCGCGTCTCCGTCACCCATGAGTTGTCCGGAGCGCGAGGAGACCCGACTGATCGCGAGGAAGCATCATACCTTCAGTCATCGATCTCAACCGGTGATCCCCGTTCGTCCGGATACGATTCGATTGTCGTTATTTCTTACAGACATGTCGGATGTAGTGTTAATATAACCTCCCGTTGAAGGGCTTCCGGGGCTATACTTTTCTCATACGTTGTCATTTCAGAGTATAAAATTATCGCACGGGGCGCCACACAACACGTGCACGCAAAAGTTAAATTGATCGCGCACTAACTGTTGACCAGTGTCGGACTCATTTGACCCAGATAGCGGTCTATCTGTCGATGCTGACACCTTCCAGCAGTGGGTCACACATACTGCCAAGTCTCGCGGTGTCGACGAACACGAACTGTTGAACCAATTGGTCTCCGCCTTCTGGGTCCTCGACGAGATGAGTGACGTCGCTGCAAACGTCGACGAGGACGTTTCCTCGAACAGCGACGACACGTGGCCTAACCGGTCACGTGCCGCGGATACCGATGTCGATCAGCGAGATGAGACGCAGTCCGATAGCCGGCCGGACCACGATACCGGTGACGGGTCGGAGCTCGGGACTGCCGCCGATGAACCGCCGTCGGAATTCGACTCCGGTAGCGGTGACGCGGACATCAGCCAAGAGATCGACGACCTCCGTCAGTCGCTACGGAGTGAGATGGATCTCATCCGGACGGTGGCGGAACTCCGTCGGCAAGTCGGGGATCTCTCGCTCGACGTCGAACAGCAGCGCGCTCGCCAAGAGCAGTTCACTGATCGGCTCTCCGATGACATCACGCGGCTGCACAGTCGAGTTGAGAATCTTGACGCCGGTACGAACGAGACCGATACCGAACTCCAGGGCCGCGTCACGGAGCTCCAACAGAGCGTTGCTGAAATCGAATCGACCCACGACGAGTTCGAAGCGTGGATCGACGACGAGTTCGATGAGATCGAATCGCTTTTCAACCAACTTATTGACACGACTCGCCGGCTCGACGAACGACTCGGTGATGTCGAAGAGACCGTCGATACCGTCGCACAGACCGAGAGAATCCGGACTGAACTCTCCGATTTCCGCCGGGAAGCCCAACGGCTGAACGTCGACAACGGACGATGCGAGAGCTGTGACGCCAAAGTCGATCTGTCGATGCTCACCGAGCCCGCTTGTCCCTCGTGCGACCAGCCGTTCACCGGCGTGGCGGCCGGAAGCTCTTGGAACCCGTTTTCCGATTCGATCCTTCGCACTCGACCCACCTCGACGGATTCGGTTCCGTCGACGGAGTTCGAGTCGCCGTCTCGCGACTGACGTTCCACATTTCTGCGCCCCGGTCTCAGGTAGACGCCGCCTCTCGACGGGCGCGAATGCGACACGTGTACGCTATCCGCTGACAGCGTTCCGTCCCTCTCGAAGCCGTCGACTCTGAGGCTTCGCTCCGAGCCAGTTGGCAGTCATACCCTACCACACATATTTATGTATATTGAAACTAAGGGTCAGGATAGAGAATGTCAACTCGGCGTAACGAGTTAGACGATAACTCGGAGTCAATCGACTGTCGATACTACGACCGGTTCGTCCTCGATGACACGGACCGGTCAGCAGCGACATCACCGTCTGAGCGATATCGCCGATCAACGCGGACAGCAGTGTCGGACATCTCGTCGAACTGGTACGGTCGGAGTACCCTCTCCGTGTCCGGATTGGTGTTACTAACGATAACGAAGCTGCTGGACGCGCTGACGACCGGAATCGGCTTGTTACACCTCCCCGGTGTCTACGAGGCGAACCCCTTCGTCGCGGCCGTATTTCACGAGACAGGGGTCGTCATCGGACTCATGGTGGCTTCGGCTCTGATCATCGTGAGTATCACGCTCGTCGTTGAAATTAGTTCGATACTCGTCTCCGTCCGGCGGCAAGACGGCCATCTGGCCCCCGTCGTTCGGTTCGTTGGCTACGGCTTGCCCTCGATGCTTTTCGCGATCATCTCAGTTCACAACGCGAGTGTGCTCCTCGCCGGGCTTCAACTGGGAGGTATCGTTCCGTTTTAGTCGCAGTTGCGGCTGTCGCCATCGTGACCGTCTCCCGAGACGCGTTCGACCGTCCAGCTCTCGCCGACGCGGCTCCCCGTGACGAGGATTCGCTCTCGTGTCCGGGCGCTCCGCGATCGGCGCGCGCGGCTTCGGCGGTCGACATCGGTCGGGGAAAGTAACCTACTTGAGTGCGCGCGGGCAACGATCGATCGCAGTCCCGTGGTGTAGTGGCCAATCATAATGGCCTTTGGAGGGAATCCGTCCGCGTCAGCGCGGTTGAGACGCGATCGCGGCCCGTCTCACCGACGACGGCCGTCGGATGCCCGAAGTCAGCCATTGACGGCGGTTCGAATCCGCCCGGGACTACTCTGCGCCGAACACGCTCGTGAGGCGCGAGCATCCCCAGCGGTTCGAACCCAGAGGGCGAGAGGATTCGAGTCTTCGCGGTTCGAATCCCGCCCGAGACTATGTGCAAATTTCCATAGGAAACTGCATTAGCCGCAAGAAGGTGGTTGAACTGAGTTTCATCGCCACTTATTCCCGGCTGCGTTCGCGTTGGCTCTTGATTGGGGACGTTTCCCGCTTTGCGTGTGATCGACAGCGGCGCCTCCCGACTCACGGGGAACAGAGCACGATGAACTCTCTGTGTGACCCGGGTCCCTGACC
Organism: Halorubrum sp. Boch-26; assembly: GCF_029889805.1. GTDB lineage: Archaea > Halobacteriota > Halobacteria > Halobacteriales > Haloferacaceae > Halorubrum. Next base: position 19,929 of record NZ_JARANT010000022.1, on the reverse strand, counting down.
GCGGACGTCGACGGCCTCGCGCCTCAGATCACTCGATCTACACTGCGGTACAAGCGGGCTGCCGAGTGTGGGGAGTGTACCACTCAAATCGATCAGCGGTGAGAACGCGCCGTCTCGCCCTTCCGATCACGTCTCAATCCGGAACCGCGTCGAGGCAAAGGAGTTTTAGAGTAGGCATCAGATGGTGGGACAGAGGCCGATAAGCCGGCGGCCGGCGGAGGCACATCGGCCGACAAGACGGTTACTGATGGCTCCAGACCTGACAATCGTAACGACCGCTGTCGCACTTCCCTTCGTTGCAGCAGCCCTCTCGCCGCTTCTGTACCGCGTCCTCGGCGAACGAACCGGCTACGCGGGGGCCGTCGTCGCGGCGACCAGCTTCGGACTGCTGGCGACGGGTGGCAACGGTTACGGCACCGTCGGAGCGCCGTGGGTCCCCGCGCTCGACGTGGGGATCCGGTTCACCGTCGACGGATGGGGGCTCCTCTTCGCGCTCTTAGCCAGCGGCATCGGCGTCCTCGTGTTCGTCTACTCGGCGGAGTACATGCACGGCGAGGAGGCACTGGCACGCTACTACGCGGCGCTGCTGGCGTTCATGGGATCGATACTCGGCGTCGCGCTCGCTTCCGACCTCGTGTTCGTCTTCCTCTTTTGGGAACTGACCAGCCTCTGTTCGTTCGTGCTCATCGGCCACCACACCGACGACGCGGAGTCGCGCTACTCGGCGCGGATGGCCATGGTCGTCACCGTCGGCGGTGGCCTGTGCCTGCTCGCGGGGCTGCTCATGCTCGCGGCCGCGGCGCGGGGCGCTCTCGGTGGCGTGACGTTCGACCTGACGGCCATGATCGCGAACGACGAGGCGATGCGCGCCTCCCTCCGCGAGTCCGGCCTGTTCGTGCCGGCACTGGGGTTGATCGTCGCCGCCGCGGCCGCCAAGTCCGCGCAGGTGCCGCTCCACTTCTGGCTGCCGAACGCCATGGTCGCGCCGACGCCCGTCTCCGCGTTCCTCCACTCCGCGACGATGGTCAAGGTGGGCGTCTACTTCCTCGGCCGCGTGCGTCCGCTCCTGATGAGTCCCGAATGGGTGTGGCTCGTCGCGACCCTCGGACTGCTGACGATGACCGTCGGGGCGCTGCTGGCGGTGGCCGCCACCGACACCAAGGAGCTGCTCGCCTACTCGACGGCGAGCCACCTCGGACTGATGGTCGCGGGCTTCGGCCTCGATATCGTCTACGGCGGCGAGGCCGGCGCGTTCCACCTGCTCAACCACGCGCTGTTCAAGGCGCCGCTGTTTCTCGTCGCCGGAATCGTCGCCCACGAGGCCGGAACCCGCAATCTCGAGAACCTCGGGGGGCTCTGGCGAGAGCTCCCGATAACGGCCGCCATCACGGGAGTCACCGCGTTGAGTATGGCCGGAATTCCGCCGCTCAACGGCTTCTACTCAAAGGAGCTGCTGTTCGAGGCGACGTACGAAGTCGCCCACGAAGCCGGCGGGCTCGCTTGGCTGTACCCCGCCGTGGCGACCCTCGCGAGCGTGTTGACCGTCGTTTACTCGGTGAAGTTCCTCGCGCTGTTCTTCGGCGAGCGGCGAGCGCCGACCGCGGACGTCCACCGGCCGCCGGTCGCGCTGGTCGGACCTCCCGCCGTGCTGGCCGTCGCGGCGGTCGTCGTCAGCGTCGCGCCCCAGCTGGCCGTCGACGCCGTCGTCCAGGGGGCCGTCGACGCCACCGCCACCGGGGAGGCTCGACTCGAGGTGGGACTGCCGACGCACCTCTCGCCCCCGGTCGCGATGTCCGCCGTCGCCGTCTTCGGCGGCGCCGCCGCGTACCCGCTCCGGGAGCGTCTCGCGGCGGGCGTCCGACGCGGCGTCGGTGCGCCGATTCCCGTTCGCCCCAGCGGGTGGTACGACTGGATCGTCTCGACCACGGAGGCGACGAGCGCCCGGTTCGGTCCGGCGGTCCATAACGGCCTCCTCCGGACGTACGTGGGGTGGGTGGCTGCGGCCGGGAGCCTGCTCGCGCTCGCCGGGTTCGCCGCGGCGGGAGGCTCCCTCGGGATCGATGGGGCCGGCGTGCCGCTGGCGGTCGCCGTCGTGCTCGGGGTCGCGACCCTCGCCGGCGTGGCCGTGGCGACCGCGGCGTCACACGTGTCCGGCGTGCTCACGCTGTCGATCCTCGGGTTCATGCTCGCAATCTTCTTCATCCTCGCGAGCGCACCGGACTTGGCGCTCACGCAGCTGGTCGTCGAGACGCTCGTCCTCCTCATCTTCCTACTCGTCCTCCAGCGGTTGCCGTCGTTCTACTCGGAGGTCAGACCGCTCGCGATCGCTCGCGACGCGGGCGTTTCGGTCCTCGTGGGCGCGATGGCGTTCGTCGCCGTCCTCTCGACGATACCCGGTCCCGACGCCGCCCCGACGAGCGTCGCCACGTACTACACGGAGCAGGCGGTTCCGGGCGGGGGCGGCACGAACGTCGTCAACGTCATTCTCGTGGATTTCCGGGCGTTCGACACGCTGGGCGAGCTGCTGGTCGTCACGATCGCCGCGATCGCCATCCTCGTGCTCGTGACGATGCGGACCCGCGGTGAGGTGGCCGAAACTGAGGCCGAAGAGGGGCCGATCCCCGACGGAGGCGACTCGCCGTGACGACGACGATCATGCGGACGACGGCCCGAATGACCGTTCCCATCGTGCTCGTCGTCTCGATCTCGCTGTTCTTACAGGGTCACAACCTGCCCGGCGGCGGTTTCATCGGCGGCGTCCTCACCACGGCGGCGTTCGTGCTGATATACGTCGCCTACAACCTCGATTTCCTGGAGTCGGGGGTACTCGGCAGGGAGGTCGAGACCGGGACCAGCATCTTCGAGCACCGCACGGTCACCGCCTACCGCCGGATGTTGCTCGCTGGCCTCGTGGTCGTTCTCGGCAGCGGCTTCGGTGGGATGATCATCGGCGACCCGTTCTTGACCCAGGGGTACGTCCACCTCGACGGTATCCCCATCTACCACGAGGTCGAACTCGCGAGCGCGCTCGTGTTCGATCTGGGCGTGTACCTCGTCGTCGTCGGCAGTCTCCTGACTATCGTCTCGGTGGTGAGCGGCGAATGAACCGGAGCGGAGGGGCGCCGTCCGCCGGACGCGGGGGCGGTGAGCGATGAGCGTCGCCCTCGCGGTCGCGGTCGGCGGGCTGTTCGCCGTCGGGACGTTCCTCCTCCTCCAGCGCGACCTCGTGCGGGTCGTGTTCGGGGTCGCCGTCGTCTCCCAGGCGACGTTCGTCTACCTGATCGCGATGGGCGGCATCGACGAGGGGACGCAGGACCTCGTGCCCGTCCTCGCGGTCCACGGTGGCGGCGTCCCCGAGATCGCCGACCCGGTGGTACAGGCGCTCGTCCTGACGGCGATCGTCATCAGTTTCGGAACGACCGCGCTGGCGCTCGTGCTGTCGTACCGCGCCTACGAGGAGAACGAGACCATGGATGTCACGGAGTGGACGAAATGAGCCGGCTCGTGATCGCGCCGCTACTAGTCGTGGTAACGACCGCCGTGCTGACGCTCGCGCTCGGCCGGCGGCCACGGGTCCAACGCGCGACGAGCGTGGCCGGTGCCGTCGGCTACGTCGGAACCGTGTCCGTCGCCGTCTGGGCGTTGGTTCTCGGGGAAACTGCCCCCGGCGCGGCGGTGTATCAGGTAGGTGACTGGCCCGCTCCCTTCGGGATCACGCTCGTCTTAGACGGGCTGTCCGCGTTCATGCTGACGATCGCCGCGGGCGTCGGTCTCGCTTCGATACTGTTCTCGGTCCGGTACGTGACCCCCGAGAACCAGCGCGTGTACTACCATCCGCTGTTCCACATGCTCCTCGCGGGCGTGACCGGCGCGTTCCTCACCGGCGATCTGTTCAACCTGTTCGTCTGGTTCGAGGTGATGTTGGTCGCCAGCTACGTCTTCGTCGCCTTCTACGGCACCGATCACGCCACCGCGGCGTCGTTCCGGTATCTCGTGATGAACGTGTTCGGAAGCGCGCTCATGCTCGTCGCAGTCGGCGGTCTGTACGCCACGACGGGGACGCTCAACATGGCCGACATGGCCCGGCGGTTGGCGACTCCCGACGCGTACGGCATCGATCCCGCGCCGGTCGTCGGGCTGTCGGCGCTGCTGCTCGCGGTGTTCGCGCTGAAGGCCGGGCTCGTCCCCTTCCAGTTCTGGGTGCCCGCGGCCTACACCGCCGCCCCCGCGCCCGTCACCGCGATGCTCGCCGGCGTCACCAAGAAGGTCGGAATCTACGCGATCGTTCGCCTCTACTTCACGGTCTTCGCGGCCGCGACGATCCCCGTCGACGTGGCGGGTCTCACCGGCACGTCACCGCTGGACTTTCTCGCCCCGGTGTTGGGTGCGATGGGGGTGGCGAGCATCCTCGTCGGCGGGTTCGGCGCCATCGGTCGGGACCGACTCGGGGGCGTGTTCGCGTACTCGAGCATCGGACAGGTCGGCTTCATCGCGATTCCCGTCGCCATCGCCGCGGCGGCAGATCCCACGGGGGCGCTCCGCGGGGTCGCCATTGCGGCCGCGCTCGTGTTCGCGCTCCATCACGCGCTCGCGAAGGGACTGCTCTTCCTCTCGGTCGGCGCCGTCGAGGACGCGACCAAGACGGATCGGTTGCGGGACCTCGGGGGACTCGCCGGCCACTCGCCGGTGCTCTCGGGAGCCGTCTTCGTCGGCCTCTGTTCGCTGATCGGCCTCCCGCCGCTGACCGGGTTCTTCGGGAAGTTCCTCGCGTTCGACGCGGCGATCCGAGGACTCGCGTCCGATTCCGGCCTGCTGTCGGCGCTCGCGCTGGTCGCGTTGCTCCTCGGCGCCGCGCTCACGATCCTGTACGCGACGCGGGTGTGGGTCGGCGGCTTCTGGGGACGCGAGACGGCGGCGGTCGAGGTCGCGTCCGTCGAGTCGGGACAGGTGACGGTCCTCGTCGCGCTCGCGGCGGCCGTCGTTCTCGTCGGCGTGGGGTTCGATCCGATCTACCGGTTCGCCGAGACGGCGGCGACCGCGGCACTCGACGGCGAGGCCTACGTCGACATCGTGGGGCTCAACGGAGGTGACGGCGCGTGACCCGCACTTGGCCGATCGCCGGGCTCCTGTTCGGCGTCCTCTGGATGTTCGTCCAGGGGCCGCCGCTCGCGCCCGAACCGGTCGTCGGGTCGCTGCTGATCGGCCTCGTGGTCGGCCTGCCCACGGCCTTCGTCTTCCGGCGTCTGTACGGGGACACCATCGATATCCCCCGATCGGTTCGCGGGGTCCCGTACGCGCTGTTGTACGCGCTGACGTTCGTGCGGGAGGCGATCGTCGCCAGTCTCGACGTCACGTACCGCGTGCTCGCGCGCTCCGACCCGGTCGAACCCGAGGTGATCCTCATCCCGCTGCGCGTGCGGACCGACCTCGGCGTGACCACCATCGCCAACAGCATCACGATGACTCCCGGGTCGCTCACGCTCAATTACGATCCAGCGGAGAACGCGCTGTACGTCCACGTCATCGACGGAAGCGATCCGGAGGATATCGTCGACCCGATCCGCGATTGGGAGAACTACGCGCTCGTCATCTTCGACGAGGAGCTCTCGCCGAGCGACCCCGCGCCGGATTTCGCGGTCTACCCGCCCGACAGAACGCATCCCATCCTCAAGCAGGCCGCTCCAGAAACGGGAGAAGCGACGGCGGCCGACCCGCCAAACGAGGCGACCACCGGAGGTGACGGAGATGGCCGCTGAGGGGTCCCTGCTACTGGTCGTCGACGCCGCGATCATCCTCGTCGCGCTGCTGAACCTACTGTGCGGCTACCGCGCAGTCAAGGGGCCGACGGTTCCCGACCGCGTGGTCGCGCTGGACGCGATCGCGACGAACGTCGTCGCGATCGCCGTCCTGTTCGCAATCAAGACCGGTCGGGGCCTCTTCGTGATCGTCAGTCTCGTTCTCGCGATCATCGCGTTTCTCTCGACGGTCGCGGTTGCCAAGTTCATCACCGAAGGGGACATCATCGTTACGCAGGAGTGACCACATTATGGATTCCCAACATCAAGTAAGACGAGCGATTCCGACGGCTCACCCGGTTTTCGGAGGGGGTCGTCGATGATCGAATCGACTCCGATACGGACGTGGATCGTCATCGCGTTCGTCGTCGTCGGGGCGTTCTTCCTCACGGTCGGGACGATCGGCCTGCTTCGGCTGCCGAACGTGTACAACCGGATGCACGCGACGAGCAAACCGGCGACCATCGGAACGGTCGCGGTGTTTCTCGCCGGATTCGTCTACTTCGGTCCCGGGGGTGCCGGCCTCTCGTCGCTCATCGGCATCGTCTTCCTGTTCCTGACGGTGCCGACCGGCGCGCACATGATCTCGCGAGCGGCGGAACAGACCGGCGTTCCGTTCCTCGGCTCCGTGACGTGGCCGGGGAAATCCGACGACGAGTAGGGGGCCTCTCGACAGTCTCTGACTGGGTACGGCCGCGGTCGTTCGACGACCGCGTCGTCGCCTCGCTCGTCGGGGTCGACCGCTCGGACTCCGGTCGGGGGGCTGGCGCGTGTCGCCGCCATGTGTGTTATTTTTCATCATGGGGTTCTTGGAGGACGATATGGACCACACGCAGTACCGCGATGCCGTCGTCGAGAATCGACGAAAACTCGGGTTCGACCCCGTCGACGAGCACACGAACGGGTTCGATCCGGTGTGGGAGGCCCGCGACGACGACGACTCGATCGGGGCGGTCGCCGTCCTCGCCACGCTGGTCGACGGCGAGTCGGACCCCGAGCCGGAGGACCTCGTCTCGACCGCCGACGCGTTCCGCGACGTGCTCGTCGACCGCGTCGACGACCCGCACGGCTCGACGACCCCGCTCGGCTACGTCGTCTTTCCGGTCTCCGATCCGGACCCGGCGCTCGTCGAGGCGGCGCGCTCGTACACGGTCGCCCGGCGCCGGACCAACGTCTTTCCCATCGTGTACGACTGCGAGGACGGGACGCTCCACCGACACGAGGTACCGCGGCTGAAAGGGCGAGGGATCTACCGGAGACAGGCGGAGGACGCCGACCGGCTGTTCGACGTGTCAGTAACCCACGACTGAACCCGTGGGCTTGTCAGTGGACCCCCCTTCCGCCGTCGAATCGACGGAGGCGGTGTACGGCTGAAGCCGGGGGATACCTCCTTGTTCCACTGTGAAGCGCGGCGGAAAAACGAGGCCGACCGCTCAGATCAGGCGTTCGGCGATCCGACCGGCGCCCTCCGCGGCGGCGGTCGCGGGGTCGTCCGGGGAGACGACCTCGACATCGCGGTCGAGCTCGGCCGAGAGCCGCTTCTCGAACTCCTCGGTGAGTCCGGGGATGCAGGCCATGCCGCCCGTCGCCGCGATCGGGTGACCCAGCGCGAGCTGGTACGGCTTCATGTGGTCGTTCGCGAGCTCCGGAAGGAACTCGTTGGCGACGACGTCGACGGCCTCGTCGATGTACCGGTCGACCGGCTCCCGAACGCCCCGGTCGACGGTGAACTCGTGGCTCCCGCCGCCGGGCTGCTGGATCACGTCCGTGAACGGCTCGAAGTCGTACACGTCGGCGTGCTCCTCCTTGTACTCTCGGGCGGTCGTCCGGTCGATGTGGACCCGGCCCTGGCTCTCCTCCTCGACGGCGGCGACGATCCGACGGTCGACCTCGTTGCCCGTCACCGAGCCGGTCGAGAACGGCGAGAGCTGCTCGCCGCGCCGGTAGGCGCACGCCTCCAGCGTCGTCGACCCCATGTTGATCGAAACGAACACCTCGTCGATCGCGGAGAGTTCGTCGCCGTAGGCGGGGATCGCCCCGCACAGCGACTCGGGGTAGCTCCGCGTCTCGACCTCCCCGATGGAGGAGCCCTCGATCACCGATTTGAGGTTCTTCACGCCCGCCTCGTTGTCGATGGTGGGGACCGCGTAGACGACCGCGCTGTCCTCGGGCACGTCGTGGGCGTCCACGAGGGCCTCGAAGAATCGCTCGGCGTCGGCCACGCTCTCGTCGTCCTCCGGCAGCCCCGACCGGAGCATAAAGCGCACCGTGTCGGGGTACTCGATCGCGGCCTCGTGGCCGAACAGGACCTTCTCCTCACCCGTGATGGCGTCCTCGTACGTCGCGAGACACGTCAGCGTCGAGTGGCGCTCGCGGCCGCCCCGCCCGTCGGGGATGTCGAGCACCGTCCGAGTGCTGCCGAGTTTCACGCCCACCGCTTCCGGGCCGTCTGTACCGTTGATCTCCGTGGATTCGTCGTCGTCGCTCATTGTTAATCACTCGCACACGAAGCGATCCGGACGATGGAGACGAGACTGATTCGGTGGTCCGCGGGAGTGAAGGGCCGATCTCGTCGCGGGGTGTCGAACCCCTCCAGTCGACGCTTGAGCGCGTCGACCGCGTCGGGGGCGACCCAGCCGAGTTCGGCGTAGTACGACAGCACGTCGCGGCTCCGCAGGTGGCCGCCGACGTCGACGAGGTAGCCGAGCCACTCGCCGACCTCGTGTTCCGCGTCCGGTGAGGCCGGGATCGCCCGTAGGTACGGGCGGTCGCCGGCGTCGGCGGGTTGTGATCCGCCGCCGGACAGCCGCAGCCCTCGCTGACGCTGGAGCAGTTCGGTGAACGCGGCCGAGCGGGCGGCCTGCTCCGCTCGGTTCCGGTTCGGCTGACGAAGCGGCCGCTCCCGAGGCGCTTCGTCCGCGCCGTCCCGCGGTGCTCCCGCGATCCGGCGCAGCTCCCGTACGTCGTATCTCCGTGGATTCAGACTCATGTTCCGTCCGTCGTTCGCGTCCGTACCTGCACGGTCGCCATCGGAGTATATGATAGTTCCTCCGCAGTTATCACCAGTGAGAAACTATTCGTCCGATATCTCGGTCTCGCACCGTCGATTCCGGCCGCTCACTCGGCGCCGATTCCGGCCGCTCACTCGGCGTCCGCCCACGGGAGCGGTTCCGTACACCAGTGACAGAAGTCGAGCTCGGCGTCGGTCTCCTTCCCGCAGCTCGGGCATTCGACCTGCATGGCCTCGCCCTCCTCGCCGGTGAGTTCGGTGACCGGCGACCCGGCGGCAGCGCCCTCGTCGTCCGCGCTCGCGGCGCGGCGCCGGACCGCCTCGGCGGTCGCGTTGACGCGTTTCCGCTCGGTGACGTCCGCCCGTCCGACGACGTAGGCGTCGATCGACGACAACACGGTGAGGAGGGCGACCGGCAACGCGATCTCGGTCGGCAGCGCGGCGGCGGCCTCGAACGGCGCCGCGGCCGACCCGCTCGGATCGATGTCGTAGAGCGCGAGCAGCGCCACGCCGCCGCCGACGACGGCGACGTGCCACAGCAGCGCCCGGCCCCACCGGCGCAAGACGAGATGCCCGAGTCCCGGGAACACCAGCGCGAGGACGGCGGCGAGGACGGGACGCAACTGATCTCGCATATGATCCGAGTTCGGGTGGGGGATATTTACCGGCTACGGTGTCGGCGGTCGCTCCGCCGCGGATACCGCTGTTCCGTCCGCCGCGGATAACAACCGTTAATCGACGCGCGGTCGTCCGGTTCGCCATGAGCAGGCAGCGGGCGACCGCGTTCGTCCCCGGGCACGTCACCGCCTTCTTCAGCGCGCACCCGGCCGATCGCCCCGCGGCCGCCGGGTCGCGCGGGGCCGGCCTCACCCTCACCGACGGGGTGACGGTCCACGTGTCGACGGCGGATCGGCTCGGGAGCGACGACTCCGCGACCAACGCTCCCGCGACCGACGGATCCGCCGGCTCCCGCGCGGTCGACGGCGAGCCCGGAACGATCGGCGCGGTCGAGGACGTGCTCGCGGAGCTGGGAGCTTCGGGCGGCACGCGCGACGTCGACGAGTGTTCCGTCGACGTCGCGATCGAGACCGACCTCCCGATCGGCGCCGGCTTCGGCGTCTCCGGCGCCGCGGCCCTCGGCGCGGCGCTCGCGGCCAACGCCGCCCTCGACCGCGGGCGCTCCGAGAACGAACTCGTCCGGATCGCCCACGAGGCGGAAGTGAGCCGCGGGACCGGCCTCGGCGACGTGGTCGCGCAGGCCCGCGGCGGCGTCCCGATCCGGTTGGAGCCGGGTGCGCCGGGCATCGGCGAGCTCGACGGCGTCCCCGCGGCCGCCCGCGTCGAGTACGTCACCTTCGGCGAGCTGTCGACCGAGGCGGTCTTGGGCGGCGACACGTCCGCCCTCTCGGCGGCCGGCGAGGACGCGCTCGCCCGGCTCCGCGCGGACCCGCGGCTCCCGACCCTGATGGACGCGGCCCGCGGGTTCGCCCGCGAGGCCGACCTCCTCGTCCCCGAGGTCGCGGAGGCGATCGCGGCGGTCGGCGACGCGGGCGACGCTTCGGACGCGCGATCCGACGACTGCGGGGCCGCGATGGCGATGCTCGGGCGCACCGTCTTCGCGCTCGGTACCGGGCTCTCCGACGCGGGGTACGATCCGGAGAGCTGTCGGATCGACGCCGCGGGCGCGCGGCTCGTCGGACGGTGAGACCCTTGCGGCGGCGCGTGCCTGTGAGCGGGCCGGAGGCCCGCGAGGAGCACGCGCGAGGGACGCCGCGAGCGACGTGGGCGACCGGGGGGAGCCCCGAGCGAGCGGCGAGGTCGGGGCGGTGTGAGGCGCGGTGCCGGGCGAGGCGGGACTCGAGGGGGCAGCTGCGACGACGAAGCACGCCGACGTAAGCACCGCAGCGGGAGCGGAGGCGACCGACCGAGGCGCGAAACGAGGCGCGAGAGCCCTCGCGGCTGGGGCCTCGGAGATTCCGCGTCACCGCCGACAACGACGTATGCCCGATCAGTGGGTTCTGGAGGCGTTCGCCACCGATCCGGCGTCGAAGACGTGTTCCGCGTCCGTCGACGAACAAAGCTTTACCGCGTCGACCGCCTATCTCCGGCAAATGGTACTCGACGACCTCGGTACGTCCCTCCGGAGCAGCCTCGACAAGCTCCAGGGGAAGTCCCGACTCTCCGAGAGCGACGTCGAGGAGATCGTCAAGGAGATCCAGCGCTCGCTCCTCTCCGCCGACGTCGACGTCTCCCTCGTCATGGAGCTGTCGGACTCGATAAAGTCCCGCGCGCTCGACGAGGAGCCGCCGGGCGGCACGACCGCGAAGGACCACGTCCTCAAGATCGTCTACGAGGAGATGGTCGAGCTGGTCGGGGACTCGACGGAGCTTCCCCTCGAAAACCAGACGATCCTCCTCGCCGGCCTGCAGGGGTCGGGGAAGACCACCTCCGCAGCCAAGATGGCGTGGTGGTTCTCGAAGAAGGGGCTCCGCCCCGCCGTCATCCAGACGGACACCTTCCGCCCCGGCGCGTACGACCAGGCCAAGCAGATGTGCGAGCGCGCGGAGGTCGACTTCTACGGGAACCCCGACAACGACGACCCCGTCGACATCGCGCGGACCGGCCTCGAGGAGACCGCCGACGCCGACGTCCACATCGTGGACACGGCCGGGCGCCACGCGCTCGAAGACGACCTCATCGCGGAGATCGAAGAGATCGAGCGGGCGGTCGACCCCGACCGCTCGCTCCTCGTGCTCGACGCCGCGATCGGGCAGGGCGCCAAGGAGCAGGCCCGCCAGTTCGAGTCGTCGATCGGCATCGAGGGCGTGATGATAACCAAGCTCGACGGGACCGCGAAGGGCGGGGGCGCCCTGACGGCGGTCAACGAGACCGACTCCTCCATCGCCTTCCTCGGGACCGGCGAGACGGTCCAGGACATCGAGCGGTTCGAGCCCTCCGGATTCATCTCCCGGCTGCTCGGGATGGGCGACCTCAAGCAGCTCTCCGAGCGCGTCGAGCGCGCGATGGCGGAGGCCCAGGAGGAGGACGAAGACTGGGATCCCGAGGACATGCTGAAAGGGGAGTTCACCCTGAAGGACATGAAAAAGCAGATGGACGCGATGAACCGGATGGGTCCCCTCGATCAGGTGATGGACATGATCCCCGGCATGGGCGGCGGGATGATGGACCAGCTCCCGGACGACGCGATGGACGTCACGCAGGACAGGATGCGAAGGTTCGAGCGCATCATGGACTCGATGACCGAAGAGGAGCTGACGAACCCCCGCGTCGTCGGCCAGTCGCGCACCGAGCGGATCGCCCGCGGCTCCGGCACCGACGAGGAGACGGTCCGGCAGCTCTTAGAGCAGCACTCCATGATGGAACAGACGATCAGCCAGTTCCAAGGCATGGGCGAGGGCGACATGCAGCGCATGATGAAGAAGATGGGCGGCGGCGAGGGCGGCGGTCTCGGCGACATGATGGGCGGCGGGAAGGGACCGTTCTGAACGGCCGGTCGGCTCCCGACTCGGGACACCTACTGGCAGCCGCCGAGCGCTTCAGGCCTTTTATACGGATGACCGGGCTACGGGCTGGCGATGGACCTCCGGCGGATCGGCGACTACGACGTGCTGATCTTGGTCTCACTCATCTGGTTCCTTGGTAAGTTCGTTCGCTACCTCTTCCCGCCGCTGTTCGGACCGCTCCAGTCGACGTACGGCGTGAGCAACGCCACGATCGGGACCGCCTTCTCCGGGTTCATGGTCGCGTACGCGCTGATGCAGTTCCCGAGCGGCGCGGTCGCCGACCGGATCGGCCCGGTCCGCGTGATCGTCGCCGGCGCGTCGGTCGCGGGGATCGGCGCGCTCGCGCTCGTCGTCGACTCCCCCTTCGCGGCGCTCGTCGCCGCCATGGTCGTTATCGGGGCCGGCACGGGCGTCCACAAGACGGTCGCCGTGCGGCTGCTCGCCCGCGTCTACCCGGCCCGGACCGGCCGGATGCTCGGCGTTCACGACACGCTCGGCGCGCTGAGCGGAATTGCCGCCCCCGCGGTCGTCGTGCTCTTCCTCTCGCCGCCGCCGGCGCTCGCGCTCGCCCTGGACCGGCTGCCGGGCGCCGACTGGCGCGCGCTCTTCCTGCTCACGGGGGTCGCCGCGCTCTCGCTCGCGGTCGCCTTCGCGGTCCGCATCCCCGGGCGCCTACCGGACGACCCCGACGCCGAGGGCGACGACGGCACGGGACCGGGCGCCGTCGACTACCTCCGCTTGTTCCGGAATCCCCGTTTCTCGGCATTCGTGCTGGTGACGATCGGGTTCTCGTTCGCGCACAACGGCCTCGTCGCGTTCCTCCCCTTATACCTCTCCCGGGAGGTCGGGCTGGCGACGACGACGGCGAACCTCCTGTACTCGCTCGTGTTCGCCGTCACCTTCGTCCAGCTCGCGACCGGCGACCTCTCCGATCGGGTCGGTCGCTTTCCAGTGATGGTGGCAACGCTCGGACTGGCGGCGGCGGCGCTCGCGGCGCTGGTGGCGGTCCCCGGCGTGGGCGTCGGTGCGGTCGCCGCCGCGGTCGTCGTCGCCCTGTTCGGGCTCGGCTCTCACGGGTTCCAGCCGGTCCGGAGCGCCTACCTGATAGAGGTCCTCCCCGACTGGCTCGCGGGCGGCGGGCTCGGCGTCGTCCGGACCCTGCTCATGGGTGCGGGGGCGCTGGCGCCGGCGGTCATCGGGACCGTCGCCGACGTCGCCGGATTCCGCCCGGCGTTCGCGCTGCTCGCGGGGTCGATGGCGCTGGCGGCGGTCGTGGCTGCCGGGCTCTGGCTGACGGAGTGACGGCGCCGTCGATTTCCACACCCTCGATATCGGCCGATAACCCCACTCGACGTGCTCTCGACCGGAACGAGGCCCGCGCTCGCCGATAGTTTTACCACATGGTAAGTCAATGTGCAGTCACCAATGAACACCGATCGGTCGGACGCCGGAAGCGGCTACCGAAGGCGGACTGGCGCCGTTCGCGGCGGATCTGCGGAGCGTGACTCGGCGCGCGAACCGACAGATGACTCGACGCGAGATTCGACGCCCGATTCGACGCGGTTCGACCGCGGAGCGGGGATCGGCGATGACTGATCGGGACAAGATCTTGGAGGGGATCACAGTCGTCGATCTGTCCACCTTCGTCACCGGAGGGTTCTGCTCGGCGATGCTCGCGAATCAGGGCGCGGAGGTCGTCAAGATCGAACAGCCCGGCTACGGCGACGCCGTCCGCCACTCCGGGCCGCCCTTCATCAAGGGCGAGTCGCCGTACTACTGGTCGCTGAACTACGGCAAGCGAAGCCTCGAACTCGACCTGAAGAACGACCGGGCCAAGGAGGCGCTGTACGAGCTCGTCGAGGAGGCCGACGTGTTCATCCAGAACTTCCGGCCGGGGACGGCCGAGCGCCTCGACGTCGACCGCGAGACGCTCGCCGAGTACAACGACGACCTGATCTACCTCGCCATCTCCGCGTTCGGACAGACCGGGCCGTGGCGCGAGCGCTCCGGGTACGACCTGCTCATCCAGGGGATGAGCGGGATCATGAGCGTCACCGGCGAGGAGGGCCGCCAGCCCGTCAAGGTCGGGCTTCCGATGACTGACCTCATCACGGCCATGTGGGCGGCGTTCGGAACGATGACGGCGCTGTACCGCCGGGAGCGGACGGGCGAGGGCGAGTACATCGATCTCGGGATGCTAGAGGCGACGCTGCCGTGGCTCACGAAGCAGGCCGGGATGACCTTCGCCGGCGAGGAGACCAAGCGGATGGGGACGAAGGACCCGGTGCTCGCCCCCTACCAGACGTTCGAGACGAAGGACGGCTACATCAACATCTGCATCCTCAACGAGAAGCTGTGGGGCGAGCTGTGCGAGGCGCTCGATCGCCCCGACCTCCCCGAGGACGACCGGTTCGAGGTCAACGCCGACCGCGTCGACCACCTCGACGAGCTGGAGGCCGAGATCGAGGCGACGCTCGCGGAGCACACGACCGACGAGTGGATCGAGATCATCGCCGAGGACGCCGGCGTCCCCGCGGGCCCGGTGTACGAGGTCGAGGAGGCGCTGAACAATCCGCAGATCGACGCTCGCGGCACGGTGACCGAGATCGAACACCCGGAGCTCGGCGAGGTCCCGGTGATCGAACACCCGCTGCGGTACGAGGGCGCCGAGAGCGGGTTCGACCGGGCGCCGCCGCTGCTGGGCGAGCACAACCGCGAGGTGTTCCGCGAGCTCGGCTACTCCGACGCGGAGATCGACGAGCTCGCGAGCGAGGGCGTCTTCGGCGACGACGAGGAGTGAGATGACCGACGCGCTGATCGCCGGCGTCGGCATGACGCGGTTCGAGAGCGAGTCGACGCGGTCGGTCGTCGGCCTCGCCGCGCTCGCGGCCGAGCGGGCGGTCGCGGACTCCCCGCACGCGTGGGACGATATCGCGTCGCTCCACGTGGGGAACGCGCTCGCGGAGGCCCTCGGGACGCGGGCCGGGATCGCGAACGCGCTGGCGGCCGCGCTCGGGATCGAGGGCGTCGCCGCGGACCGGGTCGAGAACACGAGCGCGACCGGCGCGAGCGCGTGTCACCGCGGAGTGGACGCGGTCGAACGCGGCGCCGGCGTCGCCCTCGTCGTCGGCGTCGAGAAGATGTCGGTCGCCGAGACGTCGACGGTGACCGGAGCGATCGGTCGGCTCGTCCACGACCGCGAGTACGAGCAGGGACTCACGCTCCCCTCCTTCGGCGGCCTCGCCGCCGGGGCGTACCTCGACCGCCACGACGCGCCGCGGGAGGCGCTCGCCGCCGTCGCGCGGAAGAACCACCGGAACGCCGTCGACAACGAGTTCGCGCAGTTCCGGAGGGAGGTCACGCTCGACGAGGCGCTCGACTCGCCTGTCGTCGCCGACCCGCTTCGCCTGTACGACTGCTGCCCGATGACCGACGGCGCCGCGGCGCTCGTGGTCGCGCACGAGGACGCGGCGCCGTCGGCCGGTGACGACGCCGGTTCGAGCGACGACGCCGATCGCTCGCCTCCCGACCTCGTCCGCGTCGCGAGCACCGCCGGCGCCACCGGCACCCACGCGGTCGCCGACCGCCCCGACCCGCTCGACTTAGAGAGCGTGCGGACCGCCGGGGAGCGCGCGTTTGACGGGGCCGGGCTCGGCCCGGACGACGTCGACGTGGCGTGCATCCACGACGCGTTCACCGTCCTCGAACTGCTCGAATTAGAGGAGCTGGGCTTCTACGACTCCGGCACCGCGTGGGAGGCGACGCTCGACGGCGAGACCGCCCTCGACGGCGCCCTCCCGGTGAACCCCGGCGGCGGGCTGAAGGCTCGCGGCCACCCCCTCGGCGCGACCGGCGTCTCGCAGATCGTCGAGCTGGTGTGGCAGCTCCGGGGGGACCTCCCGCCCGAGCGACGGGTCCCCGACGCGGAGACCGGGTTCGCGATCAACGTCGCGGGGTTCGGAAACAACAGCGTCTGTACGGTGTTGACTGCGTGAGCGACGCGACATCGACGGACGGAGCGGTCGATCGCTTCGACGAATCGGTCGCGGTCGACCGCGCCTTCCGCTGTACGGACTGCGGCCGGCGGTGGTACTACCAACGTCGCCGCTGTCCCGATTGTTCGGGGACGGACGCGACCACGTACGCGCTCGAAACCGGCGTGCTCGTCGCCGTGACGAGCGTCGAGACGACGCCGCCGGACGTGCGGTCGCCGAACCGCCTCGGGCTCGCGCGGTTCGACGGGGTTCAGCTGATCGCTCAGCTGGCAGACGAGGTGCTCTCCGTCGGTGACGCGGTCGAGTTCGCGGGCGCCTACCGGCTCCGCGACGAGCAAGAGCGGTCTCGACCGCGGCTCTCCGCGGTCGACGGCGACTCGGAGTAAGCGACCGGCGCCGGCGCCCGCGAGAGACCCGGCGGTCAGTCGTCGGCGTACAGCGAGTCGAGGACGAACTGGTCGATCGCCTTTCGACTCTCCTCCGGCGCGTCCTCGTGGCCCAGCGCCATCCGGCGGCCGCGGGCCGCGTGGATGATGTCGGTGATGAGCTGGCCCATCCGCTCGGCGTCGACGGGCTCGAACGCGCCCCGCTCGATCCCGTCCTCGACGACCTCGACGATGCTCCCGCGGATGCGGTCGTAATGCTCGTTGAAGATCTCGCGGTGGTCGCCGTCGTTCTGCGCGTGCGTATACAGCTCGTGGTACACCTTCATGCGCTCCCAGTGGGAGAACTCCTCGAACTCCGGCCCGAACAGACATTGGTCGATTCGCGCGTCGAGCTCGGAACGGGGGTCGTCCTCGTCCACCTCGACGCTCCCCTCGTACTGGTCGATGACGTACTCGAGGAACGACGACAGCAGGTCGTACTTCCCGTCGAAGTGGTAGTGGATCACCTGCCGGGTGAGGTCCATCTCCTCGCCGATGTCGCGCATCCTGAGGTCCGTGTACCCGTGCTTGCTCAGCGCACGGAACGTGGCCTCCATGATCACCTCCTCGGTGTCCTTGGAGGTGACGGTCTCACGGGATTCGCTCATACGCCCCTCTCCGACGGTGAGGTATATAAGCGATCTCACCGATCACCTCACTTTACCACACGGTAAATTTTTAACCTCATGGTCAAACGGTACACTCGGACATGACACGAACGATCATACAAAATGGGACGATCGTCTCTCTCGATCCCGACATCGGGGAGCTGGATGGGGCGGACGTGCTGATCGAGGACGGCGAGATCGCGGACGTCGGCCACGGGCTCTCGACCGAGAACGCCGAGGTCATCGACGCGTCCGGCACGATTGTCGTCCCCGGATTCGTCGACTCGCACATTCACCTCGCGCAGACCCAGGTACGGGGTATCGCCGGGGACTGGTCGCTCATGGGCGAGTACTTCGACCACATGCTCGGCAACATCACCGGGCTCTATCAGCCCGAGGACATGTACCTCGGCGGCCTCTTCGGGGCGTTCGAGAAGCTCCACACGGGGACGACCACGGCCTTGGACTGGTCGTACCCCAACACGCTCGAACACGGTGAACGGGCCGTCGACGCGCTGCAGGACGCCGGACTGCGCGCGGTGTACACCTACGGCCCGCCGGGCGACGACGCGGCGAAGTGGTGGTACGAGAGCGACGTCGGGCTCCCCGAGGAGAACGTCCGCGAGCTCCGCGAGGAGAAGATCCGCGACGACGACCTGCTCAGCCTCGCGCTCGGGCTCCGCGGCCCGGACTTCTGCACCGACGAAACCGCTCGAGCCGACTTGGAGCTGGCACGGGATCTGGGCGCGCTCTCGACGATCCACATGGGCGCCGCGCTGTGGCCGTCGTCGGTGTACGGCGAGGAGTACCAGGGCTTCGGCGCCATCGAGGACATGCTCGGTCCCGACGTCAACGTCGCCCACGGGAACCACTTCTCCCAGGAGGATGTCGACCACGCCGTCGAGCAGGGCGTCTCCTTCTCGTCGACGCCGGAGGTCGAGATGCAGATGGGCCACGGCATCCCCGTCACCGGGAAGGTGCTCGAGGCGGGCGGACGCCCGGCGTGGGGCGTCGACGTCTGCTCGAACGTCAGCGGCGACATGGGCAGCCAGATGCGGATCGGGATGCAGCTCCAGCGGATGTTCGACAACCAGGCCGTCCTCGAGGGCGACGAGGAGGTCACCGAGGTGAGCCTCTCCGCGCGCGACACGCTGGAGATGGCGACGATCGAGGGCGCGAAGGCGCTCGGGCTGGACGACGAGATCGGGACGATCACGCCCGGCAAGCGCGCCGACCTCGTCCTGATCGACGCGACCGACTTCATGACGGCGCCCTCGCACTCGCCGGTCCAGACGGTCGTCTTCCAGTCTGACCCCTCCCACGTCGACACGGTGCTCGTCGACGGCGAGGTCGTCAAGCGCGACGGCGAGCTGACGAACCCGAAGGTCCGCGAGGAGTTCGACCGCTTCGTCGCCTCCGGCGAGCGCCTGCTCGACGAGGCCGGCATCGACCTGTAGACCGCACGACTCGATTTCATCACTTACACATCTCAATGCGACTCGGACAATACCGAACGACGGACGCGGAAGACCCCTGGTGCGGCGTATCGACGGACGACGGCGACGTGATCAACCTCTCCGAGGCGGGCGCGGCCACCGGAGTCCACATCGCCGGCGGAACGACCGGCCTGCTCGCCGACTGGGAGTGGCGACGCAAGGCCGAGCTGGCGGTCGAGTACGCGACGGAGACGGGGGTCGGCCGCTACGACGCCGACGCCGTCTCGCGGGCGGCGCCCGTCTCCGACCCGCAGAAGGTCGTCTGCGTGGGCCTCAACTACCGCGACCACGCGGAGGAGGGCGACAACCCGATCCCGGACGAGCCCGTGCTCTTCTCGAAGTTCCCGACCTCGGTGACGGGGCCGGAAGACACGGTCTCGTGGGACCCGGAGCTCACGGGGAAGGTCGACTACGAGGCCGAGCTGGTGGCGGTCATCGGCGAGGAGGCCCGCCGGGTCGACCCCGAGGAGGCGATGGACCACGTCGCCGGCTTCACCGTCGGCAACGACGTGTCGGCGCGCGACCTCCAGCACGGCGACGGCCAGTGGGTCCGCGGGAAGAGCCTCGACTCGTTCGCCCCGATCGGGCCGGAGCTCGTGACGACCGACGAGGTCGACGACCCGCACGACCTCGCGATCTGGGCGGACGTGAACGGCGAGCGGCTCCAAGAGTCGACGACGGCGAACCTGATCTTCGGGATCGACGAGCTCGTCTCCGTCTGCAGTCAGGCGTTCACGCTCACCCCGGGCGACCTGCTCTTTACCGGCACGCCGCCGGGCGTGGGCGTGTACCGCGAGCCGCCGGTGCTGCTGGAGGACGGCGACAGCGTCACTATCGGCGTCGAGGGCGTCGGCGAACTGACGAGCGAGTTCGCGTACGACGACGCGTAGCGACGCTGTTGCGGTATTTATAAGCGACCGAACGGTGTCGTCGGCGGCTGTTTATAAGTCGTTGGGCAGGCGGTGAGGCGGTGTTCAGATAAGGATTGAAAAGTGAGGCGGTGCGTTTTCAAAGTGATCTATGCCCGAAAACGACCGCCTCGGCGGCTGTTTAGACGAGATCAACTTAGAGTTTGT
>NZ_JARANT010000021.1 GCF_029889805.1 Halorubrum sp. Boch-26 | reverse complement strand
CGCCGCGCCGGGCCCGTCGGCCCACTCGCGGGGGCGACGGGGGGTCCGGGCGGCGGGGAGCTTCCTGCTCGTGGGGGTCTTTCTCGCGCTCGTGGCGTGGCAGGCCGCGGGGGTCGGCCTCGTCGATATCTCGGAGTCGGAACCCGCCGGTGACCTGTCGGAGGTGAGCTGGTCGTTCTTCGCGCCGAACCCGCCGGACACCTCCAGCTGGTACGTCGCGCGAGCGACGCTCGAATCCGGCGAGCCGATCGACGCGCTCGACGGCGGAGCGGTCGCGTTCGACCGCCCGCCGGACGCGGCGGAGACGTATCCGACGACCCTCTGGCATCAGTTCGGACACAGGGTCCGGTACGCCGGAGAGACGCAGTACAGACCGATCGCGGCGTACGTCTGTGAGCGAACGGACCGCAGCGTGGAGTCCGTGACGGTCTATCACGTCGAGCAGGAGGTCGGTCCCGACGGTCCGGTGGGAGACCCGGAGCCGCAAGAGCGGATCAGCGCAGCCTGTTGACGCCTCGTCACTCTCTCACGTCGCCGCGGAGCCGGACCGCTACGCCTCGACGAACCCGCCCTCTCGGAGCGCCTCGCCGACGTCGGCGTCGTCGTGGACGATCGCCGAGACGGCGCGAGCGATCCCCTCGGGGTCCTCGTGCTGGAAGATCGATCGACCCATCGACACGCCGGCCGCGTCGCCGTCCATCGCGCCGCGGACCATCTCGACGGTGTCACGGTCGGTCCCCTTCGAGCCGCCGGCGATGACGACCGGAAGCCGCGTCGATTCCGTGACGCGGGCGAAGGAGTCGCTGTGGCCGGAGTAGCCGGTCTTCACCACGTCGGCGCCGAGCTCCTCCGCGAGCCGGACCGCGTGCCCGAGCGACTCGGGATCGGTCTCGTCGACGCCGGGGCCGCGCGCGTACGCCATCGCGAGCACCGGCAAGCCGAGGCGCTCGGCGTCGGCGGTCAGCTCCGCCAGCTCCTCGATCTGGTCCGGCTCGTGGTCGGAGCCGACGTTAATGTGGAACGAGACCGCGTCGGCGCCGGCGCGCACCGCGTCCTCTGCGGTGGCGGTGACGCGCTTGTCGCTCTCGTCGGGGCCGATCGTCGTCGACCCGTTGACGTGGACGATGTAGCCCGCGTCGTTCTTGTTCGAATGAACGCGCGGCGCGATCCCCCGCTGTGTGAGAACCGCGTCCGCGCCGCCCGAGGTGACGCCGTCGATCGTCGACTCGATGTCGACGAGCCCCTCGACGGCGCCCATCGTGAGCCCGTGGTCCATGGGGACGATGAGGTACCGGTCATTCGTGGAGATACGATCGAGTCGTGCCGAGAGTCCTGCTGTCATGATGGGTTCGGTCGTTGTGTGAGAGTGTGGCAATCGCAGGTAAGTGGGTTTCGTTCGGGGTCGTATTGGCTCGAATCGGCGGTCACCGCGACTCCGCTGCGCCGACGCGGGCGGCGTAGCCGCGCTCGGCGCCCTCCTTCAGCTCCCGCGAGAGCGACTCCAGCCGGTCGGCGACCTCGGCGGTCGACAGGCCGTCCTCGACGCCCTCGGCGACGATGTCGACGAGCGCCGAGCCGACGATGATCCCGTCGGCGCCGCCGGCGACGATGCGCTCGGCGTGCTCGCCCGCGGAGATGCCGAAGCCGACGGCCTTCGGCACGTCGTACTCGGCGAGCCGGTCGAGGCTCTCCGTGGTCTGGTCGGAGACGTCGTCGCGCGCGCCGGTCGTCCCGAGCCGCGCCTGCACGTAGACGTACCCCGACACGCGGCCCATGATCCGGTCGAGCCGGTCGCCGACCGTGGTCGGCGCGACGATGAAGACGAGGTCGAGGCCGAACTCGTCGCACGCCTCCCGGAGCGGGTCGGCCTCCTCGGCCGGGAGGTCGGGGACGACGAGCCCCTCGATGCCGGCCGCGGCGGCGCGCTCGACGAATGGACGCGGGCCGCCGCTCGCGTCCGAGGCGCTTCCCGCTCCGCCGGACCCGTACTGATAAATGAGATTGTAGTACGTCATGCAGACGAGCGGCGCCTCGACGTCCAGCTCCTCGGCGAACGCGAAGAACCGGTCCGGCGTCATCCCGGCGTCGAGCGAGCGCACGAGGGCGCCCTGGATCGTCGGCCCCTCGGCGATCGGCTCGGAGAAGGGAAGCCCGAGCTCGATCACGTCGGCGCCGCCGCGGTCGAGCGCGCGGACGTACTCCAGCGACGACTCGTAGTCCGGGTCGCCGACGGCGAGGTAGGGGACGTAGGCGGGACCGTCGGCGAAGGCGGCGGCGATGGCCGCTGAGTTGCCCGTCTCCGTCTTCGCCGCCGTCTCCGCGGTCCGGTCCGACATTCAAATCCCCCCCGTGAACATCGACATGTCGGGCGCCTCGTCGATGTCGCGCTTGTCCGTCTCCTCGATGGCCGCGTCGAGGTCCTTGTCGCCGCGCCCGGAGACGTTCACGACGACGCGGTCGCCGAGCTCCTCGTGGTGTTCCTCCAAGAAGCCGAAGGCGTGGGCCGTCTCCAGGGCGGGGATGACCCCCTCCGTGCGCGAGAGCCGGTGGAATCCCTCCAGCGCGGCGTCGTCGTCGACGGCGACGGGGTTCACGCGCCCCTCGTCGACGAGGTACGCGAGCTCCGGCCCGACGCCGGCGTAGTCGAGCCCGGAGGAGATGGAGTGACTCTCCATGATCTGCCCGTCGGAGTCTTGGAGGAGCTTGGTGCGCGCCCCGTGGAGCACGCCCTCCTCGCCGGTGTACAGCGACGCCGAGTTCGGTGCGACGCCCGCCTCCTCGTCGACCTCCAGCGTCGAACCGCCAGCCTCGACCGCGTGAAGCGCGACCGCCTCGTCGTCGACGAACGCCGCGAACGACCCCATCGTGTTCGAACCGCCGCCGGCGCAGGCGACCACGTCGGTCGGGAGCGCGCCCTTCTTCTCGATGGTCTGCGCGCGCGCCTCCTCCGAGATGACGGCCTGGAAGTCGCGGACCATCACCGGGAACGGGTGCGGGCCGACGATCGACCCGATGACGTAGTGGGTGTTCTCGACGGTGGTCGCCCAGTCGCGCATCGTCTCCGAGATGGCCTCCTTCAGGGTGCCCCGCCCCGCGGTCACCGGATTCACCTCGGCGCCGTTGAGCTTCATCCGGAAGACGTTCGGACGCTGGCGGTTGATGTCGCGCTCGCCCATGTATATCTCGCAGGGCATGTCGAGGTGGGCGGCCGCCATCGCGGTCGCCGTGCCGTGCTGGCCCGCGCCCGTCTCCGCGATGATCCGCTCTTTGCCCATGTACTTCGCCAGCAGGACCTGTCCGAGCGCGTTGTTCAGCTTGTGCGCGCCGCCGTGGAGCAGGTCCTCGCGCTTGAGGTAGACCTCGGTGTCGTAGCGCTCGGAGAGCCGGTCGGCCCGCTGAAGCGGGATGGGGCGCCCGCCGAAGTCCGCGAGACGCTCGCGGAACTCGTCCATGAAGCCGTCCTCGTTCTCTAGGACGTACCGCTCGTAGGCGTCGGTCAGCTCCTCGATCGCCGGCATCAACGCCTCGGGGACGTACTGGCCGCCGTAGCGGCCGAACTTCCCGTCCTCGCGGCCGCGCTCGCGGCCCGGGCGGCGCGAAAGCTCTCCAACCTCGCTCGTCGATGATTCGGTTTCGCTCATGTGGGTGTCTCCGTGGTGTCGGTGGCCTCGTCGATGACCGCCTCCGCGTCGTCGTCCGCCTCTCCGTCCGTCTCCGCCTCTCCGTCCGTCTCCGCCCGCGTCAGGGCCCGCGTGTTGGCCTCGACGTCGCCGTCCATGATCGCGCTCCCGACGAGCAGCGCGTCGGCGCCGGCCGCCCGCATCCGGCGGACGTCTGCCGGGGAGGCGATCCCGCTCTCGGCGATCAGCGTCACGTCGTCGGGAACGTGGGGCGCCACGGACTCGAAGGTTCCGAGGTCGACGACCAGCTCGGCGAGGTCGCGGCTGTTCACGCCGATCGTCGTCGCCCCCGCCTCGAGCGCGGCGTCCAGCTCCTCGCGGTCGTGAACCTCGACGAGCACCTGAAAGCCGCGCTCACGGGCGGCGGCCAGCAGGCCCGAGAGGTCGTCGCCGACGAACCGCGCGATCAGCAGGACGACGTCGCTCTCGACGGCGTCGAGCTGCGACTCGGCGACGACGAAGTCCTTGCGGAGGACTGGCACGTCGACGGCCGCTCTGACGCGCTCCAGCACCTCGACGCTCCCGCCGAAGTGCTCCGGCTCGGTGAGCACCGAGAGCGCCGCGGCGCCGCCGGCGACCATCGATTCGGCCAACTCGACCGGGTCGTCCTCGCGGGTCCCGTCCGTGGTCGGGCTCGTCGGCTTTACCTCGGCGACGACCGGCACGCGCCCGTCGGCCTCGGCCCGGTCGAACGCGGCGCGCAGGTCGCGCGGGTCGGCGTCGACGCGGTCGGTACGGCCCTCGGCCGACCGGTCGCGAGCAGCCGACAGTATCGACCTGACCGCGGGGGCCAGCCCGGTTGTATCCTCCATTAGTGTACACTAATGCACGTATATGTTCATAAGGCTTGCGGGCGCGGCCGTCTGGGGACGGGCCGAGTCCGGCCGAGACGCGTCGTCGGTCCGGTCCCCGCGTTTTAAGAATCGGGACCGCCTTACGACGGGTATGAATACGACGGGAACGTCGGGCGTCTTCGCCCGCGAGTTCGAGGCCCTCGGTCGCCCGGTCGAAGTCGGCTTCGCCGGCGGGCGGGTGATCTCGATGTCGTTCCCGGCGGACGTGCCGGCGGACGCGGAGACGGACCACGAACTGCTCGACCGGATCGGCGCGTACGTCCGCGGGGAGCGCGACGAGTTCGCCGACGTCGCCGTCGGTCTCACGGTGCCGACGGACCGCCGCGACGTCCTCGAAGCGCTCCGGACGGTCCCCTACGGCGAGGAGGTGTCCGTGAGCCGCCTCACCCGCTTGGCCGCGCTCGACCCGGACGACCCGGACGACCTCGAACTGGTGACGAGCGCGCTCGACGAGAACCCGATACCGGTCCTCCTCCCGGACCACCGAGTACAGGGCGGGCCGTACGCGACTCCGAGAGAAGTACGCGGCGCGCTGCGTCGCGTCGAAGGGCTGTAGCAGGGAGGGCCCGAGGCCCGGAGTCCGGCGACCTACTCGGACGACCGCCCGCGGCCGTGCTCCTCGATGGTCTCCCAGCCGACCGTCGCCAGCTCGTCGGTCTTCTCGACGAGGTCGTCGACGGCCCGCGCTGCGCGTCGCTCACGGTCGCGAGTCCGACCGCGGCGGCAAAACCGTCACCCAGCCCGTCAACGACTGCCGTTACCTGTGACGGAGCGCGGCCCTTGCCGGTCGGGACGGACTTATCGGTCGGAGTCGCCTTCGCTCCTCCATGATCGAACTCTCACGGGCGGTGTACGACGACATCGTGTACCACGCGTACGGTGGCGGCGAGGCGGAGATCTGCGGCGTCCTCGCCGGTACTCACGGCACCGACGACGAGTCGAGCGTCGTCACCGAGGCGTATCAGGCCGAGAACGTCGCCGAAACGCCCCAGATCCGTTATCTCATCGACCCAGAAGAGCAGTTCGAACTCATCGAGACGATCGAGGACGACGGGCTCGACGTGGTCGGCTTCTACCACTCGCACCCCACGGGTCCCGCCCACCCGAGCGAGACGGACGCCGCGCGGGCGACGTGGCCCGGCCACTCGTACGTGATCT
This sequence comes from Halorubrum sp. Boch-26, assembly GCF_029889805.1. GTDB lineage: Archaea > Halobacteriota > Halobacteria > Halobacteriales > Haloferacaceae > Halorubrum. Next base: position 28,097 of record NZ_JARANT010000021.1, on the reverse strand, counting down.
GCGCGCTGGACGGCTACCCGTTCCTCGGCTCGTGGCGCTGGCGCGGCGACGAGGCGGGGTTCGATCAGGAGACCGTCTCGGTGCGGAGCGAGCGGTAGGCTCCGTTCGCTGAAAACGCGACGCTCCGCACTACTCGTCGCTAGCGGCCGTCTCGCCCGCGTCGGCCCCGTCGGCCCCGTCGGAGTCTCGGCGGTCGCGGACCACGAGGACCGGACCGACCGAGGCGGTCGCGACCCGTTCGCTCTCGTCGCCCAACACGAACGACCGGAACGAGGGCGCGCGCTCGCCCATCACGACCGCGTCGTGGTCCGGGACCGCGTCGATCAGCGCGTCGAACGCCGAACGGTCCCTCGCGACCACGGTGTTCACGGCGATCGCCGCCTCGCGAAGCCGCCCCACCGCAGCCTCCAGTCGCGGGTCGGCGGCATCGGCGGCGTCGGTTCCCTCGGACGTGGCGGCGTCCGTCACATCGTCGCCGGGGGCCTGCGAGCCCCCGGCCAGAACCAGCGTGACGCCGATGTCGCGACCGCCGATAAGCGCCTCGACGAACGAGAGGATCCGGTCGACGTCGACGTCGCCGGAGAGCGATACGAGGATCCGATCGACGTCTCCGGTCGTTCCGGTGACGGCGAACGCGTCCGCGTCCACCTCGCCGGCTACCCGCTGGATCGTCTGCTGGCGGTCGTGCGTGAACACGAGTCGATGGTCGGCCGCGCCGCCCGCGGCCCGGAACTCCTGACTGAGGTCGTCCAGCGCAGACGTCGCGCGCTCCTCGAACTGGAGTCGGGCCTGGTCCGGCGGCGTCTGCTCCGGCAGGACGTGGTAGCCGAGCACCGTCACGTCGACGGTACCGAGCAGCGACATCAGGCCGGGCGAGACGCCACCTCCGTCGAGTACCGCCACGGGTACGAGTACGCGCGTCATTACAGGGCCCCCTTGAGCTCAATATCGCGGGCGTAATAGAAGTACCACCCGGCCGTGACGGCGATGACCGCGACTCCGACCGCGATGGACAGCGGGTTCATGAACGCGATCAGTCCGAAGCTGGCGAGCGCGCCGAGCACGGGAATGACGGGGCCACCGGGCACCACGAAGTCCGGGTCGTACCACTCGGGACGGTCGCGGCGGATGGCGACGAGCGCGACGCACATCAGCCCGTACATGATCAGGTGGAGGAAGGAGGCGACCTCGGCGAGCAGTTGGACCTGCCTGGTCGCCGCGAGGACGATCACCGGGCCGCCGGCCATGCCGAGCGCCACGTGCGGCGTGCCGTATCGCAGGTTGATCCGACTGGCCCGCTGGGGGAGGAGCGCGTCCTTCGAGACCCCGTAGATCGCCCGCGAGGTGCTGAGGATCGACGCGTTCGCCGACGACATCGTCGCGAGCAGCCCGCCGGCGATGATCACGAGCGCCCCGGCGGGACCCAACAGCGCTCGGCCCACCTCGACCATCGCGGTCTCGCCGGCCGCCAGCAGCGCGTCCCGCTTGAAGACGTTCGTCGCGACGAAGATGGTCAGGACGTACAGCACCGTGACGATGAGCACGGACCCCACCATCGCCAGCGGGAGGTTCCGCCCCGGGTCCTTCATCTCGCCGGCCACGGTGGCGACCTGCGCGAAGCCGAGGTACGAGGTGAACACGAGCGCGGCGACCGAGAGTATCGGCACGGCCTCCCAGACGTCCACGGCCTCGCCGGGCGGGGTGTCGACGGCGACGAATCCGAACGCCTCCAACAGCCCGAAGCCGAGGAAGGCGACCAGCATCGAGAGCAGCAGCGCGACGATGCCGTTCTGAAGCTTCGCGGCGTTCTCGGTGCCGGTGACGTTTAACACGGTGAACGCGACCCCGGCGACGACGGCGATGGCGGAGACGATCGCGCCCGGGGCGGCGCCGACCGTGATCCCCACCTGCGCGAGCGCGTCGAGGGCGTAGAACCCGAGTCCGACGAGGTAAAACGCCGTCGCGAACACGAGTCCGAGCCACAGCGAGAGCCCGATGACCGTCCCGGGGAGCGTTCCGAGGCCACGGGAGATGAAGTAGTAGCCGCCGCCGCTCCGCGGCATCGCCGTCGCCAGTTCGGAGGTGGGAAGCGCGACGAGGAGGGCGATCACTCCGCCGACCGCGAAGGAGGCGGCCGCCGCCGCCCCGATCTCCCCGCCGGCGAGCCCGGGGAACACGAAGATCCCGGCGCCGATCATCGTTCCGATCCCGATCGCGAGGCCGCCGCTCAGCCCGATAGAGCGTTCGAGCTCGGCGTCCTCCGTGATCGTCGCCTCCGCCGTTTCGACGACGGTTTCCGCGACCGGCGCGTCGCCGTCGAGGTTGCGGCCGGTCGGTTCGTCAGTCATGTGCTCACGGGTACAGGGACTCGGTTTATAAGCGATTGGTATCAGCGCCCGGTCAGGAGCTGAGAGGGGCGGTCGACCGAGCGGGCCCGGACCGATCAGTCGCTCGCTTCGATCTCCGGCTCCGCCTCGTCGTCGCCGCCGACGTCGATGGCGCAGGAGGCGCTGTACTCGACGTCGTGGACCGACTCGATGGCGGGGTCGTCGCCGCACACCGGGCAGTCGTCCCGCTTGGGGATCTCCACCTTGTCGAACTCCATGTCGAGCGCGTCGAAGAACAGCATCGAGCCGTCGAGCGACTCACCTTCGCCGATGATGTGTTTCACCGTCTCGGTTGCCTGCAGACAGCCGACGGTTCCCGGGAGGACCCCGAGGACGCCGGCGGTCGCGCAGTTCGGGACCATCCCGGCCGGCGGCGCCTCGGGGAACAGACAGCGGTAACACGGCGAGTCGTCGTCGCCCGCGAACGTCGTCACCTGCCCCTCGAACTTGAAGATAGAGCCGTGCGAGAAGGGAATCCCGGCGAGCGTGCAGGCGTCGTTGACGAGGTACCGCGTCGCGAAGTTGTCCGTCCCGTCGACGACGAAGTCGTAGCCCTCGATCAGCTCCTCGACGTTCTCGGCTGTTACCCGCAGCTCGTGCTTCCGCACGTCGATGTCGGGGTTGAGCTGTGCGACGAAGTCGGCGGCGGAGTCGACCTTCTTGCGGCCGACGTCGTCGTTCGCGTGGATCACCTGTCGCTGGAGGTTCGACAGCTCGACCTCGTCGTCGTCGGCGACGCCGAGCGTGCCCACGCCGGCGGCGGCGAGGTACTGGATGATCGGCGCGCCGAGCCCGCCGGCGCCGAGCACGAGCACTTCGGCGTCGAGCAGGGCCTTCTGCCCCTCGGGACCCACGTCGTCCATGATGATGTGTCTGGAGTAGCGGTCGAGCCGGGTCGGATCGAGGTCGAGATCGCTCATTACGTCGCATTGCGGCTACGGGCGCATAAGACGGCCGGCCACCGGCGCGTACTGCCGCCGTCTCTGAGGCGCGTACCGACCGGTGCATCCGCCGCGCGCCGAACGAGGGGCGCGTTCGGCCCGCTTGGAACACGGGCTCGACGAACGAAACGGCAACGGGGGCGTCGGCCCGGACTGCCGACCGTGTTAGACCGTGGCCGACGTTGCCGTCGGCGGGCGTCTTTTTGGGTGCGACGCCGAACGAGTGGCATGGCGACGATCAAGCTACCGGCCGTTCTGGTCGGCGGGTCCGCGACCTCGGAGGTCGAAGTCGCGGGCGACACCGTCCGCGAACTGTTCGACAATCACGCCGACGAGCACGGCCCGGAGCTCCGGGACAGCGTGCTCGAAGACGGGGAGATCAAGGAGTTCATCAACGTCTACGTCGAGGGGACGCCCGTCGACGCCGTCGACGCCGAGGTTCCCGCCGACGCGCAGGTCCGCGTCATCCCGGCAGCGTCCGGCGGTCGGTAACGGCTTCGGTTCTCGGTTCGGGCGGAGTTCCGTTATAAATAGTCCTCCCAGAGCGGGATGTCCGCGTACTTGTCGCCGCGGTCGCACAGCATGAACACGACCACGTCGTCGTCCGCGAGATCGCCCGCCGCGTCGAGGTTCGCAACCGCGGCCGCGCCCCCGCCCGCAGACGTGCCCACGACGAACTGGTCGTCGACGCGGAGGTGGTCCCGGACCGTCGCCTCGTCGTGCTGGCCGGGGTCGGCGATCGGCACCGGGTCGTCCGAGTAGCGTTCGCGGAGCGCCCGCGCGCTGTCGTAGGCGTCCGAGGTGGTGACGTACGCCGTCCGGTCGAGCACCGATTCGTCGTACGTCTCGGGGTGGTAGTGGTCGCCCGTCTTGAGGTATTTCAGGCCGTCGATGGCGTGGAGCCGCTCGTCGGGCTCGAAACCGACGACCTCCACCGCGCCGTCGCTCAGGTCGGTCAGCCCGCGGCCCGTCCCGCTGATCGTCCCCCCGGTGCCGACGCCAGCGACGAAGCGCGTCACGTCGCCGTCGGTCGCGTCGTATATCTCCCGGGCGGTCGTCCGTTCGTGAGTCCCCGGGTTGTCAGGGTTCTCGTACTGGTTCGGGCGGAAGTACGCCTCGGGGTCGGCGGCGATGATCTCCTCGCACCGCTCGATGACGGCGTCGTAGCCGAGGTTGGCGTCGACGAAGTGGATCTCCGCGCCCGCGTCCCGGACGGCGTCGACCTTCCCGCCCGCCGCGTTGTCGGGCATGACGATCTCGACGTCGTAGCCGCGCGCCGCCGCGAGCCGCGCCACCTCGCTGCCGGTGTTGCCCGAGGTCGGCTCGATGACGGTGACGCCGGGCTCGAGCTCGCCGCGCTCCTCGGCGCCGTCCAGCATCCCCTTCGCGATCCGCGACTTGATCGACCCGCCGCCGTGCGGGGCGTCGTGGAGGTTGAACCACTCGACTTTCGCGTACACGTCCGCGTCGGACTCGACGCCGAGGTCGAGCTCCACGAGGGGCGTCTCGAAGATCGTCGACTCGTCGACGACGTACTCGCTCATAGGTCACGTAGACCGCTCTCCGACAAGAGTCCGACGGAAACGGCGGCCTCGACCCTCATCGCGGTCGTTCGTCGGATTTGTGCGTCCGAGATACGGGAGAAGTCTGCCGGTCACGAAAGGGGTTACCGGGGCAGTCGCGTACCGCTCCGCATGAGTAAACCATCGTGGGACGACGTCGTCGGGATCCCCGACGGGCTTGAGGATGGGACCGCCGAGGTGCTTTCGGACGACGCGACCGCCGAGGTGCTTTCGGACGACGCGACCGCCGAGGTGTGGAAGTCGGGCGACGGTCGCTACCGCAACCCCGTGCGGAAGGAGTAATCATGGTCGAGGAACTCGCCCCCGAGGAAGTCAACGAGCGCGTGCAGACGGGCGACGTCCGCGTCATCGACACGCGATCGCCCGCGCAGTACGAGCAGGGCCACATCCCCGGCGCGATCAACGTGCCGCTCGGAGATCTCCCGTCTCGGGTCCCCGATATCGAGTGGGACGACACCGACGTCGTCTGCGCGTGTCCGGTCGGCCAGTCCTCGAAGCAGGCCGCGATGCTGATCAGCAGCTACGAGGGCGTCGAGGACGGCGTCGTCGTCGCCAGCATGGCCGGCGGCTACGAGGAGTGGGACTTCGAACTGGAGACCGGCGCGCCCGCCGACGCCTGAGCGACGGCCGGATTTCACCTAGATCTCGAAGTCGGGCGTGTCGAACGCGCCCTCGTCGGCGTTGACGTCGTACCCTTCGATCGCGGTGAGCGCGACGTCGAGCGTCGTCTCGACGTCCCACCGCCCCGTGTTGATCGCGAGGTCGTATATCGAGCGATCGGACAGGTCGATCCCGTAGTACGACTGGTAGCGCTTCTCCTCTATCACCTCGCGGACCTGCATCTCGGAGGTCATCTCCTCGCGGTCGAGCGTCCGGTCGGCGCGCACCTCGTCGGGCGCGTCGAGCCAGATCCGAACGTCGGCGCGGTTCCCGGCGATCCACCCGGCGAGGCGCGACTCCAGGATGAACGCCTTGTTCGCGGCGCCCCACTTCTCGGCGATCCGGCGGAGGCGCCGGTCGAGCGCGCGGTCGATCTCCTCGGACTCGCCGGTCTTCGCGATCAGCTGCGACAGACTCATGTCGCGCTCAGCGGCGATTTCGCGGAACAGCTCCCCGCCGGAGACGTAGCCGCAGTCGAGCGCCTCCGCCAGCCCCTCGACCAGCGTCGTCGCCCCGCAGCCCGGCGGACCGGAGACGGTGACGAACAGGTTTCGGTCGATTTCCCGCTCCGTCGCCCGCGAGGTTCCACTCATACGTGCGGCGTCACGGACGGATAGCGGATAAGCGGGCCGGTTCGCGCACCGCGACGAGTGCGGTCGCGTCGCTCGCGCGGCGTGCCGACCGCCGAGGTCCACGCGGCCGACACCCGGCACCGACACAACCGATATCCCTCCGCGCGCCCACGTACGCGACAGTGACAGAAGTCACGGAACGCGGCGCGGAGCGCCCGTCGGCGCGGGCGCTCCTCCGCGAGGCCCTCGCCGGCGACAGCGAGGCGCCACACGCCTCTGGCAGCGAGGGACAGAGTCTCTCGGGCAACCGGGCTTCGCCCGGTGACAGTCGGACGCAGTCCGACGACGCCCCGTCCGTCGAGTTCGACCCTGAGACCGTTCCCCTCCCGGACGCCGACGCGCTCGATCGGCTCTCGCCGCCGGTCCGCCGCTGGTGGGTCGAGGAGTTCGGCGCGTACGTCGGCGAGAACGGCGGCTTCTTCACCCCGCCGCAGCGCGAGGCGATCCCCCACGTCGACGACGGCCGGAACTGCCTCGTCGCCGCGCCGACCGGGAGCGGGAAGACCCTCGCGTCTTTCATCGCCGTGCTCGACGACCTCTTCGCACGGGAGCGGGCGGGCGAGCTGGGTAATTCTGTGTACTGTCTCTACGTCTCGCCGCTGAAGTCGCTCGCGAACGACATCAAGCGGAACCTGGAGGTTCCGATAGAGGGGATCGCGGCGGAGATGGAGACCCGAGACGGTGAGGAGGGTGACCCAGACCCCGGCGTCCGGCAGGCGATCCGCCACGGCGACACGAGCAAGGCGGACCGACAGGCGATGCTGACGGAGACCCCGCACGTGCTCAACACCACGCCGGAGACGCTGGCGATACTCCTCAACTCCCCGAAGTTCAAGGAGAAGCTCCGGACCGTCGAGTACGTCATCGTCGACGAGATCCACTCGCTGGCGGCGAACAAGCGCGGCACCCACCTCTCGGTCTCACTGGAGCGACTCGCCGACTTGGCCGACGCCTCGCCGACCCGAATCGGCTGCTCGGCGACGGTCGAACCGCTCGACGAGGTCGCCGAGTTCCTCGTCGGCCGCGAACGCGTCGCCGGCGACAGCGAGGGACGAAGTCCCTCTAACAGCCGGATGCAATCCGGCGACAGCGAGGCGCAAGGCGCCTCTGGCAGCGAGGGACACAGTCCCTCGGGCAACCGGGCTTCGCCCGGTGACAGTCGGACGCAGTCCGACGGTGTCGGCGACGAGTCGGGGCTCGAACCCCGCCCGTACGAGCTGGTGGACGCGCGGTTCGTCCGGGAGTTCGACCTCGAACTCCGAACGCCGGCGGCCGACCTGATCCACACGCCCCGGTCCGTCGTCATCGACCGCTTCTACGACTCGCTCCACGAGCTGATCGAGGCCCACGAGAACACGCTAGTGTTCACGAACTCTCGGTCGGGCGCGGAGCGCACCCTCCAAGAGCTCCGCGAGCGGTTCGGGTACGACGAGTCGGATTCCGGCTGTCACCACGGGAGCCTCGGCGAGGGACGGCGGACCCGGATCGAGGAGGGGCTGAAGGCGGGCGAGCTCGACGTGGTCACCACCTCGACGAGCCTCGAACTCGGCATCGACATGCCCCACCTCGATCTGGTGGTGCAGGTGGGGTCGCCGAAGTCGGTCGCGGCGCTGCTCCAGCGCGTCGGCCGCGCCGGACACAGCCCCGGCGAGACCGTCGAGGGACGGGTGTTCGCGCTCGACCGCGACGAGCTGATCGAGTGCGCGGCGATGCTCGCCCGCGCCGAAGAGGGGTTCGTCGATCGCGTGTTCCTGCCGGAGGGCGCCTACGACGTGGCCGCTCAGCACGTCTACGGGATGGCCATCAATCGGATTCGGCCCGACCGCGAGGTCCGCGAGACGCTCCGCCGCGCGCACCCGTACCGCGACTTCGGCGAGGACGAGTACGAACGGCTCATGCGGTACCTCACGGCCGACTACGAGGGGCTCGAAGACCGGAACGTCTACCCGAAGGTGTGGCGCGACGAGAACGACCCGCCGGACGGCGAACACCACCACGAGGAGCATCCGGTCGGCGAGCTGCTCGTCGGGAAGCGCGGCCGGCTCGCGCGGGTCATTTACATGACGAACATCGGGACGATCCCGGACTCGTTCAGCTGTCGGGTGCTCACGCGCGACGGCGACCCGGTCGGAACGCTCGACGAGAGCTACCTCGACACGCTCGGCTCCGGCGACGTGTTCGCGCTGGGCGGCGAGCGGTTCGCCTTCCGGTACCGCCGCGGCTCGAAGGTGTACGTCGATCGGACGAGCGAGCGCCCGACCGTCCCCTCGTGGTACTCCGAGCGACTGCCCCTCTCGTACGACCTCGCACGGGAGGTGCTGGCGTTCCAGAGCGAATTACTCGATCGGCTCCGAGACGGGGGGCCGCCCGCGGTCCGCGCGTGGCTCCGGGGGTTCCCCCTGGACGGGAGCGCGGTCCGGGCGATCACTCGAATGTACGACGAACAGGTCGCGTACGCTGGCGCCGAGAGCGTTCCCACCCCCGGGCGGCTCGTCGTCGAGGAGGAGCTCGACCGCGCCGAGTACAAGCGCCGGTTCTACGTCCACTCGAACTACGGCCGCCGGTTCAACGACGGCCTCTCGCGGCTCGTCGCCGGCGCGGTCGCGAACCGCACGGACGCGAACGTCGCGGTCGCGGTCGCGGACCGCGGCTTCTCGCTCGCACTCCCGCTGAACCGCAAGGTCGACGTCGCCGCGGTCCTCCGCGAATTGGACCCCGAGACGGTCCGTGACGACCTCCGCGAGGCGGTGCGGGGGACCGATCTCCACCAGCGCTACTTCCGGATCGACGCCGCCCGCTCGCTGCTCATCTTAAAACGGTACAAGGGGTACGAGAAGACGGCGTCCGAACAGCAGGTGTCGGCCGAGATGCTGCTGTCGTTCGCCGAGGAGCTCGAGGAGTTCGCCGTGGCGGAGGAGACGTATCGGGAACTTTTGGAGGACCGGCTCGACGTCGACGGGCTCCGTGAGGTCCTCGGCGGGGTTGCGGTCGGAGACATCGAGGTCGTCCGCCACACGGTCGACTCGCCGACCCCGCTGTCGTTCGGGCTCGCGACGCTCGTCGACTCCGACACGGTGCTCGCCGACGACGAGTCGGCGGTGCTCCGGGAGTTCCACGCCCGCGTCATGGAGTCGATCGAGGACGGAGACGACGGGCGATAGGGGTCCGCTCCGCGACGTCCGTCCCTCCCGCTCGCCGGTTCAACCGAGCCTCCCGGAGATCGGTCGCTCCCGCGCACCGACGGTCAGTCGCTCCCGCGCACCGACGGTCAGTCGCTCCCGCGCACCGACGGTCAGTCGCTCCCGGCCGGCGGCGTCTCCGAGCGCGACAGCGGCTCGCCGTCGACCGGCTCGTCGGGGTTGGCGTCGATCGCCGCCTCGCTGAGGCCGAGCTGCGCGTCGACGTCGTCGTCCTCGCGCACGTGGACCGTTCCGCGGTGAATCGCAATCGCGTCGGCGAGGTGGAGGCGGACAGCGTCGAGCAGCACGTCGGCCTCGAGGGGCTGCCCGCGGCGCTTGATCTCGTCGACGTCGGCGCCCGCGGGCACGTCGAAGGAGCGCTGGGCGATCACGGGTCCCTGATCGAGGTCGGTCGTGACGTAATGGGCGGTGACGCCCGCGATCCGGACGCCGGCGTCCTTCGCCTGTCGGTACGCCTCCGCGCCGGGGAACGCCGGCAGCAGGGAGGGGTGGACGTTGATGATCCGGCCCTCGTACCGGAAGACGACCTCGGGCGAGAGGATGCGCATGTAGCGGGCCAAGGCGATCAGGTCCACCTCGTACTCTGCCAGCAGGTCGAGCAGTCGTCCCTCGTCGGTGTTGCCGTTGCCGTCGCCCACGTCGTAGAAGGGCTTGTCGTAGCGCTCCGCGAGCGATCTGAGGTCGCCGCGGTTGCCGATGACGACCGGGATCTCGGCGTCCTCGCCGTCGTCGACGAGGTCGCCGTTGGCCTCCGCCTCCAGCAGCGCCTCGGGCGCGTGCGTCTCCTTCGTGACGAGCAGCGCGATTCGACGCGCGTCCCGGTCGCTCGGGAACCGAACCTGGATGTCCACGTCGAGCTCGCGGCCGAGCTCGGCGAGCGCGCGCCGGAGCTCGCCACGAGAGGTCTCCATCTCCGAGGCGTCCACGCGCGTCGTCATCCGGAAGACGCCCTCGCGGACCGCTTGGTCGAGGTCCTCGATGTTGATTCCCCGCTCGAACAGCAGGGAGGTGACCCGCGCGATGAGTCCGGTCTTGTCTCCTCCGACCACCGTGATCTCGGTCAGTTCGCGGGTCATGCGACGATCACCTCCGCGTTGTCGAGCGGCTGCATACACCGTGACCAAGTCGCGGAGGGGTTTGCCCCTTTCGTTCCGCGCGGAGCCTGCCGCCCGCACGATCGACCGACATATATCCACAAACGTGGATATAAAAGGCGTTCCAAAACGGTTTTTACACACGACTCCGCAGTATCGGACATGACGGCATACACCGCGACGGTGACGGTCCGGCTGAAGCGGGGGGTCCTCGATCCGGAGGCCGAGACCACCCAGCAGGCGCTCGAACGCCTCGGGTTCGAGCTGTCGGACCTCCGGTCCGCCGACCGCTTCGAGGTGGACCTCGAGGCGGCAGACGCCGACGAGGCCGCCGACCGCGCCGACGAGATGGCCGAGCGGCTCCTCGCCAACCCGACCATCCACGACTACGAGGTCGCGGTCACCGAGCGATGACGGTCGCCGTCGTCCAGTTCGGCGGCTCGAACTGCGACCGCGACGCGGTCCGCGCGCTCGAACACGTCGGCGTCGACGCCGAGCGCGTCTGGCACGAGGACGGGCTCCCCGCCGACGCCGACGGAATCGTGCTTCCCGGCGGCTTCTCGTACGGCGACTACCTCCGCGCCGGCGCGATGGCCGCCCGCGCCCCGGTCATGGCGGAGGTCCGAGAGGCCGCCGCCGGCGGCGTCCCCGTGGTCGGCGTCTGCAACGGCGCGCAGATCGGATCGGAGTCCGGACTCACCCCCGGCGCGTTCACCACCAACGCCTCTGCCCGCTTCCAGTGTGAACCCGTCCACCTGCGCGTCGAGCGCGCCGACACGCCGTGGACCGCCGCCTACGACGAGGGCGACGTGATCGAGGTCCCCATCGCGCACGGCGAGGGGCGCTTCGAGATCGACGAGGCCGCTCACGCCGACCTCGTTGCGGAGGGCCGCGTGCTCTTCCGCTACTGCGACGCCGACGGGAACGTCACCGACGCGGCCAACCCCAACGGCTCCACCGACAACGTCGCCGGCGTCCTCGGCGAGCGCGAGACGGTCGCCGTGCTGATGCCGCACCCCGAGCGCGCCACGCTCCCGGACCTCGGTCGGAGCACGGACGGCGCCGGGATTCTCCGGGCGTTCGCCTGACCGGCGACTCGCTTCCGCCGCGGGTGCGCGATGTATCCGTGCGGTCTCGTCGTGACGACGCTCACAGCCGCCGGTCGCGGGCCGACGTCGATCCGCCGTGATCAGTCGTCACCCACCAACGCCATTCCCTCCCTGACGGCCTCTCGCGGCCCGATGAGGGTGACTCGGTCGCCGAGGCCGAGCGTCGTGGTCGCCCTCGGCACTCTGACCGATTCCCCGTCGCTGTCGCCGAGCACGGCGATCAGACAGGCTTCCGGAAGCATGGGTCCGATCTCGCGAACGGTCTTCCCGGCCAGCGCCTCGTTCGTGAGTTCGACCTGTTGCACCTCCCCCGACTCCCCGATACCGGTCATCCAGCGCGCCAGGTCGGGTCGTTCGATCTCGTTGTCGAGCGCCCACGCGGCCGACATCGCGGCCGAGATGGTTCTCACGCCGAGGTCCTCGAACGCGTCGACGTTGTCGGAGTTGTTCGCCTTGGCGAGGATCGTCTCGACGTCGAACTTCGTCTTGGAGAGCTGGGCGACGAGGAGGTTCGTGTCGTCGTCACCGGTGGCGGCGACGACGATCTTGGCGTTTGCGGCCCCCGACTTCTCCAACACCGACGTGTCGGTGCCGTCGCCGATGACGGTGCCGAAGCCGGCGTTGCGGAGCGACTCGGCCGTCGACTCGTCCTGCTCGATGATGACGACGTTCTCGCCGCGGTCCTCGAGGCGTTTGGCGAGCTCACGACCGACCTGTCCGCCGCCGACGATGATGACTCTCATGGGTATCACGTTGAGGTATTGTGCGATGTAGCGCGCCAGACCGCCCTGCACGAGGGCGGTGACGAAGATGACCAAGAACACCGTCCCGATCAGCAGGTCCGCCTGCTGTGCGAGCGCGGGGTCGTTGAGCTCGACGGCGGCCGTCCGGAGCTCGGTCGCGAACAGCGTCGCGACCGACGCCGGGATGATCCCTCGCGGACCGATCGAACTGATGAACAGCCGCTCGGAGAGCGTGAACCGGTCGCCGACGGTGGAAACGAACACGAGGAGCGGGCGGATCACCACCGCGACCGCGACGACGACGCCGACGCCCGCGAGGCCGACGTCGAATATCGCCGCCGGCGGCAACTGCGCGGCGAGCGCGATGAACACGAACGACAGGACGAGGAGCGTGATGTCGCCTTTGAAATCGGTTATCTCGTCTTTGTACGGGATGTCAAGATTCCCGAGCGCGATCCCGGCGGTGGCCGCCGCGGCGACGCCGGCCTCGCTCGCGAGTTGGTTCGCGCCCGCGTACGCGACGAGCGCGCCGGCGAGCACGAGCAGTCGCGCGTTCCGCGGTGCCGATCCCAGCGAGAGGTCGACGTAGCGAAGCAGGTAGTAGAGGATCCCCGCGACGACGAATCCGACGAGGAGCCCCTCGCCGATCCTGACGGCGAACCCCTGGATCAACCCCTCGCTGGCGACGCTCGGGTTCACTGTCTCGAAGAGCACGACCGCCGTGATCGCGGCCGTCACGTCGTTGACGATCCCCTCGGTTTCGAGCACGGCCGCGACCCGGTCCCTGACGGGGACGACCTCGAGGATCGGCGAGATGACCGTCGGCCCCGTGGCAACGAGCAGCGCACCGATGACGAGCGAGAGTCCCCACGGGAGCCCCTCCAAGAGCCGGACGGCGACCGCCGTTCCGACCAGGGCGATGGCGGCGCCGACCGTGACGAGTCGGACCGCCGCCCGCGGTGCCGTCTGGATGCGTTCGAACTCCAGGTGGAACGCGCCCTCGAAGACGATGATCGCCACCGCGAGGCCGACGATCGCCGGGAGCGAGTCACCGAAGCTCTCGCTCGTCACGATGCCGAGTCCCGGGCGACCGATGGTCACCCCGACCAGCAGGAAGAAGATGATGCTCGGGAGGCGGAGCTTGGCAGCGAGCACCTGGGCGAGGACGCCGAGCGCGATGATACCGGCGACGAGCGGAATCAGAAGCTCCTGTGCCACGCTCGGTCCCTCTTGTCGACTCTCTCCTAGCGACGGGAGTTAAATTAGTTGGTGCCGCGGTCGCGCTCTCGGGCGATCCGGCGGTCGAGCAGTCGGGCGGGGCACGGACGGCGCGGGGACCCTGGAGGGGTTCGTCTGACTGTCCCTTTTTTGACGCCGAGACCGAACTCGTGACCATGCAGGCACGCCACATCGACCACGTCAACCTCCGCATCCCGGCCGACGGCGTCGACGACGCCCGGGAGTTCTACGGCGAGCGGCTCGGCTTCGGGATCGAGGACGACCCGTACGCGGCCGGCGAGAAGCCGTTCTTCGACGTGCGGCTGACGCCGGAAGCCGTCGTCCACCTCTGGCCCACCGATTCGTTCGAGCCGCCGACCGCGACGAACTACGACCACGTCGCCGTCCTCGTCGAGGAGTCGATAGCGGAGATCGAGGCCGAACTGGACGCGGCCGGCGTCGAGATCGAGAAGACGCTCGACTCTCCGCTCGGCGCGACCGGGGAGGCGCCGGCGGTGTACGTCAGGGACCCGTTCGGGTATCGGGTGGAGCTGAAGGCTCGGGTGTGAACTCCCCCATTCGCGAAAGCCAAGCCGACACCGAGCGGATCGTAGCGTTACTCCACGAGAATTTACGCCACGAGAACGGCCATCGCGCGTGGAAGAACGACTATCGCGCGTGGAAGGTGGAAACGATAGCCGGGCGACTCGGACCGGACGCGGACGCCGTTAGAGGTCATGGATGACAGGCTCACGCTTATTACCGTAGAGGCGGTAATTACGATTAATTTGGGTAGAGCGTGACCAACGAATCCATCGATATACTCCACGTCGACGACAACACGAAATTTGCCAACGTCACTGAGACATTTCTCAACGAAGTCGATGACCGGTTCAGGATACATTCCGAAACCGACCCAACGGCAGGCTTTGAGTACCTGCTTGCCAACGATGTCGATTGTGTCGTCTCCGACCAGGATATGCCGGGATCGACCGGTATCGAGTTCCTCGAAAAGGTTCGTGAAGAGTATCCTGACCTTCCGTTTATTCTCTACACTGGAAGGGGAAGCGAGGAGGTTGCGAGTGAGGCGATTAGGGTGGGTGTTACGGATTATCTTCAGAAGGGTAGCGGGAATGATAACTATGAACTGCTGGCTAATCGCGTGGCAAATGCCGTCGAACAGGCAAGAACCCGACGGGAGGCTGAGCGGACCCGGACGCAGATGCGTGCGATTGTGGAGAACACCAACGATGCGGTCGTCATCGTTGATACGACCTCGACCATCCAGTACGCCAATCCAGCGGTCGAATCGGCTGTTGGCTACGCCCCAGACGAACTCGTCGGAGAGTCACTGACGCTGCTGATGCCGACCCGTCTGGAAAAACCCCACGTGCAGGCGCTCAATAGGTATCTTGAGACCGGCGAGAAAAGTTTCGATTGGGAGTCTGTCGACTTGGTCGCGTTGCACCGGGACGGGCGAGAAGTGCCGATCTCGATATCGTTTAGCGAGTTCGAACAAGCCGGTGAACGGCGGTTCATCGGCGTCTTCAGTGTCACTTCGTCAGAGTGAGGAGCACCGATCCCAGTTGAGACGTACCCCGTCGGTCAGCTCGGGGGACTGTTGTTGACTGGCTCGAACGGAACGACGATATGCATTTTCGGCTCTGCTGAAATCCTCAGAGAGTGACGTGTTCGCCGATAACCCGCTCGGACCGAACCCGTTCGCCTCACCGAGCAACCCTCGCCCCGTTGCGGCCGTTTAAGACCCCCGAGCGACAGGGACGGGTATGAGCGAACAGCAGCCACGATCCGACGAGGGGGAGTCCCCTCGTCGACGGGAGGGCGACGCGGACCGGTTCGCGGGCGAGAAGGACGAGGACCTGCGGAGCAGAGACGTGACCGAAGGCGCGGCGCGCGCGCCCCACCGCTCGATGTTCCGAGCGATGGGGTTCGACGACGAGGACCTCTCATCGCCGATCGTGGGCGTGCCGAATCCCGCCGCCGACATCACGCCGTGTAACGTCCACCTCGACGACGTCGCCGACGCGGCGATCGACGGGATCGACGCGGCCGGCGGGATGCCGATCGAGTTCGGGACGATCACCATCTCGGACGCCATCTCGATGGGGACCGAGGGCATGAAGGCGAGCCTCATCTCCCGGGAGGTCATCGCCGACTCGGTCGAACTGGTCTCGTTCGGCGAGCGCATGGACGCGCTCGTGACGGTCGGCGGCTGTGACAAGAACCTCCCCGGTATGCTGATGGCGTCGATCCGCACCGACCTGCCGAGCGTCTTCCTCTACGGCGGCTCGATCATGCCCGGGCAACACGAGGGGCGCGACGTGACCATCGTCCAGGTGTTCGAAGGCGTCGGCGCCTACGCCGAAGGCGACATGAGCGGCGAGGAGCTCGACGAGCTGGAGCGTCACGCCTGTCCCGGCGCGGGCTCCTGCGGCGGGATGTTCACCGCCAACACAATGGCCTCCATCTCCGAGGCGCTCGGGATGGCGCCGCTCGGCTCGGCCTCCGCGCCCGCCGAGGATAGAGAGCGCTACGAGGTGGCGGAACGCGCCGGCGAGCTCGTCTTGGACTGCATCCAGAACGACCGTCGTCCTTCCGACATCCTCTCGCGAGAGTCGTTCGAGAACGCGATCGCACTTCAGACCGCCATCGGCGGCTCGACGAACGGCGTCCTCCACCTGCTCGCGCTGGCCGCCGAGGCCGACGTCGACCTCTCGATCGAGGACTTCGACGAGATCTCGCGGCGCACGCCGAAGATCGCCGACCTCCAGCCCGGCGGGAGCCGCGTGATGAACGACCTCCACGAGGTCGGCGGCGTGCCGGTCGTGCTCCGCCGCCTTCTGGAGGCCGATCTCCTCCACGGCGACGCGATGACGGTTACGGGTCGCACCCTCGCCGAGGAGATCGCGGAACTGGAAGAGAGCGGCGCGCTCCCGGAGGACTCGACGATCGAGGCCGACTTCCTCTACACCGTCGACGAGCCGAAGGAGGCGGAGGGCGCCATCAAGATTCTCGACGGCAACCTCGCGCCCGACGGCTCCGTGCTGAAGGTGACCGGCGACGACGAGTTCTACCACGAGGGGCCCGCTCGCGTCTTCGAGAACGAGGAGGACGCGATGGAGTACGTCCAGTCGGGCGCGGTCGACTCCGGCGACGTGATCGTGATCCGAAACGAGGGGCCAACCGGCGGCCCGGGGATGCGCGAGATGCTCGGCGTCACCGCCGCCGTCGTCGGCGCGGGCCACGAGGACGACGTGGCGCTCCTCACCGACGGGCGCTTCTCCGGCGCGACCCGCGGCCCGATGATCGGCCACGTCGCCCCCGAGGCGGCCGAGGGCGGCCCGATCGGCCTCATCGAGGACGACGATCACGTCACCGTCGACATCCCCGAGCGCGACCTCAGCGTCGACCTCTCAGACGATGAACTGGCCGAGCGCCGCGAGGCGTGGGAGCCGCCGGCCCTGCAGTACGAGGGCGGTATCCTCGCGAAGTACGCTCGCGACTTCGCCTCCGCGGCCGACGGCGCCGTGACGAATCCCCGCCTGACCGACGACTTCTGAGGGCCGGCGGGGCGGAGTTCGACCTCGTATTGCCTCGCGAGCGACCGTCGGTCGGTCACCGCGGTTTTCGCGCCTCGATCGCGGCCGAGACGACGTACTCGCTCGGGTCGCGGTCGGCGTCCCAGTCTCGGATGAACGACTCGCTCTCGGCTTTCGGATCGATCGCGACCTCGGTGAATCCCGCGTCTGCGAGCGCTGACTCGGTCTCGTCGATGGTCGCGGCGCCGGCGACGCAGGCCGAGACCGACGACGGGTCGAGCCGCACGTCGTCGGGGAACGGCGCCGTCTGGACCACGTCGGAGACCGCGAGCCGTCCGCCCGGACGGAGGACGCGGAACGCCTCGCGGAACACCTGCGGCTTCCGCGGCGAGAGGTTGATCACGCAGTTCGAGATGACGACGTCGACGGTCGCGTCCGCGACCGGCAGGTGCTCGATCTCGCCGAGCCGGAACTCGACGTCCTCGGCGTCGTTCTTCGCGACGTTCTCGCGGGCGCGTTCGACCATCTCCGGCGTCATATCGACGCCGATAACCCGCCCGTCCGGTGCCACCTCGCGGGCCGCGAGGAAGCAGTCGAAGCCGGCCCCGGACCCCAGGTCGAGAACGGTCTCGCCGGCGTCGAGGGCCGCGATCGCGGTCGGGTTGCCGCAGCCGAGCCCGAGGTTCGCGCCCTCGGCGACCGCGTCGACGTCGGCCGGGTCGTAGCCGAGGCGAAGCGACGCTCCGTCCGGGTCGACTGCGTCGCTTTCGTCGCCCTCACAGCACTCAGTGGACCCGCCGGATCCGGCGTCACAACAGCCGGCGTCCGACTCGGGCGCGCTCGCGGCGATCCCGCCGTACCGCTCCCGAACGACGCGCCGCTGCTCGGCCGGGTCGATCGCGTCGCCGCTCGGGTCGCCGCCCGCCTCCTCCCGATCGCTCACGATCGCCCCCCCGATCCGCCGTCGGCGTTCGGTCGCGTCCCGTCGAGGACCGAGAGCAGTCGCTCGGCCCGGGGTGTTGCGTCGTAGTATCGCCAGCGACCCTCCTTGCGGCGCGTGAGCAGGTCGGCGTCGTGCAGCCGGGAGAGCGCCTGACTGATCGCCCCTTGGCTCACGTCGAGTGCGGGCTCGACCTCACAGCCACAGACGCCGCCGTCAGCGGCCGCGACGAGACGAAGCGTCTCGTAGCGCGTCCGGTTGCCGACCGTCGCGAGCGTCTCGACGTCGAACTCGAGGTCCCGATCCGAGAGCGCGTGCGCAACGCCCCCGCAGCACCCCTCTTCCGTCGCAGTTGTACTAGCGGACTCGACCGAATCGGTCGCTGCCTCTCCGGAACGCCCGTCCGTCGGCTGCGCATCCATAGTAGTATCTGCTAATATAAGCGTATACTAATATAGTTACCGCTGTCGACCTGCCCGCAGCCCCTCGACGGTGCGACGAGAGAAGCGACGGCCGATGACGGACCGGCAGGGGGACGACCGACTGATGTGAACTACTGTTCGGTCCCGCCGTCGGTGTGTGCGGTCCGGACGGACTCCGCGCGCCAGACGTTGCTGCGGCGACCGGCGCGCGACAGCTCCATCTTTACCACCGACCCGACCGGCAGGTCGGCCACCTCCTCGCGGGCGTCGTCGTCGGCGTAGTCGACGACGTGGTACGTCTCGTTGCGTGGATGTGCACGAAGTGTGGTGCATTCGTGATCGTTCTGTTCGGAAATGACGGTGTAGGTGTCGTAGTTCGACATCTTAACTCGCTATTCTTGGACATACTATTTCAATTCTCTGTATATTCACTACGGTCGTCGATCAGGTGGTAAAACGGATATAAGGTGTATAACGCCGCGGGCGACCGGGGGGAACGGTGCGGTCGGCGGTCGTCTCGGACCAGCACGCATATTTCCGCCCGCCGCCGACCCCGACACATGGAATCCAGTCGGGAGGACGAGGAGCCGGTCGGCGTGGCGCTGTTCGTCGACGGGCCGAACGTGTTGCGCGAGGAGTTCGACGTCGACCTCGACGACGTGCGACGGGCGGCCGAGGCCGAGGGGCCGCTCGTCACCACGCGGCTCTACCTCGACGAGCACGCGACGCCGGGGCTGATCCAGGCCGCGGAGGCGCGGGGGTTCGAGGTCGTGATCACGAGCGGCGACGTCGACGTGAAGCTCGCGGTCGACGCCGCCCGGTTCGCGGCCGAGGGACGGATGTCGGTCCTCGCGATCGCCTCCCGCGACACGGACTTCAAACCCGTCGTCGAGACGGCGAACGGCTACGGGATCCGAACTCTCGCGATCGCGCCCGGCGAGTTCGGGCGGTCCGACGCCCTCCGCAACGCCTCGAACGACTCGGTGACCCTCGACGAGGCCGGTAACGAAGACGAACGGACGGGCGGGAGAGACGACGAGAGCGTCGAAGAAGGCCTCGACGCGGGGACCGAATCGGACGCGGCCGCCGGCTCGCGGTCGGAGTGAGGCGTCGCGTGGGCGGTCGCTTCCCGCGCCGCGGTCAGTCCTACGGCTCGTCGCGCGAGCGCCCGATTCGCCCGATCAGGACGGCGCCGAAGCCGCCCACGATCGCCGCGGTGCCGCCGACGCCGACGGCGGTGGGAAGGAGCCCGAGCCGAGTGATGGCGGCGTCGACACCGATCCGGAACCAGCCGAGATTCGGAACCGAACCCAGCGCCTTGGCGGTGATCCACTCCTCGCGGACGATCGGAGCGATCCCGGCGCTCTGGTCATACTCCCCGTTCGCGTCCCCGTAGGTGACGAATCCGGCGTGCGGCGCGGGACAGGCCTCGATGGCGTCGCAGTCGCCGTCGAGCAGCGCGGGGTCGGCGCGGTCGGTCCAGTCTTCGCCGGCGCTGACGCGGAACGCGAGCCGGTGCAGGATCGGCCGTCGCTGCGCGTCCGGCAGGTTGAACACCACCACGTCGCCCGTGCCGCCGAGCCGCGTCGGCGCGCCCGACTCCGCGTGCCCGACCAGCCCGCCCCACGGGAACCGCTCCGTCGACGTGACGACCACGAGGTCGCCGCGCTCGACGGTCGGCTCCATGCTCCCGCTCTCGACGGCGACGAACGGGGGCCACGCGCCCGCGGCCGCCGCGACGACGAGCGCCACGAGCAGGACCGCGGCGGCGGGCGCGAGGAGTCCGGAGACGTTCCGCTTCACGTGGGTCAGGGAGGGAGGAAGCGGCTTGAGCCTGTCGGCGCCACCGACGCGTTCCGGTGTCGGACGCGCCCCGATAGCCGACCCGTTCCGGCGCCGAGACCGCCCCGATGGCAAGACCTTAGGCGCGTCCCGGCCACCGTTCCGCCATGACCGACCGGCTTCCACCCCTCCACGAGACCCACGAGGCGCGCGGCGCGAAATTCACCGACTTCGGCGGCTGGCAGATGCCGGTCGAGTTCGACTCGATCCGCGATGAGCACGCCGCGGTCCGGGAGTCGCTCGGCGTCTTCGACGTCTCGCACATGGGCGAGATCGAGGTGTCCGGCCCGGACGCGACGACGCTGATGAACCGACTGACGACCAACGACGTGGCGGCGCTCGACCCGGGCGACTCGCAGTACGCGGCGATCACGAACGAGGAGGGCGTCATGCTCGACGACACCGTCGTCTACCGGCTCACCGACGGGACCGGGGCCGGGTCCGGCGCCGACGCGCTCGCCGGCATGGACCGCGACCTCGACGCCGCCGGCGGCGACCCCGCCTACCTCTTCGTCCCGAACGCGGGCCACGACGAGCGGATGACCGACCGGTGGACCGACTACCGCGACGACGGGGGGCTCGACGCGACCGTCGCCAACGCCACCGACGACTGGGCCATGCTCGCGGTGCAGGGTCCCGACGCCGCCGACGCGGTCGACGACGCCACCCCCGCGGACCGCGTCGTCGGTCTCTCGAAGTTCGAGGCGACGGTCGCGGCGGTCGCGGGCGTCGACGCGTGGGTCGCCCGCACCGGGTACACCGGCGAGGACGGCTTCGAGATCATGTGTCCGGCCGAATCGGTCGGCGACGTCTGGTCGACGTTCGTCGGCGACGGGGGAGCCGGGGCGGCCGCACAGCCGTGCGGGCTCGGCGCGCGCGACACCCTCCGGACGGAGATGGGGTACCTCCTCTCGGGACAGGACTTCGACCCCGACGACGAGCCCCGAACCCCCTACGAGGCGCGGATCGGCTTCGTCGTGAAGCTGGACACCGAGTTCGTCGGCCGCGACGCGCTGGAACGGCAGCACGAGGCGGGGGTCGACGAGCGGTTCGTCGGCGTCCGCCTGCTCGAACGCGGCGTCCCTCGCGGCGGCTACGCCGTGACCGACGGCGACCTCACTCGGGTGGGCCGCCTCACCTCCGGGACGATGAGCCCGACGCTCGATCAGCCGATCGGGCTCGGCTACCTCCACGAACACTACGTCGAGCCCGGCACCGAGGTGAGCGTCGTCGTGCGCGGCGACGAGAAGCGCGCCGAGGTCGTCGTCCCGCCGTTCCTCGACCGGTAGGTCACAGAGTCACCGACCGCCCTCTCGCCGCAGTTCACTCCCCGTCGAACTCCTCGGCGTACACGCGCTGGAGCACCATGTACAGGTGCCAGCTATCGACGTCGATCCGGTCCGATACCGTCCGGACCGCGTCGAGATAGCGATCGTAGGCCGCGGCCGTCATCGGGTCGGGATACCCCGCGTCGAGGTCGGTGAGCGCGGCGACGACTCGCCACTCTCGGTCGCCGACGACGAGGAAGCGGTCAGGATCGAGGAACCACAACAGCGCGGAGGCGACCGCGACGTCGACGCCCGGGAGGTCGGTGAGCGCGTCGATGGCCCGGTGGTGGGCGGGCGCCGAGGGGTCGGGATCCGCGTCGCGCTCGGCGTCGAGGCCCGCGTCGCGCTCGGCGTCGAGGCCCGTGTCGCGCTCGTCGTCGAGGCTCGCGTCGCGCTCGGCGTCCGGTCTCTCCTCGGCTTCTCGCTCCGCCTCGTCTAGCGCGTCGATCGCGTCCCACAGCGCTCCCCGTAACTCGCGGGGCTCCGCGTCCTCGACGGCCTCCTCGACCGCCCGGCGCTCGTCGTGGTCGATCGCCGCCACGCGCCGCCTGAAGTACCATCGGATCACCCACTCGACGTCGCGCCGCCCGTAGTCGCCGGCGCGGAACGCGTCCCCGAGCGACCCGATCGCCTCCGCCTCGACCGGGTGGAACGGGGCCGTCTCGCGGTACGTCTCGACGTGGTCGTCCACGCGTGCCGCGACGTCGGCGAGAGTCGAATCCATACCGTGGAAACGTGTGCGGCCGACAAAACGGTTCGGCGGCCGGAACCACCGACACACTCATGCGGGAGGCATCACAAACCGTGACATATGATCGCACATCGGGGTGGAAGCCATGTCCGCTGACGGCGACGAGGCGACGAAGACCATCTGCCCGTACTGCGGCGTCGGGTGCGGGATCAAGGTACGGCAAGGGGATGATCCCGGCGACGTGAACTTCATGCCGTGGGGCGAGGCGCCGGTCAACGAGGGGCGCGTCTGCATCAAGGGCGGCGCGGCGACGCAGGTCGTCGACCACGAGGACCGACTCACGGAGCCGTTAATAAAGGAAGACGGCGAGTTCCGCGAAGCGACGTGGGAGGAGGCCTACTCGCGGATCGTCTCGGAGATGGAGGAGATACGCGACGACCACGGCCCCGACGCGATGGGGTTCTTCGGCTCCTCGAAGACGATGAACGAGGAGAACTACCTCCTTCAGAAGCTCGCGCGCCGGTACGGAACCAACAACGTCGACAACTGCACGCGGATGTGCCACGCCTCGACGGTGTGGGCGCTCCGGACCAGCCTCGGCGCCGGCGCGATGACGAACAGCATGGAGGACTTAGAGGAGTCGGCGGACGTCTTCTGGATCGAGGGGTCGAACCCGGGCGAGCAGCACCCGATCGCCAACAGCCAGTACTTCCGGCAGGCCGTCTTGGAGGGCGCGACCGTCATCCAGGTCGACCCGCACGCCAACAAGACCACCCGGTCGTTCGAGATCGGGGAGACCGACCGGCACATGCACCTCCAGCTCAACCCCGGCGCCGACATCCCGCTGCTCAACGTCGTCTTGAAGACGATCCTCGAACGCCACGAGGCGGAGCCGGACGCGGGCTGGATCGACGAGGAGTTCATCGACGAGCGCACCGAGGGGTTCGAGCATTTAACAGAGACCCTCGCGGAGTTCGACAAGGCGGCGGCCGCCGAGGAGGCGGGCGTCCCCCTCGAAGACATCGAGCTCGCCGCCGAGAAGTACGCGATGGCGAACAACGCCGCCATCTTCACCGGGATGGGGATGAGCCAGCACACCTGCGGCGTCGACAACGTGCAGAACGAGATCAACCTCGCGCTGATAACGGGGAACCTCGGTCGACCCGGCACCGGCGTCAACCCCCTCCGCGGGCAGAACAACGTCCAGGGGACCAGCGACGTGGGCGCGATGCCGAACGTGCTCCCGGGGTACCAGCTCGTCGACGACGACGAGGTCCGCGAGTCGGTCGAGGAGGTCTGGGGGTTCGAGGTGCCCGCGGAGCCCGGCCTCACCAACGTCGAGATCTCTCACGAGGCGGGCCGCTCGGTGAAGGGGCTGTACGTGATGGGCGAGAACCCCGTGATGAGCGAGCCCGACGGCAACGAGGTCGAAGAGCGCCTGAAGTCGCTGGACTTCATGGTCGCACAGGACATCTTCATGACGGAGACCGCCAAGTTCGCCGACGTCGTCCTCCCGGCGACGACGTGGGCCGAGCGCGGCGGCACCGTCACCAACACCGACCGCCGCGTCCAGCGGATGCGCGGGGTCGAGAAGGTCCACGAGAACACCAAACACGACCTCGACATCCTGATGGAGGTCGGCAGCCGCCTCTTCGGAGAGACGGAGTTCCGCTTCGACGACGTGGAGGCCGTCTTCGAGGAGCTCCGAGAGGTGTGCCCGATCTACCACGGGATGACCTACGACGGGCTCGGCGAGGAGGGGCTCCACTGGCCCTGCTACGAGGAGGGCGACGAGGGCGACCAGTTCCTCTACGAGGACTCCTTCGACACGGAAAACGGCCTCGGGCAGATCGAGGGCGTCCGCCACCAGCCGCCGGCCGAGGTGCCCGACGAGGAGTACCCGCTGATCCTCACCACGGCGCGGCTGGAGGAGCACTACAACACGGGGACGATGAGCCGGCGCTCGCCGACGCTCTCGCGGCAGCAGCCGGAGAACTTCGTCGACGTCCACCCGAACGACGCCGCGGAGTACGGGATCGAGGACGGCGACACGGTCAAGCTCAGCTCGCGCCGCGGCGAGATCGAGGTGAAAGCGCAGGTGACCGAGGACATCAAGGAGGGCGTCGTCTGGACGACGCCGCACTTCGCTGCCGCCTCCGCGAACCGCCTCACGAACGACGTGCTCGACGAGCGGGCGAAGATCCCCGAGTACAAGGCCGCGGCAGCGGACATCGCGGTGACGGTTTCGGACGACGGCGAGCCGGCCGACGACTGACGGCGGCGGCCCAGACCGGTTTTTTACCTTCCGAGAACGCCTCCAACACTGATTACCGCCCCGGGAGGAGGTCTCGGTATGGCGCACTCAGACCCGGCGGCCGACGGACCTGACGCACCGGAATCCGATCTCGCGGTCGCGCGCGCCGCGGACCCGCGGCCGATCGAAGCGGTCGCGGCCGATCTCGGGCTTCGCCCCGCTGACATCGAACCGCGCGGCGACGGGGTCGCGAAGCTCGCGCTCGACGCGGTGCGCTCGGCGACCGCGGACGCCGACGCCGCCGAGGGGACGACGGTGCTCGTCACCGGGATGACCCCGACGCCGAAGGGCGAGGGCAAGACCGTGACGACGGTGGGTATCGGCCAGGCGCTCGCGGGACTGGGGGAGTCCGCGGCGGTCGCGGTCAGAGAGCCCTCGCTCGGGCCCGTCTTCGGTATCAAGGGCGGCGCCGCGGGCGGCGGGTACTCGCAGGTCCTCCCGATGGAGGCGATCAACCTCCACTTCACCGGCGACATCCACGCGCTCACGGCCGCGCACGACCTGATCTCCGCGGCGCTCGACAACCATATCCACCAGGGGAACGACGAGGAAGTCGACGTGCGCCGCGTCGATTGGCCCCGCGCGCTCGACGTCAACGACCGCGCGCTCCGCGAGACCGTCGTGGGACTCGGCGGCCCCGCCCGCGGCGTCCCGCGGGAAGACGAGTTCGTCATCACGGCCGCCTCGGAGCTGATGGCCGTCCTCGGGCTCGCGGAGGACCTCGCTGACCTGAAAGACCGGATCGGACGGATCGTGCTCGCCGAAGACGCCGACGGGGACCCGGTCACCCCGGACGATCTCGGCGTCACGGGGGCCGCGGCGGCGCTCCTCCGCGACGCGTTCCGCCCGAACCTCGTCCAGACCGTCGAGGGCGTCCCCGCCTTAGTTCACGGCGGCCCCTTCGCCAACATCGCGCACGGGACCAACGCGCTCGCGGCCGACCGGGTCGGCGCCTCGCTCGCCGACTACCTCGTCACCGAGGCCGGCTTCGGCGCGGACCTCGGTGCCGAGAAGTTCGCGCACATCGTCGCCCGCGAGGGGATCGTCCCAAATGTCGCCGTCGTCGTCGCGACGGTCCGCGGGACCAAGCGGCACGGGCTGGAGATGTGGCCGACCGACTTCGACGCGCTGGCCGCGACCGACCCCGACGCGGTCCGGGCCGGCGTCGACAACGTGAAACGCCACGTCGGTGTCGTGGAGTCCATGGGGATCCCAGCGGTCGTCGCGATCAACGTCTTTCCGGACGACGCGGAGTCGGATCTCGCGGCCTTGGAGTCGACGCTGGCCGACGCGGGGATCGCCGTCGCCCGCTCGACCGCCTACCGCGACGGCGGCGAGGGGGCGACCGCCCTCGCGGAGCTGGTCCGCGAGCACGCCGGAACCGGCGAGTTCGCGCCGCTGTACGACCTCGACGCCACGATCCGAGAGAAGATCGAGACCGTCGCCCGCGAGGTGTACGGCGCCGACGGCGTGGAGTACGTCGACGGCGCCGCCGCCGACATCGACCGCGTCGAAGCGTGGGGGTACGGCGACCTCCCAGTCTGCGTCTCGAAGACGCCGTACTCCTTCTCGGACGACGCCTCGCTGACGGGCGTGCCGGAGGAGTGGACGCTCACCGTGCGCGAGGTGTCGCCGTCGGCGGGCGCCGGCTTCGTCGTCGTCAAGACCGCCGACGTGATGACGATGCCCGGGCTGCCCGCCGAGCCGGCCGCCGAGGACATCGACGTGGACGCAGACGGGAACGTGAGCGGGCTGTTCTGAGCCCGCGGGCGCGCCCGTCGCCCGCCGCTCCGGGGGCTCAGTCGCCGCCGTCGAGCGCCCGCTTCTCCTTCTCGACGACCTCGACGCCGGAGATTCCGGTGTCCGGGTACTGCCCGTCGCCGTCCTTCTCGGCGGCTTTCACCATGTCCCAGACGACGTTGAGGCCGGTCGTGACGCCCTCCAACGCCTCCATCTCGCAGCCGGTCTTCCCGGTCGTCTCGACGGCGACGGTCAGCTCGATCCGGTCGCCGGCGACCGCGAAGTCGGTGTCGACGTTCGTGATCGGGATCTGGTGGCACATCGGGATCGTCTCCCACGTGTGTTTGACGGCCTGTACCGCGCCGACCCGCGCGGTCGCGAGCACGTCCCCCTTCCCGACCTCGTCCGCCTCGACCGCCGCGATCGTCGACGGCGTCAGCCGGATCTCGCCGCGCGCGACCGCGCGCCGGCTCGTGTCCGGTTTCGCGCCGACGTCGACCATCCGGACCTCGCCGGACGCGTCGGTGTGGGTCAGCTCGTCGGTGGGGGCGGCGGCGTCGGCCCCCGTCTCGTCGGCCGCCGCGCGCTCCGTCTCCGCATCGCGCTCGTCACTCATCACGCATCGCCTCGGGAAGCCGGTCGGGTAAGTCCGTCGCCACGAGGCCGTTCCCGTTGGCGTCTGCCGCCGCGTCGCCGGCCAGCCCGTTGACGTACGCGCCCACCGCGGCCGCCCGAAACGGGTCGGTCACGGCCGCCAGCGCGCCGACCACCCCCGCGAGCACGTCGCCGGTCCCGCCGACGGTCATCCCCGGGTTCCCCGTGCGATTCAGCCGGACCGCGTCGCCGTCGCTGACCACGTCGACGGCGCCCTTCACGAGCAGGACGTGGCCGATCTCGTCCGCGAACGACCGAACGAGCGCCGCCCGCTCGTCCGGGTCTTCGGCCGTCTCGCCGCCCATTCCGACCAGTTCGCCCTGGTGCGGCGTGCAGATCAGCGTCGCGTCGGTGTCGGTCTCGGGGACGATCCGCAGCGCGTCGGCGTCGACGACCGCGCACCCGTCGTATTCGGAGAGGAATTCGCGGACGAACTCGCCCGCGCCGTCGCCGCCGCCGAGCCCCGGGCCGAGCACGACGACGTCGTTGCCGGCGGCGAGCTCCGCGACCCGATCGACGTGGGCGGGACCGATTCGATCGCCCGGGAGCCCGCGAACGATCAGGTCCGCCGAGTACCCCTGTACCGTCCCGGCGACCGTCTCCGGACAGGCGACGCGGACGAGGTCGGCGCCGGCCCGGAGGGCCGATCGGGCCGAAAGCGACGGCGCGCCGGTGTACGGGCCGCCGCCGACGACGAGCACCTCGCCGTTCTCCCCCTTGTGCGAGTCCGAGTCGCGGCCGAGCGCGAGCAGGTCGCCGGGACCGGTGTACCGCTCCGCGGCCGCCGGGATCCCGATGTCCGCGACCGTCACCGCGGCGTCGAGCGCCCCGAGCCCCGGCTTCTCGTCGTGGAAGGTGACGATCCGGTCGGCCTCGACGCGCGGGACCGCCTCCGCGCGGCCCTCGGCGGCGTCGGCGCTCCCGGTCGGCTCGCCCGTGTCGGCGTCGATCCCGGAGGGGACGTCGACGGCGACGACGACGGCGTCGCTCTCGTTCGCGAGCCGCGCCGCCGTCCGCTCCGGCACCCGGCGCGCGCCCG
>NZ_JARANT010000020.1 GCF_029889805.1 Halorubrum sp. Boch-26 | reverse complement strand
CCGACCTGACCTTACTTCTCTGTTGAAGCGATTGATAATTAAAAGTGAGGATTGGGAAACTCAGGCTGTGCCATCGACGGTTGAACGTGTCGGCGTTGTCGGATTCATCCCACGCCTAAAGCCGCGGGTATTCTCCTTGCGTTTTATAACCGGCAGATATTACGTAGAGACAAATCTGAGCTCAGTTCAGAAACGTCGGGAAATCGACCGCCTCGTCACTCACTACGACTTCACCGCCAAATTTGACGGCAATTGGTGAACACAGTACCACTGTAATTCTCCTGTGCCGTTCGAGAAATGCGCCGGCCGGGACCCTTGCGAGCGAACAGCGTGAGCGAGCAAGGGTACGGGCGGCGCACGACCGAAGGGAGTGCGCCGGCCGGGATTTGAACCGGAATCAGACGGGCTCGCTCACTTCGTTCGCTGTGCGCGACTGATAGGGTTCAAATCCCTCTCAGTATTTTCCGAGCGGAGCGAGGAAAATCGCCGGCCGGGACCCTTGCGAGCGAACAGCGTGAGCGAGCAAGGGTACGGGCGGCGCACGACCGAAGGGAGTGCGCCGGCCGGGATTTGAACCCGGGCCATGAGCTTGGAAGGCTCAGGTCCTACCACTAGACCACCGGCGCGCGTGGGTGCGTCCGTCACTGACGCATGTAACTGTAGGCTGAACGAATCCAATAAACGTTCCGTGTTCCCGGCGGCGAGTCCGTCGATTGCGACCGGCGGATCCCTCGGACGACGGAACTGTATTAAAACACCACAATATAACGGGGTATTCCCGCACACTTAGAACGTTTTTCAGCCGCTTAGAAGCCGGTTGGGTACATATACGGGAACGCGTTCAACGTCCAACCGTGAGGTGAGCACGATGTCATACCAATCGGGAAATCCACTGGTCGACGAGGTCGAGTTCGCGCTTGATGGTCCGTGGGCGGCGTACTGGATCGCCTTCCTGCGCGTGGTAACTGGATGGTGGTTCTTCCACGCGGGAATCACGAAAATCATCGAGAGCGGGTTCTCGTACACCTACGGCTCTGCCTACATGCAGGGGATGAGCGGGACCGCGCTTGGCGGGATCCCTGTCTGGATGGGGAACAACCTCGCGTGGCTCATCGAGCCGGGGGTACCCCTGTTCGAGACGCTGATCGGGCTGGCGCTGATCTTCGGCGCCGTCACCCGGCTGGCCGCGTTCGGCGGGGTCATCTTCATGACCCTGTTCTGGGTCGGCAACGCCGGCTTCGGTCACGGGCTGGTCAACAGCGACTTCATGGGGCTGCTGCTGTTCATCACCGTGATCATGCTGTCGGCCGGTCGGTACTACGGCCTCGACGCGGTCCTCGAGAAGCTCTCGTTCGTGCAAAAGCACCCGAAACTACGCTACCTGCTCGGTTAAGAGGTGAATTCCAATGACGAACATCATCGACAAGGCGGCGATGGCGCTGAGCGCGGGACTAATGCTACTCGGACTGATCGGCATGGGGATCCTAGAGATCCTCGTCGGTGCGCCGTACAGTCCGGCCCCGATAACTAACGAGGCGGGTGAGGTGGTGGCGACGCCGCTGATCTCGCCGCAGATCCGGACCGGTATCGTGCTGGCCGGTGTCGCAGTGCTCGGCCTGTACGCGGCGTACAAGATCGTGACGCCGCTCGCGGCCGACGCGGCAGCTGGCCGCGAGACCATGGCTGATTGACGGCGTAACTCGACCGTCGCGGTAGGCGGTACAGCTACTTTTCTGCGTTCTCGTTCGACGATCCGCCGGCGACTCTCGAGTCCGTCGGCCGTTCGACCCCGCCGTCGGCGCTCACCGATGTATCGGGTTCGGTCGCACCGAAGTCGAAGTCGCCGTCGGACCCACCGAGACCGGTCTCAGCGTCGCCGCCGTCGCGCTCGCCGTCCACCTCGAACCCGTCCGTCATCCGGCGCAGGTCGCGGGCGCGCTCGGTGAGCGCGTGGGTCTGCTCGGAGACGTCGCCGAGCGTGGCGGCCTGCTCCTCGGCAGTCGACGCGACGGTGGTCGCCTCCGCGGTCGTCTGCTGGCTCACGCCGGCCAAGTCGTCGACGGCGCCGGTCACCTCGTTGACCGACGACGCCTGCGCGTCCATCGCGCCCGAAATCTCTTGAACGCCGTCGTCGGCCTCGGCCACCCGCGTCGCGACCTCGGTCAGGGCGTCGTCCGCGGTCTCGACGGTGTCGACGCCGGCGTCGACCCCCTCGCGGATCCGCGACATCTCCGCGACGCTCTCGTCGGTGCGTTCGCGCAGCCCGTCGATCAGCGTCTCGACCTCGGCCGCGGACGACTGCGTCTCCTCCGCGAGCGCCTTCACCTCCTCGGCGACGACGCCGAAGCCGGAGCCCGCCTCGCCGGCCCGCGCCGCCTCGATCGAGGCGTTCAGCGCCAGCAGATTCGTCTGGTCGGCGATCTCCGAGATCGTCTCGACGATCGCGTCAACCTCGGCCATCTCCGCTTCGAGGCGCTCGATCGTCTCGGTCGCCGACTCCGATCGATCTTCGACGTCGTGCAGCTCCGCGACCGCCGTGGCCGTGGCCTCTCGTCCCTCCTCGGTGACCGCGTTCGCCTCTCTGGAGGTGGTCGCGACCTGATCGGCGGAGGCGGCGACCTCCTCGACCGTGGCGGACATGTCTTCCATCTCGCCGGCGACCTCTGAGAGGCGCCGACTCTGTCGCTCCGCGCCGGCCGAGATCTCGTCGATCGCGTCGCTCGTCTCCCGGCCCGCCGCGGCGACCTCGTCCGTGCCGTCGGTGACCGCCTCGCTCCGGGCCGCGACCTGCCCGGCGAAGGCGTCCACCTCCGCGATAGCCCCCTCAAGCTCGTCCATCGCGTCGTTGAACCCGTCGGCGATGTCGGCGAGCGCGTCCGGATCGGCGGGCTCGACGTCGATTCGGGCGGTGAGGTCGCCGTCGGCGCACGCGTCCATCGTCGCGCCGAACGCCGCCGCGCGCGACTCCAGCCGCTCCGCGAACGCCTCGCTCTCGGCCTTCGCGTCCTCGGCCCGCCGCTTCTGCGTCTCGGCCGACTCGATCTGCTCGCCGAGCGAGTCGCGCATCGTCGAGAACGCGCCGTAGAGGTCGCCGAACTCGTCGCGGCGCTCGGTGTCGAATCCGACGTCGAGGTCGCCGGTCTCCAGCGCCCGCGCCTTCCGGGTGAGTCGGTTCAGCTCCGCGACGGTTCCGCGGCCGAGCGTCGCGCCCAGCAGACCGAGTCCGACGGCCGCGACGCCGACGATGAGCAGCAGGTTCCGGCCGATCATCCCGGAGAGCGCGTACGCCTCCGCGAGGGGGACGTGGACGGCGACGTACCAGTCCTCGGAGGGGACCGGCGCGTACGCGACGAAGTACTCCGCGTCGTCGGCGAACTCGAAGGTCGCCGACGACACGTGACCGACCGCGGAGCCGGCGATCATCGCGTCCCGCACCTCGTCGGCGTACGGCTCGGCCACGGCGCCCGCGCGGTCGCTGGCCCCGATCACGCCGTCGGACTGGACGATCGCGGTGAACGACCCGTCGGTCGGCTGCCGGAGGTCCTCGACGATCGACGCGAGCGACACCTCCATGACGAAGTAGTTGCGCCGCGGCGTGTACGCGACGTAAGAGACGTGCCGCTCGCCGTCTACCTCGTACGTCGGCGAGGTGTAAGTGTCCTCGCCGATCAGGAGACCGTCGTTGAGCCAGCTCTCCTCGGTGATCGCGGTGCCGCGGTCGTCGTCTGTCGAGGCGAGCAGCGTGCCTTCGTGCCGGTTGATGTGGTGGAAGGCGACGATCTCGTCGGGCTGCCACGAGAGCTGCGAGGTGAGGTAGCTCTCCACCTCTTCGGGCTCCCTCGTGAACCCGAAGGCGTCGCTGTCGGCCGTCTCTCTGGCGATCGAGCGGTGATCGCTGGTCCACACGTCGATCTCCGTGGCGCTCAGCTCCGCGACCGCGGTGTAGTCCTGCTGGGCGTTGTCCTCCAGGCGGTCCGTCGTCTCCGCGTAAGTGACCGCGCCGACGGCGCCGATGGCCACGACGACGAGGAGCACGACGACCGCGAACTTCGCGAGGTAACTCCGAGTGATCGCGTCTGGACTCAGGCGACGAAGGAGACGATCGAGGCGAGTCGAACTCATTGACTCGACGGCGGCGGCAGCGATACATTAAACCTCACTCCACGGTATCTCCCGTGATAATTAGGGGCGAGGCCCCGAGACGACGGCGTAGCAGTTCCCGCTGGAGACGGTCGATTCGACGACTTCGAGCCGACTGTTCTCGATATCGGCGTCGAACTCGTCGGGGGCGTAGACGTGATAGTACCGGGCGACGGTCTCGCCGCCGGGGAGCGTCCAGTCGACGGTCGTGTCGAACCCCTTCGTCCGGTCGAAGCGGTCGTGGGCGGTGCTCCACGCGCTCACGAGCGCGACCCCGCCCGGCGCGAGGACCCGCGCGAGTTCGTCGAGGCTCCGAACGCGGGCCGCGCGCGGCGAGAGGTGATGGAGCGTGGCGACGTACGTCGCGAGCCCGACCGCGTCGTCGGCGATCGGGAGGGCGACGGCGTCGCCGTGAACGAGATCGAGGGCGTCGGCGAAGTCGCGCTCGCGGGCTCGCGTCGCCGCCTCGCGAAGGAGCTCCCGGCTCAGGTCGATCCCGACGACCGAGTCGGCGCGCTCCGCGAGCAGCTCCGCGTGGCGGCCGTTCCCGCAGCCGACGTCGAGGGCGCGCGTCGCCGAGCGGCCCTGCACGAAGGATTCGACCTCCGGCCACGCGTACTCGCGGGTCTTCGCGAAGTGTGCGGCGATGCGGTCGTACGTCGACTGCGTGTCCATACCGGAGGGTCGGCGCCGAGTGACATAGCTCCAGTGCCCGGCGGTCGCCGGAGGAGAGTAGTGACGCCGCGACCCGCCCGACCCGTCACACCAGCCCGATGACGGCGAACGTGAGAAGCGTCAAGATGAGGAGGACGACCACGTGTTTCACGCCGTCTTTGACCGACCCTTCGCCGAGCTGGCCGGCGACGAGGCCGGAACAGACGGCTTGCACGGCCGCGGCGTGGAAGAACAGCTGTTCGTAGGCGAACGAGTCGATGTCGCCGAGTCCGTCGGCGATCCCGGTCGGTCCGCCCGGCGCGCCGGGCACCCCGCCCGTGCCGCCGCCGCTCGGAATCGCGGCCTCCTCGATGGCCGGGATAAAGGAGACGGACAGCGAGGCGATGATCCCGAGGAACACCAGAAAGGAGATGTAGATCACGATGAGGTACGTGATCATGACCTGTCGGCGCTCCCGGCGGAGCGCCCACGTCGCACGCGACTCGTCGGCCGCGATCCGGAGTACGGGACCGATATCGCCGCTCGCGTGCATCGCGTTCGTCACCAGCGCCACCGCCCGGGAGGTCATCGGCGACCGGACCCGGTGCTCCAGCCGGCGGAGCGCGGTGCTCACGTCGGCGCCCCAGTCGATGTCGCGTCTGGTGCGCTTCAGGTCGGCCGTCAGCGCTTCGAGGTTGGAGTCGCCGACCCGCCGGACGCTCCCGACGACGGAGGTGCCGGCCTCGTTGACGCTCGCGAGGCGGTCGAGGAGGTCCGGTACCGACGACTCGATCCGGCGGGTGTGTCGCTTTCGGACCTCGTAGACGACCGCGTAGACCGCGAGGACCAGCCCCGTCACGACGACGACCGGGGTCTCTATCTGCGCGACCATTTCGGTCGCCGGGCCGAGCGTGATCGGGAAGACGAAGGCGAGCAGCCCGAGGACCCCGAGCGGCACCGTCACGAGGAACGATATCCACGGGGACGCGATCACGTTCTCGACCGGTGACGCGACCCACCCACGCAGCCGCCGGATCCGGTCGTACGCGCGGAGTCGCTCCCGACTGACGGCCCACGGATCGCCTTCGGTCCCGCTCGCAACGCCGCCGTCGGACCGGATCCCGGCCGTCGTCGCGGCGGTTTCCGAGACCCCGTCTCCGGCGCTCCCGTCCTCGGCCGGACCGTCGCCGGCCGCCTCGGAGAGGTCGACGCTCTCCGTCCCGCCGACGCCCTGCGTCACGCTGTCGACGTAGACGGCGAAACCGAACGTCGCGAGCGGGACGCCGAGGTAGACGACGACGCGGAGCAGCGGGAGCGTGTCCTCCAACACGAGCCCGATGACGACGAGGATGGTGATGAAAAAGAGCGGGCCGGCGACGAGCGCCGTGACGTACGCCTCCGCGAACGTCGAGAGCAGTTCGAGGTAGCGCTCCTGTTTCGACTCGGCCTCGTCTTGGTACAGCTCGTACTGGTCGGCGAGGAACGTCGGTATCGACTGTCCGGTGCCGAGGACGGACGCGAGGTTCTCCGAGAAATCGGTGAGATCCTCGCTCGGCGTCCGACGTGCGGTGCGCTGGAGCGCGGTCAGGGCGTCGGTCCCGAACGCGTTCATGTCGCGGACGGCGACCGACAGCTCCGTGGCCGCCTCGCCGTACACCCCTTCGTTTTCCGCGAGCGTGTCCATCACTCGTGGGAACGCCATCCCCGAGCGCGAGAGCGCGTAGATGAACGCGACCGTTCGGGGGAGGGTGGCGTCGATCTCGGCCGCCCTGGCGTGCGCGCGCTGGCTCAGCAGCTCCCACCGCCCGTAGTACGTCCCGGCCGCGAGCGCGGAACCGAGGGTCGCCGAGGCGAAGGTCAGAAGCAGGAACAGCCGCGGAAGGGCGAGGGACGAGAGCCCCGCGACGCCGGCGAGAAACGAGACCGAGGCCGGAAGCGCCGCGCGGATCGCCGCCGCACCGACGTCGAGCGCGGAGAGGAGCGCGGCGGCCGCGTACACGCCGATGACGCTCCCGGCGACGCCGAGAACGCCGGCGTACAGCAGCGTCCGGGAGGCGTACGTCCGGTGGGTGCCGGCGACGTGAGCGGCGCGCATCAGGTCGCGCTGGCGCCGGCGGCGGTCCCCGTCCTCGGCAACGTAGTCGCCGAACAGCGACAGCGCGATCCGAGTGACGAAGAGGTCGGCTCGGCGGTCGACGGCCGGCAGCAACAGCGCCAGACAGAGCCCGAGCGCGGCGAACAAGGGGATCGAAGCGATCATTCCGGTCGCTCTCCGGCCCCCTCACCGATCTCGTCCGGCACCTCGACGGCGTCCCCCGCGTCGACGCCGTCGGCGTCCGCCACCCGAGCGTCCAACCGACCCATCACGCGGTCGGGGTCGGCGTAGTACTCGTTGACGAGCGCGGTGAACGTCCGGTAGTCGGTGATCCCGAGCCTCCGGAGCAGTTCGAGGAAGCGCTCGCGGCGGCGGATCTCGCGGAGTAGCTCGGATCGGGACCAGCCGCGCTCGTCGGCGATCTCCGCCATGAGCGACGAGTCGTTGCGGCGGAACTCGTCGGCCTCCGCGTCCCACTCGAACGCCGATGAGTAGTCGAGTTCGCCGGTGCGCTGGTCGATGCCGCCGATCTCGCCGATCGTCTTCGCCCGCCGGACGCGCTGGTCGCCCGAGCGGGTCAGCGTCTGGATCGAGAGCATATCCAGCGACTGCACCATCGCGCGGGGCACGTTGATCGGCTCGTTCTCCAACCGGTTTATCACCGTCTCGATCGAGTCGGCGTGCATCGTCGAGAAGGTGGTGTGTCCCGTGTTCATCGCCTGGAACAGGGTGATCGCCTCGTCGCCGCGCACCTCGCCGA
Organism: Halorubrum sp. Boch-26; assembly: GCF_029889805.1. Taxonomy (GTDB): domain Archaea; phylum Halobacteriota; class Halobacteria; order Halobacteriales; family Haloferacaceae; genus Halorubrum. Next base: position 26,986 of record NZ_JARANT010000020.1, on the reverse strand, counting down.
CGACGATGTACTCCGGACGGTGGCGCAGCGCGGAGCGCAGCAGGTCGTACATGTCGATGTCGGTCCCCTCGTAGCGGCGCTCGCGAGTGACCGATGAGAGCCAGTTGTCGTGGTACAAGGAGAGCTCGCGGGTGTCCTCGATGGTGAGTACCTTCGCGCGCGGCGGGACGAACATCGACACGGCGTTCATCGAGGTGGTCTTTCCCGAGGCGGTGCCGCCCGCGAAGATGAGGCTCTTGTTGTGCTCGATACAGAGCCAGAAGTACGCCATCTGCTCGATCGAGAACGTCCCGTACTCAACCAGGTCGATCGGCGTGAACGGGTCCTCGGCGTACTGGCGGATCGTGAAGGCGGAGCCGCGGGGGGTCACCTCCTCGCCGAGCGCGAGCTCGGCGCGGGAGCCGTCCGGCAGCGTCGTCTCCACGATGGGGTCGCCGACGGAGACGTGGCGCCCGGACTGCTGAGCGAGCCGGATGACGTAGTTGTCGAGCTCGCCCTTCGGGAACGAGACGTTCGTCTCGATGTCGGTGTAGTCGTCGTGGTAGACGAAGATCGGGAGATCGTAGCCGTCACAGGAGACGTCCTCGATGTGGCGGTCGTTCAGCAGCGGGTCGACCTTCCCGTAGCCGCGAAAGTCGCGGTAGAGATAGTACGCGAGCGCGTGGAACGTCGCCATTCCGGCCTCGACGCCGTACCCCTCCAGTAATCCCTTCAGCTCCTCGCGGAGCGTCTCCTCGTCGGTCTTCCCGGTCCCCTCGCGGTACAGCAAGGGATCGCGGATGTCGTCGACGACGCGGTCGAGGAGATCGCGTTCGAACTCGTCGAGGTCCGGTTCGACCGCGTAGTACCGGTGTTCGCTCTCCTCGTCGTCGTAGGTGATGACGACGTACGCGTACGGGGCGTTCACCCAGTAGCGATCGACCTCACGCTCGCCGTCCGGTACGGTGACGGAGGCGAGCGGGCCGTCCTCGCCCGGCCGGAAGGGACGGACATCGAGCTCCGACCCCCGCAGCATCTCCCACGTTCGCGAGAGCCGTCGCCGGAGGGCCGCGATGCGGTCCTCGCCGTCCTCGTGCGCGTCACTCGCCATCGTCGTTAGGAGGGCGTATGCGGCGCGGTGGTTTAAATGCCACCGAGCGATTATCAGCCGCGAGGCCGCGACCGAGAGCGCGGTTTTCTCCTCCGTTTCGACCGTCTGTGGAGGGATCGGCCCGTTACGTTGATAGGTGCCCACCGCAAAGGGTCGGGTAGGCAATGCGGCGTGATTACTTCGAACTGACCGTCGAGGGCGTCGGCGACGACGCCGACGACCGGGCGATGCCCCTGGTCCGGATCGACTTCCACGGGCCGGAGGGGTTGTTGCGCGACCGGCTCTCGGACACGGACGGCGAACTGCTGGAGGCCGCCGGGGTCGACGTAGCGTTCCGGCTCCGAGAGCCGCTCGCGGACGCCGCCGACCCGGAAGGCGTGGTCGGCGTGACGAACCGGTACACCGGGGATTTCGTCTTGGAGCTCAACGAGACCGCGACGGACGTGCTCCCCTTCATCCACGCCGCGCGCGACGTCGCCGGCGACGAGGACGCCCGTTACCGCGTCGAGATCGATGTCGAGGGCGAGCGGCTCGCCTCGTACGACAAAGACACGTTCCTCGTGTACGACCACGAGGGGAATCTTCTTCGGAGCGAGAGCCTGATCCCCTCCGGCGTAGAGCTGTAGCGCCGGTCGCCCGCCGCTCACTTCTCCCGCGACCGCTCAGATACTCGACCGCTCAGATACTCACGTTGTCGCCGACGAGCCGTACCTCGTCGCCCGGCCGCAAGTCGAACACGCCGTCGCCGCGGCCGTCGTTGACGTCGCACTCCACGTAGCCGTGGCTCCCGACGGTGACGAGCCGCTCGCCGCGGTCGACCGCGCCGAACGTCTCCGCGACCGGCGTGAGCTCGCCGTTGACTCGGATCCAGTCGCTCCCGCGAACCAATTCGCCCGGAACGTTCGTGACGACGTTGCCGAACCGGTCGATCACGAGCACCTCGCCGTCGACGGCGACGGGGTCGCCGTCGTCATCGCGTTCGACGGTCGGCTCGGGAAACGCGATGTCGACGGGGTCGGTCGCCGGCGAGAGGTCGTCCATCGACGCGAGAGCGGTCGAGACACCCTCTGAGCCCGCTGTCGCCGGGCCGTCGTCGAGCGCCGCGCGGATCCGCGCCGCGACCGGCGCGAACACGTCGCGACCGTGGAACGTCGCGCTCGCGGGATCGTCGACGTCGACGACGAAGGCCTCCACGTCGGGGTCTCCTTCCCCCGCCTCCGCCGCCGTGCCGGCGAGCGCCCTCGCGGGGGGCATCGCGAGCCCGTTGTCGGGCGCGACGAGCACGTGGGCACCGGCGCGGACGACGAGGGCGTCACGGTCGGTGCCGACGCCGGGGTCGATAACGGCACAGTGGACGGCGGGCGGGAACTCCGGGAGGACGAAGCGCAGCCAGAAGGCGGCCGCCCGCGGGTCGCCGCGCGGCAGGTCGTGGGCGACGTCTATCATCTCGGCGTCAGTGCGCCGACGGACGGCACCCTTCATCGCGGCCGGGTACGGCGAGCCGAAGTCGGACGTAAGCGTGATCACGGGCGATCCGCCGTCCGGCTGAGTCTTAAAAGGGGGCGACTACGCGTCCATCGGCGGCTCGCCGTTCGTGTCGGTTTCGGCGATCCGGCGGATGCGCTCGACGCCGTCGATCTCCTCGATCACGTTAATGACGGTTTCGGGGACGAGTTCCTCCCAGTCGTGGCCGCGAATCATCCGTTCGCGCAGCTCCGTCCCCTCCAGTACGTCGCGGCGGAACATGGGAGAGCCGCGCACCTCGACGCCGGCCTCCTCGAACAGCCGGACGACGAGCGGGTTGTTCGAGTAGGCGACATCGAACCGCGGGGTCATGCTCTGGACGTGGCTCACCCACACGGAGTTGCGGTCGAGGTCCTCGATCGGGACGACGTAGGTGGTGATATCGAGGCGCTCGACGGCTTTCGTCACCATCATCACGCGCTCGCCGGCCGTGAACGGGTTCCGGGTGGAGTGCGAGTCGCCGGCGGAGCCGATCCCCAGGACGAGTTCGTCGACCTCGCCGGCGATCTCCTCGACCATGTGCCGGTGGCCCTCGTGAAACGGCTGGTACCGCCCGATATAGAACCCGCGCATGGATCCACGTTGGGCGGCCAGTATTTATAAACTCCGTGGGAACGCTCGAACGGCAATATCGGGGGCTGTAACCGCTCTCAGCGGCGTTTCCCCGGACCCGCACGGAACGCCCGCGGGGAGAAAGTATATCAGTAGCCGACCCTTCGTTTTTCTTAGCGATACTCGATTCTATGAGCAACGAAAAGGACGCGAACGACCCGCCGACTGAGGATCCCGAGAACCCGGACGAAACCGGGCTCGGAGACTCTGAATCGGCGGGGAACGGCGAGGACGCCCCCGACGACGTCGCTCCCGACGACGGCGCCCGCGTGCCCGACGAGGCCGGCGAGGCCGGCGAGGCCGAGGAGTCGGCGACCGGCGAGGAGCCGGACGAGGTCTGGGACGACGGGATCGTCGTCGACGATCCGGGCCCGGAGGACGCCGGAACGGGTCACGGCGAGGGGAACGACGCCACCCCCGAGGGTGTCACCGAAGAGAGCGAGAGCGGCGGCATCGACGAGCTCGGGAGCTCCGTCGAGGTCGAGGGTGCCGATATCGACGAGGACCCCGACGAGGACGACCTCCTCGGCGGACTCAGGATCGACACCACCGCCGAACTCGAAATCCCCGACCGCCTCGTCGATCAGGTGATCGGACAGGAGCACGCCCGCGACGTGATCATCAAGGCGGCCAAGCAGCGCCGCCACGTGATGATGATCGGCTCGCCGGGGACCGGGAAGTCGATGCTCGCGAAGGCGATGTCCGAGCTGCTCCCGAAAGAGGAGCTGCAGGACGTGCTGGTGTACCACAACCCGGACGACGGTAACAAGCCGAAGGTCCGGACCGTCCCCGCGGGGAAGGGCGACCAGATCGTCGACGCGCACCGCGAGGAGGCGCGCAAGCGCAACCAGATGCGGTCGCTGTTGATGTGGATCATCATCGCCGTCGTGCTGGGCTACGCGCTCATCATCGTCGGCCAGATCCTCGTCGGCATCATCGCGGCCGGGGTCGTCTACCTCGTCTTCCGCTACCTGAACCGCGGGTCGGACGCGATGATCCCGAACCTACTGGTGAACAACGGCGACACGAAGACGGCGCCGTTCCGCGACGCGACCGGCGCCCACGCCGGCGCGCTGCTGGGCGACGTCCGTCACGACCCGTTCCAGTCCGGCGGGATGGAGACGCCCAGCCACGACCGCGTCGAGGCGGGCGCCATCCACAAGGCGAACAAGGGCGTGCTGTTCGTCGACGAGATCAACACGCTCGACATCCGGAGCCAGCAGCACCTCATGACGGCGATCCAGGAGGGCGAGTTCTCGATCACGGGCCAGTCCGAGCGCTCCTCGGGCGCGATGGTCCAGACCGAGCCCGTCCCGACCGACTTCGTCATGATCGCGGCCGGGAACCTCGACGCGATGGAGAACATGCACCCGGCGCTCCGGAGCCGTATCAAGGGGTACGGCTACGAGGTGTACATGGAGGACACCATCGAGGACACCCCGGAGATGCGCCGGAAGTACGTCCGGTTCATCGCTCAGGAGGTCGCGAAGGACGGCCGCCTGCCGGAGTTCTCGGCGGAGGCGGTCGAGGAGATCATCCTCGAAGCCAAGCGGCGCTCCGGCCGGAAGGGTCACCTCACGCTGAAGATGCGGAACCTCGGCGGAATGGTCCGCGTCGCCGGCGACATCGCCCGCGGCGAGGACGCCGAGATGACCACCCGCGACCACGTGCTGCAGGCGAAGGGGCGCTCGCGCTCCATCGAACAGCAGCTCGCGGACGACTTCATCGAGCGCCGGAAGGACTACGAGCTGCAGGTCTCCGACGGCTACGTCGTCGGCCGCGTCAACGGGCTCGCCGTGATGGGCGAGGACTCCGGGATCATGCTCCCGGTGATGGCCGAGGTCGCCCCCTCGCAGGGGCCCGGCGAAGTGATCGCCACGGGCCAGCTGAAGGAGATGGCTCAGGAGTCGGTGTCGAACGTCTCCGCGATCATCAAGAAGTTCTCCGACGAGAACATCTCGGAGATGGACATCCACATCCAGTTCGTGCAGGCGGGCCAGCAGGGCGTCGACGGCGACTCCGCCTCTATCACGGTCGCGACCGCCGTCATCTCCGCGCTGGAGAACGTCGGCGTCGACCAGAGCCTCGCGATGACGGGCTCGCTGTCGGTGCGGGGCGACGTGCTCCCCGTCGGCGGCGTCACTCACAAGATCGAGGCGGCCGCGAAGGCCGGCTGCACCCGAGTCATCATCCCGCAGGCCAACGAGCAGGACGTGATGATCGAAGACGAGTACGAGGAGATGGTCGAGATCATCCCCGTCTCGCACATCAGCGAGGTGCTCGACATCGCCTTGGAGGGCGAGGCCGAGAAGGACTCGCTCGTCTCCCGGCTCAAGTCGATCACCGGCTCGGCCCTGAAGGAGGGGAGCGTCTCCGGTCCCTCCAGCCCGAGCCCGCAGTAGGGCTCGCTCCCACACCACACCGATGCCCGAGTGGGCGTCGTTCGCGCTCGCGACCGTCGCCCTGACGCTGCTGCTTCTGTACTTCACCCGTCGCTCTCAGCGCCTGCTGGCGCGGGCCCGGATCGTCGATTCTCGGACAGAGGTCGTTGACGCCGAGAGCGACGGCGAGAGCGACCTCGCATGCGCCGACGGCGAAAGCGGCCCCGAAAGCGATCCGTCCGAGGCCCGCCCGGTCCTCACGACGCGACTGCTCTTGGCCAACGCCGCCGCGTCGCAGGCGGGCGGGCTCGTCGTCCTAGCCGCCGTCGCGTGGTGGGCCGCAGTGCCGACCGCGGCGTTCGGGATCGGCGAGACGCATCCGACGCTCGGGGCACCGGCGTTCGCGTCGCTCGGTGTCTTCGAAGTCGGCGCCTTCGGGGTCGCCGCGGGGGTGGTCCTCGCCGCCGGCAACGAGGCCGCCGCGCGGCTCGGGGCGCGGGTCGGCGTCGCGCCCTCGGGCCGACTTCGGGCCGCGATGGCGCCCGGCACCGCCGGCGAGTGGGCCCTACTGCTCGGCGTCGCCCTCCCGATCGTGGCCGCCTTCGAGGAGGCGCTGTTCCGCGGCGCGCTGGTGGGCGCGCTCGCGGCCGGCTTCGCGATCGACCCGTGGCTCCTCGCGGTCGGGTCCTCGGTCGCCTTCGGACTCGGCCACGGGGCGCAGGGACGCCTGGGAGTCGTCGTCGCCGGGGCGCTCGGCCTCGCGCTCGCAGGGCTGTTCGCCGTCACGGGGAGTCTCCTCGTCCCCGTCGTCGCTCACTACGTCGTCAACGCCGTGGAGTTCGCCGTCCACGAGGGGCCGTAGCGGTCTCGCGACCGGAAGATGACCCCGTCCCCTTTTTATTCCGGCGGGGTCAACGGCGGACGATGAGCGGAAAACCGACCGTCGGCGAGTACATGACCCGCGATGTCGAGACCGTCAGCCCCGACGAGACGGTCGGGGTGGTGGCGCAACAGATGGCCGAGAGCGACGGTCACAACGGGTTCCCCGTCACCCAAGGCCGGACGGTCGAGGGGTTCATTTCGGCCGCCGACCTGCTGCTCGCCGATGAGGAGGCCCCCGTCTTCACCGTGATGTCCGACGACCTCATCGTCGCGCATCCGGAGATGAAAGTGACCGACGCCGCCCGCGTCATCCTCCGGTCGGGGATCCAGCGGCTCCCCGTCGTCGACGACGCCGACAATCTCGTCGGGATCATCTCGAACACCGACGTGGTCCGCTCGCAGATCGAGCGCGCCACGCCGAGCAAGGTGGGGAAACTGATGCGGACGCTCGAACAGATCCACGGCGTCGGTCTCACCGAGGATCGACGCGAGGTCCGGCTCACCGACCTCATCCCGACGCAGGCGCGGGTGTACGCCGACGAGTTGGAGGGGCGCCAGTACGAACTGGAACGCGGGCTGGCGGAGCCGCTCGTCGTCATCGACAACGGCGGGACGCTCCACCTCGCCGACGGCCACCACCGAGTGATGGCCGCTCACGAGGCCGGCATCGAGACGATGGACGCGTACGTGATCGTCCCCGAGCGCGCGGTCGACCTCGGGATGGCCAAGACCGCCGAGAAGGAGGGGCTTTACGACATCACCGACATCGAGATCGTCGACTACGCGCGCCATCCCCTCGTGGAGACGACGAAGCGGCTGCAGTGAGCGCGCCGTTCGACCGCGGGGGCTGAGGGGCGCGATCCGTCGGCGCGTCCGTCGACGACTGGGGGATTTTTGTAATTACGCCGATACGTATCCGGTATGGGATCACGCATTCGACGGGCACTCTCTCGGGCAACGCTCGCCGCGGTCGGCGGGGCCGGCGGCGCCGCGGTCGGCGGACTGATCAGTCGACAGGCCGCGAGCAGCGGCGCCGCTCTCGGCGCGTTCGCCGGCGCGACGGTCGCGGACGTCCGCTCCGATCCGAACGGGCTCCTCTCCGCGCTCCGGTCCGACGAGGACGAGGAGGCGCCCGACACGGCCGACGACGCCGCGACGACCGAGTGAGGCGTCGGCGAGCCACCGAGCGCCCGTGACCGTTCAAGAACGCCTATACGACCGGGACGAGTAGCCGCGGCTAATGACCGACACCGACGCCGAGGCGGGGTGGTTCGCGGGTCGCGCCGCGGTCGCCGCCGCTCGCGACCGGATCGCGAACGGCGAGGCCGATCAGCCGCGGGACTGGCCGGCCCTCGCCGTCGCGTCCGGGTTCGCCGACTCGACCGACGACTACTACGACCGACTCCACGAGGAGACCCTGGGGGCGACTCGCGAGACCGTCCGCGAGCGCGAGCGCGCCGACGACCAGCAGCTGATCCACGTCGTGCGGGCGATGGACGACTGCGAGCGCACCGCGAACGAACTGGCCGAGCGCGCCGCCGAGTGGGCGGGGAGTCTGTTCGACGACCCCGAGCCGGGAATCGAGGGCGCTCGCGCGGTGGCGGATCGCGAGCCCGACGGCGAACTGGAGCGCCGGGCGGTGTCGCTCGCGGGCCGAGTCACCGGACTCGCGGCCGAGCGCGACGCGCTCGCCGAGACGATCGACCGAATCGCGCCCGCGGTCGCGCCGAACCTCGCGGAGATGGCCGGGGCGGAGCTCGCGGCGCGGCTTATCGCGCTCGCCGGCGGGCTGGAGTCGCTCGCGAAGAAGCCCTCCGGCACCGTACAGGTACTCGGCGCGGAGGACGCCCTGTTCGCGCACCTCTCAGGTCGCGCGCCCTCCCCGAAACACGGGATCATCTACACCCACGACTACGTCCGGAACACCCGCCCCGAAGACCGGGGATCGGCCGCCAGAGCGCTCGCCGGGAAGCTGACGCTCGCGGCCCGGGTCGACTACTACTCGGGCGAGCGCCGGGCGACGCTCCACGAGGAGATCCGCGAGCGGATGGCGACGATCCGAGCGCGTGCGGAGGCCGAGAGCGACGGCGGCGCGGAGGGGGGCGCGTGAGCGACTCCGACCTGCCGGCGGGCGTCGAGCGCCGGGAGATCGCCGGCGAGACCCGGCTGGCGACACGCGGTCCGCCGGTGTACGGCGAGCCGACCGCGGACGGGTGGCGCGCATGGGACCCCAGACGCTCGAAGCTCGGCGGGATGTTCGAGCTCGGATTCGTCACCGGTCTGACCGGCGGCGAGACGGTGCTGTACCTCGGCGCGGCGAGCGGGACGACCGTCAGCCACGTCGCAGACTTCGCGGGGCCGACGTACGCGGTCGAGTTCGCGCCCCGGCCAGCGCGCGACCTCCTCGACGCCGCGAGACCGCGCGATCGGCTGTTCCCGCTGTTGAAAGACGCTCGGAAACCCGAGAGCTACGCGCACGTCGTCGAGGTCGACGTCGACGCGATCGTTCAGGACGTGGCGACGCGGGGGCAGGCGACCGTGGCGGCGCGGAACGCCCGGTTCCTCGCGGACGACGGTCGGCTGCTGCTCGCGGTGAAGGCGCGCAGCGAGGACGCCACCGCGGACCCGAGCGACGTGTTCGACGCCGCGCTCGACGAACTCCGCGAGACCTACGAGATCCTGGAGACGCGGCGGCTCGACCGGTACCACGAGGACCACCTCGGCGTCGTGGCGACGCCGCAGTGACCCCTCGGTGACGAAGCGGTGCCGAGACCACCTCGCCGGGGGTGTGCCTACCACCTCGACGAGGGCGCGCCTACCACGTCGGCGGCGAGAAGCCCGCGTCCTCCAGAATAGGTTTCCAGCGCTTCTGCACGGAGAGCCGGGAGACGTCCATCGCGTCGGCGACGGCGGACTGCGAGCGCTCTTGCCCGCGGATCAGCGCGGCGGCGTAGAGGCTCGCGGCGGCGGAGACGCGCTTCCCGCGCTCGTCGTCCGGCGCTCGGGACAAGAAGAGATCCGTCGCCGTCGAGAGCGCCTCCTCGTCGAGGTCGAGCGTCGCGCACGCGTCGTCGAGCCTGTCGATCCACGCCGCGTTGTCGACGCGATCGCTCGCTCGGTACATGGGCGTTCGTTAGACGGTACGGTATAAAAAGACCCCGCGGCGAAACTCCTCTGGCGGGAGCTTCCGACTGCCCCGTCCGTCGCCCTGAAGTCCGCGCCGCCCCTACCGCGGGTATGTCCACGCAAGCGTGGGACGAGACGCGGGTACGCGAGCTACACGACGAGTTGGTGTCGCTGTACGAGCCGGTGGACAGGGTGGCCGAGCACGGCGCCGACCCGACCGCCGAACCCGGTGAAGGCGTGCGTCAGCTGGTGACGACGATCCTCTCGCAGAACGTCGCCGACGCGAACACGAGCCGGGCGGCGGCGGCGCTGTTCGAGCGCTACGACGACTTCGCGGCCATCGAGGCGGCCGACCACGACGAACTGGCCGAGACGATCCGCGTGGCGGGCCTCGCCGACCAGAAGACCGCCCGGATCCAGCGCGCGCTCGCCGCCATCCGCGAGGAGACCGGCGGCGCCTACTCGCTGGCGTTCCTCGACGCGATGGCGACCGACGACGCCAAGGCGTGGCTCACGGCGATCAAGGGCGTCGGACCGAAGACCGCGAGCGTCGTCCTGAACTTCTACTTCGGGAAGCCGACGATGGCGGTCGACACCCACGTCGAGCGCGTCTCGAAGCGCTTCGGGCTCGTCCCGGAGTCGGCCTCGAACCAGGCGGCCCACGACGCGCTCGACGAACTCGTGCCCGACGAGCTGACCTACCCGCTCCACGTCCTCCTGATCCGGCACGGTCGAGAGCGCTGTTCGGCGCGCAACGGTGACTGCGAGAACCCCGTCTGCGAGCGCTACTGCGACTGCGAGTTCTGCGCCTGAGGGCCCCTCCCCCCGCGCGTGAGGCGAGCGCCTATACTCGTCCGCCCGATAGGAGCACACCCATGCACGCGCAGATCGGCGAGGTCCTGAGCGCAGTCCGGTGGGTCGACGGGCTCGCCGCCGAGTTCGTCGTCGCGGTCCGGACGCCGCTTCTGACCGAGATGATGACGTCGATGACCGGGCTCGGCTCCGTGACGGCCGGGGTCGTGTTCGTCGGGCTGTTCTACATCGCCGGCTGGCGCGAGGAGTTCGTCAGGAGCGTCGTCGCGCTCTCGCTGCTCGGCGTCGTCGTCTGGGTCCTGATGACGCTCGTCGAGCGGCCCTTCCCGCCGAATCCGATCTGCGTCACCGAGGGCGGCGCCGGGACCACGAGCTCGTTCCCCTCCGGCCACTCGGCCGCCGTCGCGGCGTACGCGGCGATCGCGTGGAACTCCGACGAGCTCCCGTTCGGGGTCGCCGCCGGCTTCGCCGGGCTGATCTCCTTCTCGCGGATCTACCTCGGTACCCACTACCTCTCGGACACCCTCTTCGGGATCGGGCTCGGGGTCGCCGCCGTGCTGTTCGCGGAGTGGCTCCTCGGCCGCGTCGGCGAGGAGGCGGTGCTCGATCGATTGCCGTTCGAGACGGAGATCTGAGGGTCGCCGCCGGACCCGGCGTCGGCGGGGCGGTAGCGACAACTATTTTTGAGCGACTCCGGTACGATACTCCGCGCGCGGGTTGCCGAGCCAGGCCAAAGGCGTAGCGCTTAGGACGCTATCCCGTAGGGGTCCGCCGGTTCGAATCCGGTCCCGCGCACTGAGCGAAGGAGCGAAGCGACTGAGCGAGAGAGCAGTAGCGGATTCGAGCCCTGGAAGTCGCGCGCAGCGTGCGACGCAAGCGAGCACGTCTTCCTCAGGTTCGAATCCGGTCCCGCGTATTTTGCGGCGAGCATCTCGTGAGCCGCAAATGGGTGCGAAGGATTCGAATCCTACCAGACGCGCGCAGCGAAGTGGGTACGTTTGGTTTCGGTTCGAATCCGGTGTCGATGAGGCCGTCCACTTCGCGGCGACCACTCCGTGAGCCGCGAGTGGTTTCGCCGTCGACGCCTCGATCCGCGACTCGTGGCCGTCGGCGATCCGCTCGGCAACGTGCCGGACCATCGTCCGCGGGGGCCGGAGCTCGGTGCGGCGGTCGGCCAATCCGGCTCTCCGATGGTCCGATCGTCGAGACGGCGGGGACGGACGGCAGTAGCCGAACGCCAGCGGGCCGCTCTGTCAGCTGCCGCGCGTGTTCCGTGCGAACTGCAGTGCAGACGCTCCCCCGCGATCGACTTGATCCGACCGGATTCGCCGACGCTGACTCCGCCGGAGACGGAACCTCTCGACGGATGCTCCACCCGGAAGTGGTCTCGCTGTGAACGAATTCGTTCACGAGTAGGAATACACCGCGTATTTGATCGGGAACGATCAGAACCCAAAATAGCGGATAGGACAGGTTTGAGCAACTTTTATGCTCTATAACAACCTTAGAAAGATTTTATTAGGTATAAAGTGTCGATATTAATTGAACAACCACCCACATGATTTATAATGTAGTAGATTGACGTGAGCGTTTGTATGCAAGACAAACACCACAGAACTCGTCGCCGCTTCCTCACGGGAGCCGGGGCGGCCGGTGCGGTGGCGCTTGCAGGATGCAGCGGTTCCAACGACGACGGATCGGACGGATCGGACGGATCGGAAGACGGCGGTGACGGCTCCTCCGGGGGGACGACCGGGTCCGGATCGGGGTCGATGGCCGACGAGATCGTCTTCTACAACGCCGGATCGCTGGAGTTCGACCCCGGGACGGAGGCGAACATCCAACGATTCCAAGAGGAGACGGGGATCAGCGTCGAAGTGAACGAGGTCCCGTGGAACAATCTCAAGACAAGCCTCACGACCATCTGGCGGAACGAGGATGATCAGGTGGACGCGTTCAATGGGCCGACGTGGTGGCTCGCCGACTTCGTGAACTCGGGCTGGCTCGAACCGCTCGAGCTCGAGAGCGGCCACATGTCCAAGTTCCCCAGTTCCCTCGTGGATCTCGTCCAGTTCGACGGACAGACCTACATGGCGCCCGAATTCGGGAAGTGGGGCAGCTACCTCTATGACCAGCAGTATCTCGAGGAGCAAGGGTTTGACTCCCCGCCGTCGACGTGGGACGAAATCCTCGAACAGGGCGAACAGCTGAGCGGTGGGGACAAGGCCGGGTTCGCGTTTACCTGGGCCGACAAGTCTGTGTTCAGCTTCAAGCAATTCCTCTACCAGGCGGGCGGCCGGCTGTTCAACGACAGCTACGAACCGGTGTTCGTGGAGGAAGGGACCGAAGTGTTGGAATTCTTCGGCCAGCTCCGCGAGCGAGACATCATTCCCGACGGCATGTCCAGTCTCGGCGAGGGCGGCGTCGGCGACAACTTCATAGCCGGCCAGTACGCGACGGTGGAGTCGTGGACTCCCCTCGGATCCCGCGCGCTCAACGAGTGGGGCGAGGGCCGGATCGCCAGCGCTCGACCTCCGGAGGGGCCGGAGTCCCGTGCGACGTTCCAGGACACCAACGGAATCAGTGTCTCCGCGTTCTCCGAACGCAAGGACGCCGCCAAGGAGTTTGCGCGGTTTATGACGACGCAGAGCTCGTCCAAGAACAACATGCTCGTCGAAGGGAATCCCGCCGTGGTCCCGGAAGTGTACGAGGACGACGAAATTCGGGAACAGTACCCCTCGTGGCTGCTTGAGGACATGCGGTTCAACCTCGAGAACGCCAAGAGCGAGACGTACATGGCTCAGCCGCAGGTGGACGACTACCTCAACGAGCAGATCACTCAAGCGCTCCTCGGCGAGAAGGAGCCGCAGACGGCGCTCGAGGACGCCTACTCTAACATCGAACGCCTCTATCAGGACATCGGCCTGATCTGAGGATCGACGGCCCTCTAAATTATTATGTCCGTTGAAAATAAGAAGCTCCGTCGGAAACTCGATAGGCTGTTCGTCCCCCTGACCGTCGGGCCGACGCTCGTCTGGATCGCGGCGATTATCGTGTATCCGACGGTGCAGTTGCTGCTCAGTAGCCTGCAGTTTCGGAACCCGATCACGAACGAGATGCAGTTCGTCGGGCTCCGTAACTTCCAGCGGCTCCTGTTCGCCAGAGAGGGGGGCAGCGCGGTACTCGGCGTGTTCAATCCGAACTTCGTTTCGTTCACTGCGAACACGGTCGTGTACGTCGGGTTCAGCGTCACCATCTCGTTCCTGCTCGGGTTGGGAATCGCGCTGTTGTTGAACAAGGACCTCAAGGGACGGGGATGGCTGCGGACCGCGGTCATCGTGCCGTGGATAATGCCCTACGTCATGAGCGGACTAATGTGGCGCTGGATGTTCCAGACCGAGTACGGCGCGATCAACGGAGTCTTGACCCAGTTCGGGATCATCGCCGATAACATCCCGTTCCTCTCAGACGGTACCTTGGCGATGATGGCGTTAATCGTCGCGGACGTCTGGGTGTTCACGCCGTTCATCATTATCATCCTCTTGGCGGGGCTCCAGAACGTCCCCGAGCAGCTGTACGACGCCGCGGAAGTAGACGGGGCCAGCCGATGGTCTCGGTTCTGGAACGTCACGTACCCCTTCCTGAAACCCTCGATTCTGGTCGCACTCACTATCCGCATCATCTTCGATATCCGGGCACTCGATCTGGTGTGGGTGATGACGGGCGGCGGGCCCGGAAAGGCGACCGAGGTGTGGGCGTCGTGGCTGTATCGAACCGCGCAGGTGTTCAACGAGCCCGGGCCGGGCGCGGCGCTCGGCGTCGTGCTGCTGGCGACGACGTTCGTCATCGTCGCCGTGCTGTACAGCGTCTTCGGTGACTCCCCCTACAACGCATGAGCACGAAACAGTCGACACTCAATCGGATCCGGCAGGCGCTCGGCATGGAGACGCAGAACGAATGGCCGACCGTGGCCCGCGAGCGACTGGTCACGTACGCGCTCCTCGGAATCTACGTCGTCGTGATCTGGTTTCCGATCTACTACATCTTCATCACGAGCATCAAGCCGTCGAGCGAGGTGCTATCCGTACCGATAACATTTATTCCGCAGCAACCAACAGTGCAAAATTACGTCGACATCTTCGCGAATCGGCCGTTCGAGCACTACACGTTCAACAGCGTGATCGTCGCGACGACGACGACGGTCATCTGCGTCACGCTCGGGACGCTCACCGGGTACAGCTTCTCGCGCTTCGATTTCTTTGGCAACAAGACCCTGTTGTTGTCGATCGTCGGAGCGCGAATGATCCCGCCGATCGCGCTCATCGTGCCGTTCTTCCAGATCATGTCGAATCCGCCGCTGATCGGCGGGTTCACCGGAAGCCTCTACGACACGCGCGTGGCGCTCATCCTCACGTACACGTTTTTCAATCTGCCGTTCGCTGTGTGGATAATGAAAAACTACTTCGACGGGGTTCCGGAGTCGCTCGACGAGCAGGCCAAGATCGACGGCTGTTCGACGTGGGAGGCGTTCTTCAAAATCATCCTCCCGATGGCGAAGCCGGGGATCGCTGCGACGGCGATCCTCGCGTTCATCTTCTCGTGGAACGAGTTTGTCTTCGCGTTGGTGTTGACGTCGTCCGAGGTCTCACAGACGCTTCCGATCGCGGTGTCGCTGTTCGTCGCGGACGACTTCGTCGACTGGGCGCACCTCGCGGCCGGCGGTATCATCGCCGCCCTGCCCGGGATCCTCTTCGGCCTGTTCTTCCAGCAATACATCGTGAGCGGACTGACCCAAGGCGCGGTCAAGGAGTGATTCAACATGGCTAACGTACACCTCAACGAGTTGGTAAAGGAGTTCGACGACGTCACCGCGGTCGACGGGATCTCACTCGAGATCCCCGACGAGAGCTTCACCGTCTTCGTCGGGCCGTCCGGGTGCGGAAAGACGACGACGCTTCGCCTCATCGCCGGGCTCGAGCGCGCGACCGACGGTGAGATCCGAATCGGCGAGGAGGTTGTCAACGACAGCCGAGCGTACGAGCGGGACATCGCGATGGTGTTCCAGAACTACGCGCTGTACCCGCACAAGACGGTCCGCGATAACATGCGGTTCGGCCTCGAACAGCACGACACTCCGGAGGAAGTGATCGAAGAGCGGGTCGGCGAGACAGCCGAGTTGCTGCAGATCGAGGAGCTGCTCGACCGACGCCCCGCCGAACTCTCCGGCGGCCAACAGCAGCGCGTCGCGCTCGGTCGCGCCATCGTTCGGGATCCCTCGGTGTTCCTGATGGACGAGCCGCTCAGCAACCTCGACGCGAAGCTCCGGGTCCAGATGCGTGCGGAGCTCAACAAGCTCCACGAGCAGCTCTCGACGACTACCGTGTACGTCACCCACGACCAGGTCGAGGCCATGACGCTTGCGGATCAGATCGCCGTGATGGACGACGGCCAGATACAACAGGTGGGAGCCCCGACACACGTGTACAGGAATCCCCGAAACATGTTCGTCGCCGGGTTCCTCGGCTCGCCGAGCATGAACTTCATCGAGGGAGAACTGGAAGCGGCAAACACGGGAAAACTACGGTTGGATCTCGGCATGCACGCGCACAACATCCCCGACGAGTACGCCGATCGGTTGAATGACCGCCTCGGCGAGCGGATCATCCTCGGGATCAGGCCGGAAGACGTGTCTCTGAGCCAGGACGGCGTCGCTGCCAACGTCCATCCGGGAACGGTGTTAGTCGTGGAGCCGCAGGGCGAGAAGACGGTGCTCGAGGTGGAACTCGAAACCGGGCAGACGGTCAAAGCCGCCGTCGCCCCGGACATGTCGGTCGAGACCGGCGACGAGGTGAACCTCAGATTCGACCGCGACTCGCTCCACTACTTCGACCCGGAGAGCGGCGAATCCCTGATCTACGATCTGAAGACGAAGGCGAAGGTGACATCATGACCGTGACTGCCCGCGACGACTCCTACAGTACGTCCCCCCCGCTGGTCGCGTTCGGAGGTGCGGTCCTGCTCGCGGTGCTTGCCCTGTTCAACTACGGGGCCGGAGTATACGGCGGCGCCGTCGCGAGCGCCCTCGGGGCCATCATGGCCGCGCTGTTCGGGTTGCTCAGCGAGTGAGATGCGACTACGAACCTCCATGATACAGACACAGATCCCCCGCAACCGACGGTCTGGAGGCGCACCCCACACGCGGAGTCGTTCGCTGTCACGAGTCGCGTCAGTCGGCCGAACGCTGCACGCGGCATATAACCGTATGCGACCCTTACGGCCCGCTGATGAGACCATCGTGATCGGAGAGTGTCCGCACGTCTAACATGTTACCTGAAGAACGCAGGGAGGAGATACTCAGAAAGGTCAACAAATCTGATCGGGTAACAGTCGAAGGGCTCACCGAGGAGTTCGGGGTCTCGGAGGCGACGATCCGGCGCGACCTGTCGTCGCTCGCCGAGGAAGGGCTCATCGAGCGGTTCCACGGCGGTGCGCTCCCGGTGTCTACTGCCGAGCGAAACGGCGCTGTGTCGGCCGAAAGCGCCGGGAGCCGACTGACACAGAAGACCGTCGCGAACTCTACGGCGAAGCGGGCGATCGCCGAGCGAGCCATCGACGAGCTGACCAACGGCGACGCGGTGTTGTTCGATACCGGACCGACCACCCTCGAAGTGGCTCGCTCGATCCCGGAGGAGCTCTCGCTTCTCGTCGCCACCAACTCCCCGGAAAACGCGTTCGAACTCCGGGGCACGTGCGGCGAGGTGAAGATCGTCGGAGACTCTCTCCGGTCGACGTCCGACGCGCTGGTCGGATCCAGCGGAGAGTCGTATCTCAAGAAGACGAACTTCGACGTGGTGTTCCTCGAAGCGGACGCGGTGCGAGACGACGGCGGGCTTTCCGTCTCGAACGAAGACGAGGCGCGACTGAAATCCCTGATGTGTGACGCCGGCCGGCACGTCGTCCTCGTCGTCGACGGCAGCAAGTTCGGCGCACAGAGCTTCCGCGAGTTCGCCACCGTCGAGAAGGTGGATGCGGTCATCACGGATATCACTCTGAGCGACGAGATGCGGAGCGTTCTCCAGCAGGCCAACGTCGACATCATCGACGGCCTGACGGATGAGACGTCGACGTGACAGCCGCCGTCGGATCTCGGAGCGGGTGACGGCGCGGTATCGACCCTCCGAAAACGGATACCGTGTACGTTGTCATGGATTGCTGGTTGCATCACGCATATGTGGGCGTGTCGTATCGGTTGTTCCATGGCTGGACCGCCGATCCACGACTTGCACTTCGCGGAGGAACCGAGCGTCGATCACGTCCCCGGTCCGAACTCGCGGCGCCTCCTCGACAGACAGGAGGCGATCGACAGCGGCGCGGTCGCGTATCCGAACGACATCCCGCTCGCGTTCGAGGAGGGGCGCGGCGCGACCCTGAAGGACGCGGACGGCAACGTCTTCCTCGACTTCTTCGCCGGCATCGGCGTCTACAACGTCGGCCACGCGAACCCGTACGTCAACGAGGGCGTCCACGAACAGATCGACAAGCTCACCCACTCGGTCGACTTCCCGACGGAGCCCCGGCTCGATCTCATCGACAAGCTCGACGAGATCGCGCCCGGCAGCCTCGCCGGCAACAGCCGATTCGTCTTCGGCGGTCCCACCGGGAGTGACGCCGTCGAGGCGTCGATCAAGCTCGCGAAGTACAACACGGGCGGCAACGGGCTGGTCGCGTTCCGGAACTCCTACCACGGGGCGACGACCGGCGCGATGAGCATCACGTCGAACAAGAAGTTCAAGAAGCCGTACGCGCCGCTCCTTCCCGACGTGGTGCACGCGCCGTTCCCGTACCCCTTCCGCGAGGGCCGGGGTCCCGAGGAGTCGGTCGACCGCGCGCTCGAAGAGGTCAGAGCGGTAATCGAGGAGCCGTACGGCGGCCTCACGGACCCGGCCGGTATCTTCGTCGAGCCGATCCAGGGCGAGGGCGGCGTCGTCGTCCCGCCGGAGGGGTTCCTGTCCGGGCTTCGCGAGATCGCCGACGAGAACGACCTCCCGCTGGTGTTCGACGAGATCCAAGTCGGGATGGGGCGCACAGGCGAGTGGTGGGCGTCCGAGCACTACGACGTGACGCCGGACGTGATGACGACCGCGAAGGCGCTCGGCGGCAACGGCCAGCCGCTGTCGGGGACGATGTACTACGAGGATCTGGACACGTGGGGGCCGGGCGACCACGCGGGCACCTACCGCGGCCACGTCCCCGCGATGGTCGGCGGGCTGCGCGCGATCGAGTACATCCAGTCGCACGACCTGCTCGACCACGCGACGGAGGTCGGCGCGTGGATCCGAGACCGCCTCCGCGACGCGGGCGAGGGCGATCCGGGACTGGGACAGGTCCGCGGGAAGGGGCTCTTCGTCGGCGCCGAGTTCGTCAGCGCGAACGGCGACCCGGACGACGACCGCGTCGACGCGGTCCAAGAGTACTGCTACGAGCACGGCGTCCTCGTCTGGACGGCGGGCCAGTACGGGAACGTCCTGCGGCTGCTCCCGCCGCTCGTCCTGACGCAGCGACAGGCGGAAGTCGGCACCGAGATTATCGCGGACGCGATCGCGGCGACCACCGAATAACGGCGTGCGACGCTGTTGGAATATCAACTCTCTTAAATACCCATTTCGCTCGCCGTCAGTACGGGTGGACTCAGGCACCGACGCGGAGGACTGATTGCTCGGTATCGCGTCAGAAACCGGCTCAATACCCGGAGGACGGACGCAGCGTTTGGCGGTGTTTTATAAATATCCTAACTCTTCGAGTCGCGTTTCAATCTCGTCGTCAAGATCCGCGCTTTCTAACGCCTGTTGATACTCCGCATGCTGGTCTTTACACGCGATAATCAATTGGCGGGCAGTGCGGAGTTTGAAAATAAGGTCATCATCCTCGATCTCCTCTTGTACAGAGGCTAACATCGTCTGGGCCGTGTCACAAACTAAACTGGGCATAAAACATCAATACTACCGTTTGACTTCAATCCTTGTATCAGATCTCGAAGAAAAGACTCTGAACCGACCCATCTGTACGCAGACTTCACCGAACGGTTAATTCACATATCTCGGTTAGAAACGAGACCTTGTGAAGCGTCGTATGATACCTTCGATGTGTCCGCACCAAGAGTCGCTACTGGAGCGACAGAGATTGTGACGAGTGGAAGTGGGTGTTGTGACTGTTCGGTCCAACGCTCTCGGCTCGACTCATCGATAGCCGTCCAAAATTCGTGTCTCGGAGCGGTGTCCCAACTCGATGAAAAAGTCCCCGAATAAACCTATAAAAATATATATTAAACCATATATAATTAATGACACCGAAAAGATATCCAAGAGATTAGACGGAGTCGTCTCACCGGCGATAGCAGATACAGAGATAACGATGATAAAGATCCCACCGAGAACGGCGATATCATACCATCGTATGATTTCGGTGATAGTGTCGCTGACGGTCTCCTCCATATGCGATATAATCTGTTTGTGGATTTGAACATTACACTCATTCCCAATTTTCCAAAACGAGGAGCATCATATATTGCGATCAAGTATCGTAGTCTATGTATGCAAGCCGTAAGCATCGGAAACTGTACATTCAGTGGCTGGCAGTGTATACGACCTCTGTACTACCCAATCCGAACAACATTCAGTACCACCGGCGCCTCCTGCTGAATACGCGCAGTGTATCTCGCACGGCTACAGAACCACCTCTTCGGTCTGGTAGCACCATTGGTGGTCACTTCGGACCGGTTGACGCCGGCTGTTTCACGCTGCGGTGCGTCTGAAAGGGAGGGTGTCAACAGAGTCCAGCGTGCCGTAATCGGGCAGCGCGTACGCCCTACACCGGCAGCGCCGATTCGGGCACCGTGCCGTCCTCGTTCCACCCACGGAGCTCGTAGTACGAGTCGATGGCGTCGTCGAGTCCGGGGAGTTCGTCCTCGTACGGGAGCCGGTCGTCGTCGCCGTCGATCCCGCGCCGGTTGTTGAAGTGGCGCTCTAAGGTCACGGTCCGTGCACCCGCCGCGAGCAGCTCCTCGAAGTCGGCGTCGAACAGCAGCTCGTAGCGCTCGGGCGTCATGAAGTCGCGGGAGAACTTACAGACGACGCCGCTGTCGTTGAGCGCCATCAGGTCCTCGCGCTGCACGAGCCGTTCGGCCTTCCCCTCGAACCCCGCGGGCTCCATGGCGTCCTCTTCCTCGACCAAGGGGTACTCCACGGAGTAGAACGTCGCGTACATGTGGTCCGCGCCGCGGTTCGCGACCGCGTACGAGAGGGCCTGCCCGTGGAGGAGTCGCCCCTCGTGGGCCGCGAAGTCCATGTTCTTCACCGACCAGTTCCCCACGCCGAGCTCGTCGTGTATCCGGCCGATCCCCTCCGCGAGCCGGTCGCCCACCCCGTCGCGGTGAGCGATCTGTTCGACGAGCTCCCAGATGAGTTCGCGATTGCCGAACTCGTCTTCGGCGTCGAGGTACGCGGCGATCGTGTTGCCCGCGGAGATCGCGTCGAGCCCGTACTCGTCACACAATCGGTTCGACTCCATCACGTCGACGATGTCGTCGACCCCGGAGTTCGAGCCGAACGCCATCGCCACCTCGAACTCCGGGCCCTCGGTCTCCACGCCGCGGGCCTCGTCACGGGTCGGGAGCTTGCAGGCGAACGCGCACGCCGAGCACGTCGCCTTCTTGTACTTCTTCTCCGCGACGGCGGCGCCGTTGATCCCCTCGACGCCCTCGAAAGAGCGCTCCGAGAAGTAGTACGACGGCAGCCCGTCCATCTCGTTGGCCAAGTCCATCACCGCGACCGTCCCCTGCTCTTTCATGATGTGGTCCTCGGTGGCTGCCTCGCGGTGAATCTCGTCGGCGGTCGCGTCGATCGAGAGATCTGGCGCCGAGTCGCCGCCGAACGTGACGGCCTTGACGTTCTTCGAGCCGAGGACCGCGCCCAGCCCGCCGCGGCCGAACGCGCGCTCCTCGGTCGTCATGACCGACGCGAACCGGACCTCGTGCTCGCCGGCGGGACCGATGACCGCCGTCTGCTCGCTGGAGACGTCTCGTTCGGCCTCCAGATAAGCGGTCGTCTCCGAGACGGTCGCTCCGGCGAGCTCCGGCACGGCTTCGAACTCGACCCCGTCGTCGCGCACGTGGACGGCGACCAGTTCGTCGCTCGCGCCGGCCAGTTCGATCGCGCCGTACCCCGTCGCCGCGAGGTGGCGCGACACGAAGCCGCCGGCGTTCGACGAGAGGAGCCCGTCGGTCAGCGGCGAGAGCGCGGTGCAGTTGGTCCGCCCCGTGAAGCTCATCTGGGACGCCTGCATCGGTCCGGTGGTGAACACGGCGCGGTTCTCGGGGCCGAGCGGGTCCGCGTCGAACGGGATCCGCTCGTGCGCGAGACGCGTCGCCACGCCCCGTCCACCGATGTATCGCTCCTGAACCGCCGTGATGTCCGTCTCGGACGCCGCCCGCTCGCCGACGTCGATCGAGAGCAGCGGCCCGGTACTGTGTAGCATGTCCGATCGTCCGGGAACGCAGTACAAAAATCCCGATCCAAAAGGAACGAATGGGAGAGGAATTTCGGGTCCTGAAAGGTCGTTCTGCGCGGCGGCGCTCCTCGATACGACGAAGCGATGCTTCGCGAATACGGTGGAGCCGCGGCGCAATGCGTACACAGTATGTGTTTCCAATCTACACGATAAATTTATGCTGCTGCTGGCTGATCGCCTCCGTAGACGCCCTGTTATCATGCCACGAGAACACATTTTCGACGAGGCCGAGTACGAGCGGCGGCTGGCCCGGACGAAAGAGCGGTTACGCGAGCGGAACCTCGACGCGATCGTCGTCGCCGACCCGGCGAACATGAACTACCTGACCGGCTACGACGGCTGGTCGTTTTACGTCCATCAGGCGGTCGTGGTCACGCCCGACCGCGACGAACCGATCTGGATCGGCCGCGACATGGACGAGGACGGCGCGCGGGCGACGACGCACCTCTCCGAGGACAGCATCCGCGCGTACAGCGACGACCACGTGCAGTCGCCGCGCGACCTCCACCCGATGGATTACGTCGCCGGCGTCCTCGAGGAGCTGGGCGTCGCGGACGGGCGGGTCGGGCTGGAGATGGACGCCGCCTACTTCACCGCGAAGTCGTACACCAGACTGCAGGGAAACCTCCCGGACGCCGAGTTCGCGGACGCGACGCTGCTCGTCGGCTGGATCCGGGTCGAGAAGTCGGACCGGGAGCTGGAGTACATGCGGCAGGCCGCCCGGATCTCCGAGAACGCCATGCGCGCCGGCCTCGACGCGGTCGGGGAGGGCGTCCCCGAGTACGAGGTCGCCTCCGCCATCTACCGGCAGCTGATCGACGGAACGGACGAGTACGGCGGCGACTATCCGGCGATCGTCCCGTTGATGCCGTCGGGCGACCACACGGGGACGCCCCACCTGACGTGGACGGACCGGCGGTACGAGGAGGGCGACCCGGTGATCATCGAGCTCTCGGGCTGCCGGCACCGCTACCACTCGCCGCTGGCGCGGACGACGTTCGTCGGCGACCCGCCGGCCGAACTGCAAGAGACCGCAGATATCGTCGTCGAGGGGCTGGAGGCCGCACTCGACGCCGCGGAGCCCGGCGTCACCTGCGAGAGCGTCGAGGAGGCGTGGCGGTCCACGATCGAGCAGTACGGGATCGAGAAGGAGGACCGCATCGGCTACTCGATGGGGCTCGGCTACCCGCCGGACTGGGGCGAGCACACCGCGAGCATCCGGCCGAACGACGAGACGGTCCTCAAGGAGAACATGACGTTCCACATGATCCCCGGCATCTGGACCTCCGAGGTCGGCATGGAGATCAGCGAGACGTTCCGCGTCACGTCCACGGGTGCGGAGGCGCTGGCCGAGTTCCCCCGCGAGCTGTTCACGACCTGACCGGGCTCTCCGCGGTCGGCCCTCTTAGTCCGGCGTGACCACCGCGTTCTCCAGCTCCTCGCCCGCGTCGAGCGCCGCGACGTTGTCCGCGACGATGGCGGCCAGCCGGTCCCAGTGCTTGGGCGTGTGGCCGCCGGTGTGCGGGGTGATCAGGCAGTTCTCCAAGTCCCAGAGGACGTGGTCCGACGGGAGCGGCTCGGGGTCGGTCACGTCGAGCGCGGCCCCGCGGATGCTCTCGGTCTGGAGCGCAGAGACGAGCGCGTCGGTGTCGACGAGCCCGCCGCGGGCCGCGTTGACGACGACCGCGTTCGGCGGGAGGGTCGCCAGCTCCGCCTCGCCGACCATCCCGCGAGTCAGATCGTTCAGCGGGCACGCGAGCACGACGTAGTCGCTCCGGGCGAACGCCGCGTGGATATCGTCGTCGTCGAAGCCCAGCACCTCGTCCGTGGGGCCGCCCTTCTCCGGCGTGTAGCGGATCCCGATCGTCTCCACCTCGAACCCGGCGAGCCGCTGGACGACCGCCTGACCGATCGAGCCGAGGCCCACGACGGTGACCGTGCTGTCGGTGAACTCGCGCGACTGGAAGTGGCGCCACTCGCCGTTCGCCTTCCGGCGGAACCCCTCGTGGAGGTCCCGCGCGAACACGAGCATGTTGGCGATCGACTGCTCGGCGATCCCCGGCGCGTGGATGCCGCCCGCGTTCGTCACCGTCACGCCGTGCTCGCGCAGCGCGTCGGTCGGGACGTGGTCGGTGCCGGCGAAGGTGCACGCGAACAGCTCCAGCCGGTCGGCGCGCTCGAGGAGGTCGGCGTCGAGCGTGATGCCGGTCACGACGCGGGCCTTCGGAACGAGGTCGCGCTCCTCGGCGGGCGTCCGCGCGAGCGCGACCGTCCGGTCCGGGAGCCGGTCGCGGAGCGCGTCCGCGTACGACGCCATCGACAGTCCTTCGGTTCCCTCCCGCAGCACGACGACGTCCGGGTCGGCGGTCTGGTGTGAGCTCATGAGCGGTGGGCGCGTCGAAACGACGCGTTGACGGATCAACGCGAGGGGGATTCTTAGCTTTTTGTGTACCCTACGTACACGACAATTGTGTACAATCAGCTACGCTTAAGACGGTCGAGTGAGAGAGCCACTCGCATGAACGAACCGATCCGCGATCGGCTCGCCAGCGTCCGCCGACGATTCCACCGCCACCCGGAGCCGGCGTGGCGCGAGTTCCTCACGACGGCGACGCTCGCCGAGGAGATCCGGGCGATCGGCGTCGACGAGCTCGCGATCGGCCCGGACGCGTACGACCCGGCCGACCGCATGGCCGTCCCCGAAGCGGACCTCACTCCGTGGATCGAGCGCGCCCGCGACCGCGGCGCGGACGCGGAGCTGCTCGACCGCATGACCGGCGGGAACACCGGCTGCGTCGCCGTGCTTGACCGGGGCGAGGGCCCGTCAATCGGGCTCCGCGTCGACATCGACGGGCTGTTCATCGAGGAGTCGACCGACCCCGACCACGACCCCGTCGACGAGGGGTACCGCTCCGAGATCGACGGGACGATGCACGCCTGCGGTCACGACGTCCACATGACGTGGGGGCTCGCCGTGCTGGAAGCGATCGCCGAGAGCGACTTCGCCGGGCGGCTGGTCGTCTTCTTTCAGCCGGCCGAGGAGACCGGCGGCGGCGGGCACCCGATGGCCGAGAGCCGGTTCGCGGACGACCTCGACTACCTGCTCGCCGTCCACGTCGGGCTCGATCACCCGACGGGCGAGGTGGTCGCGGGAATCGAGAAGCCCCTGGCGATGGCGCACTTGGACGCGACGATCGAGGGGACCTCTGCACACGCCGGGAAGGCGCCGAACGAGGGCGACAACGCGATGCAGGCGATGGGGACGGCGATCGTCAACGCGTACGGCATCGCCCGGCACGCCGACGGGATGACGCGGGTCAACGTCGGCTGGGCCCAGGCGGGCACCGCGAGCAACGTCATCGCCGAGCGCGCGGAGATGGAGGCCGAGGCGCGCGGCGAGACGACCGAGCTGATGGAGTACATGAAAGAGCGGTTCGAGACCACCGTGCGCGCCGCGGCGACGATGCACGGCTGTCGCGGGACCGTCGACGTGGTGAGCGAGTCGCCGCGCGCGGACAGCGACCCGGAGCTGCAGGCGCTGGTGACCGAGATCGCCGAGGACGTCGACGGCGTCGACACCGTGATCCCGGCGGCGGACTTCGGCGCGAGCGAGGACGCGACGTTCCTGATGGAGCGCGTGCAAGAGGAGGGCGGGCTGGCGACGTACCTCATCGTCGGCACCGACCACCCGACGAGCCATCACACGCCGACGTTTGACGTCGACGAGCGGAGCCTCCGGCACGGCGTGGACGTGCTCGTCGGCGCGATTCGGGACCTCGAACGGCGCCACCCCGTTCCGCGGGCGGAGATCCCCGCGGACGCGGGTCCGAACCCCGAATGACGAGGGGGACCCGACCGCCGCGACGCGGGCGGCGGGGAAGACGCGCCGCGCGTGACGGCCGGCGACGTCGCCGAGCGGTCGATCGCTGACGGGGACCGCTCATCGAAGCCGAGCGAGTCTCTCCCGGCGTTCCCACCCTCTGTAGCCGCCGCGCTCCTCTGTCGTGCGTCTGTTCTTCAAAAATAGTGATGATTAAATCAATATATAATGTACTTTCTGAGAGAATATATTAAGAATTCAAATTTCTTATCCGTATGTAGGTCTAATCGTTGACCGTAATGGATATTAATAAGACGAACCGCGAAAGCGGACCCGAGCGACTGAAAGACAACCCGCGACCCGAAGACCTCAAGGCGGTGACCAGCCCGGCCGCCCGCCTGCTGGCGTGGCTGCGCTCCTGATATCTCGCTTCCCGGTCTGAATAGCGGTCGCGAGTCGGAGGAGAGCCGAGCGACGTCAACGCGAAACGGACGCGCCCGTCGTCCCGACTGCGCCCTCCGTATCTCGCACGGCGTTTTTCGGAGATGCCGAATAAATCGGAGGGCGGATCGACGCGCGAGTCCCTCGCACGAATCGAAACGGGCCGGGACGTCTCACCGGCGGAGGATTTCAGCGAAGCCCGCCTGCCGGTTCCAGCCCGTCAGTTCGCCGCCGCGCTCGCGCTCACGGCGTCGATCGCGTCGAGGAATATCCCGGTTCCGAGCGCGATCTCGCGTTCGGTGGCGTCGAGCGGCGGTAAGAGTCTGATCGTCTTCTTCCCGCAGCCGAGCGTCAGGAGCCCGCGGTCGAGGGCGGCCTCGACGACCGCGGAGCGACGCTCCGGCGTGTCGAACTCCACCGCGAGCATCAGCCCCTTGCCGCGGACGTCGACGACGGTGCCGGGCGCGTCGTCGCGGAGGAGTTCTTTCGCCTGCCGCCCCCGACGAGTCGCGTTGGCCAGCAGGTCGTGTTCCTCGATCGCCTCCAGCGTGAACGCCCCCATCATCGAGCCGAGGAGGTCGCCGCCGCCGAACGTGGAGCCGAGGCGGTTCTTCTCCGACGGGAACAGCTCCGACCGGGAGATCGTCGCGCCGACCCGTAACGCCTTCGCGGCCGCGATGACGTCCGGCTCGATGGCGTAGTGGTCCGCCGCCCAGATCTCGCCCGTGCGGC